>DATCHE010000102.1:0-20085 GCA_036508535.1 Bacteroidales bacterium | reverse complement strand
TTTTATGAAAAAAGAATTCCCGGTAGTATTTCAAATTGCATTTATTAAGAACGGTATCATGCAGGCTAAAAAGAACCTTCAGCTGCCTGACAATATTTCAATACTAAATGCAGGTGATACAATTTCAGTAGATTGTCACTTTACAATTGAAGACCTGGCAACCGGAGTTTACAGGCTTGGCATCTGTTCCGAGACAGGAGCTTTATACGACACTTATAACAGCACGTTCAAAAATGTCACAGTAATTGAGTAGCAATGCCTTAATACTTTGGCAGTGTCCACCCATTGTGATATTCAGGTACTATTAACTTATTGGGAGCAGAGGTTTTAAAAGACTGTTTTGCATCGTCCCAATATACTTTCTCTCCTGTGCGGAATGCGATATTCCCCATCTGGGCAACAAGAGCCACATCCCTACCTACATTAATACCTGCATTTAGTTTATTAGGGGTATTGTTTTTGAGGCATTCGAGGAAATTCTTTACATGAATATCGAGTCCAATGCCTACATTTTTCTGTACAGGCAGGGCTTCAATTTTTGTTTTTTCAGGAACCACTTCCCATCCATTGCGATCGAGGATAAGTGTTCCGTTTTCGCCTATATAAGACATCCCGTGAGGTCTTTTCCAGTTTCCGAGTCCGATTCCTATTGTTTGTTCCCAAATCATTGTAAAGTCCTTGAAATCATAAACGGCAGTCATGGTATCGGGTGTTTCCATAGAATCATCAGGAAAAGCATATTTCCCTCCTATTGCCATTACTGATTCGGGAATCGCTTTACCCATACCATATAAAATGTAATCGATAAGGTGTACGCCCCAATCCGTCATCAGGCCTCCGGCATAATCCCAATACCAACGGAAGGTATAGTGAAAGCGATTCTTGTTGAAAGGACGTTTTGAAGCCGGGCCGAGCCACATGTTATAGTCTACTCCATCGGGAACAGCCGAATCGGCTACTTTAGGAACGGCACCTTTCCAATCGACATACGACCAGGCCTTACAGGTGCGTATACGTCCGAGTTTCCCGGATCTCAGATAATTAACAGCATCAACAAAATGAGGTTGGCTTCTTTGCCACTGCCCTACCTGGACAATTTTTCCATGTTTTTGAACGGCTTTTTGCATAATGTTTATTTCTGCAATGGAATTGCCGATAGGTTTTTCAACATAAGCATGTTTCCCGGCTTCGAGGGCATCAACCATAATAAGGCAATGCCAGTGGTCGGGAGTTCCTATTATTACAACGTCGATATCCTTATTTTCGAGCATCTTACGGTAATCAACATATAGTTTTGGCCGTGGAAACCCAAGTTTTACAAGGTCGTCGGTACGCTTGTTAAGCACGTTGCGATCAATATCGCATAGTGCTACACACTCAACTTCAGGGTTTTTCAGGAATGATGTCAGATCGTTGAATCCCATACCATTTGCGCCAATCAGGCCGACCTGAATCTTGTCGTTGGGAGAAACGCCCATCCTTGCTTTAGACAATGCATCGAAAGAGAAAACGCTTCCGGCTGCCAGAACAGACGCAGTCTTAATAAAATCTCTTCGTGTTGAACTCATAATAATGTGATTAATTATTTAGATGGTTTAAAAATCAGATCTACGACATCAGCCTTCCCGAACATTTCAGCGGCAATCTTTTTGATATCATTAATTTTAAATGACTTTAAGATATTCTCATAGTTAGCCGGATCGTTTGAGTTAATACCGTAACTGTAATACCTGCTTAAAACACTGCTCCAATAGGCGTTATGCATTTTATTTTCATCTCTGGTTTTCAAGATGTTACTGACCGTTTTATCGAGATTCTGCTGGTTGGGTCCGTTTTTTATAAGGTTATCCAGTTCCCGGTAAATAATTGTTTTCATGTCGTTGGCACGTGCAGGATCGCAATCGAAGGTAATGACGCCCTCTCCCAGCTCTATGGGTCTTTTTTGTTCTGACAGCGATACGATTACACCATAAGTTCCCCCTTCATCTTCCCTCACTTTTTCTGTATAAACAAGATCGAGAATACCTTTAATAACTTCAAGGCCAAGGTAATTATATGGTGTATATTTCATAGACTCTGCAAACGAAATGAATACAGTAGCTTTTGGAATGGTCAGTGGCATACTTATTTCGCGGGTTATTTTGCCTTTTGGTTGTTCTATTTTTCTGTCTATCCAGGTTTCCTTTCTTCCCTGCGATGGCAGAGAACCGATATACTTTTCAACCATCGGAATTACTGTATCCTGGCCGATATTACCCACAATAAAGAATGTAAATTCATCGGCACTGTTGAAACGGTCAGTATATATTTTCTTAATGTCATCAAGTGATATTTTGCTAATTGACTCTTTTGTCAGAATTGGTGTTCTCGGATTATAACCCGTGGTTATTAATGAGATGCTATCGCTTTTTATCTTATTCGGATCCTTTTCCATGTTTCCAATATATGCTGTGTATCTGCCGATGATGGCATCGTGAGCTACTTTATCGAATCGTGGATGAGCCAAACGAAGATAAAGGAGCTGCATCATTGTCTCAAAATCTTTTGGAGTTGAGGACCCGCTTATAGATTCTGTCGTTTCACTTAGCGCCATGGAAACACCTGCTTTTTTGCCTGCCAGCATTTTTTGCAGAGTAATGTTATCATATTGACCAGCACCGTACATTGGAACAACTGCCGGAAGCATATTTGCTGACAAAACCAGATTATTATCGAGTTTGGATATCCCTCCGAAACTGAAGGCAGTGAGAAGAACATTATCTTTTTCGTATCCGGCTTTTCGGTAAATAACTTTTGTATTATTTCCAAGGGTCCATTCCACAGCGTCAAACTGCGGAAGTGGCACCGTTTTAACAATTTTTGATCCTTTCAACTCTTCACTAATCAACGATTCTCCCAGTGATTTGTCTTCGTAGGGAGTAAGCTGGGAATTTTTAACCTTCGTGATTATATCTAACGCCTCTTGTTCTGTTAGATGCTTTATATCTGCTCCTTCGAGGCCCTGGACTACTATAGTTCTGTTCTCATCAATCATTACTTCTTTAAATCTTGCCGATATCTCCTCAGGTGTTATACCCTCAATTACCTGCTTAAGGAATTCGAAATCGAAATCGATTGTAGTAAGTGGTTCCCCGGTAAGGAAATAACTCTGAATACCTCCAACATAGGAATCATTGTCAATTTTATCTTTCTGTTTGTAATTAGTCTCAAATGAAGCCAGCATGGAAGCTTTTGCACGACTAAGTTCACCTGAAGTAAAACCAAACCTGCGGGCTCTTTCAGCTTCAGTATAAACTGCTTCGAGTGCCTTTCCTTCCTCATTTTTCCTTACAGTTGCGCTTATTGAAAAGGCATCGTATCCTCTTGCATAGTACCCCCCGAATGATACGGAACCAGTAACAAATGGAGGATTTTCTTTCTGTAAGAGTTCACCAATTCTGGTATTTATCATTGAATTCATTAGAGAGATGACGTGACTGTCGCGGATATATTTCAGGTTTTTGTTTTCAGCTGGAACTGCCTTCTGAAGCACTACTATAGAAACAGAAGTTTGAGGAGCTTCTTTATCCTGAGCAAGAACGAAGTTAGTTTCTTTATGGTATGGCACTTCAACAGGATTTCGCGGTGAAGGATTTTCCACTACCGGAATATTTGAGAGGAGGGACTTTATTCTTCCTTCCACCTCATCGACATTAATATCGCCAACAATAGCAATTGCCTGAAGATCTGTCCGGTACCATTGGTGGTAGTAATTTCTTAAAGTATTATAGGAGAAGTTTTTAATTATATCAATATTCCCGATAATATCTCTTTCAGCATATTTTGAGCCTTTAAGGATTACCGGTATTACTTCAAAAATCATTCGTCTGCTTGCATTCTTACTAGTCCTCCATTCCTCAGCAATTACCCCGCGTTCGAGATCGATCTCTTTATCAGAGAGAGTAATATAATGCGACCAATCGTTTAATATCAGAATACATGTGTCGACAAGACCGGGAGCATCAACCGGTACGTTGCTAAGGTTATACACAGTTTCATCAAAACCTGTATAGGCATTAATATTACTTCCGAAGGCTACGCCATGTTTTTCCAGACCGCTAATAATACCTTTATCGGGGAAA
Source organism: Bacteroidales bacterium (assembly GCA_036508535.1). Lineage (GTDB taxonomy): Bacteria > Bacteroidota > Bacteroidia > Bacteroidales > VadinHA17 > LD21. The sequence goes on along the minus strand of DATCHE010000102.1, from coordinate 15,964 downwards.
TGTGTTGTTCCATTTAATGCCATGTGCTCAAGGAAGTGTGCAAGTCCGTTCTGGTCGTCGTTTTCAAGTATTGCACCAACATTCTGAATAATATAAAAGCTGGCTCTTTTCGCGGGCTCATTGTTTTTCCTGATAAAATAGGTTAAACCGTTTTTTAGCTTTCCGATTCTGATATCAGGATCTAATGGGGCTGGTTTTGTCAGGTCAAGCTGTGCGGGCAGGTTGACAGATAATAGAGTAATAGCAATAAAGATTACTAAAAACTTGATTGATTTCATGGTAAATAAAGATTTTATTTTTATGACTGTTTATTTGTAATTAAACTAACTTAAATTTAATATTTTATTTAAAAAGTCCGTGAAGTTCTGCATTTATTTTATCAATTACTTCGCTCAGATGGTCATTATTATTCGGGAAATTGTAGTGGTCGGCCTCAATAATAAGGACCTTTCCCAGATTATATGATTCCATCCAGGCTTCGTACCGTTCGTTTAGTCTTTTCAGATAATCAATCCGGATCGAGCTTTCATATTCGCGGCCTCGTTTCTGAATCTGGTTAACCAGCGTAGGAACGGATGCCCTAAGGTACAGGAGCAGATCAGGTGGCTGAACCAGCGAGCTCATCATCTTAAAAAGTCTTGAATAATTATCAAAGTCACGGGTCGACATCAGCCCCATAGAATGAAGATTAGGTGCGAATATATAAGCATCTTCATAAATGGTTCTATCCTGAATGATGGTCTTATCCGATTTTCTTATTTCCAGAATCTGGCTGAATCGTGAATTAAGAAAATAGATCTGCAGGTTAAACGACCAACGTTGCATATCTTCATAGAAATCGTTCAGATAAGGGTTGTCGTCAACATCTTCATAATGAGCCTGCCAATTAAATTGTTTCGCCAGCAAACCTGCCAGCGTTGTTTTACCCGATCCGATATTTCCGGCAATAGCTATATGCATAGGGGAGAAAATTAAAGTTAAAGGTTATAAAATTAGTAATAATTGATTAAGGTTTGACTGTTTTATTGAAATATGTGACAAGAGTTTTAATTCATTTTTTGCCCTTTTTGCTTTCACCCATATCTTGTTCTCTGCCTTTTAACCCCCCAACCCCCCTGAAGGGGGGCTAAGATTCAGATATAAAAGTGATTGAACCCCCTTTAGGGGGCAGGGGGCAAAAAGCTGATGATTGAACCTCATTTAGGGGCAAAGCCACGCAGAAGCTCAGAAGGCTGTCTTCAGGCATTTTTTATGCCAGCTATCAAATACAGATCCTCAATATACTCCCGTGTATTTGAGAGTCGCGGAACTTTGTTCTGTCCGCCTAATTTATTTTTGATCTTGAGCCAATTATTAAATGTTCCCAAGGGAACTGTCCTGATAACAGGTTTTACAAGGTTTAGGTCTTTATACCGTTTTGCCTCGTAATCGGAATTAACCGATTTAAGGGCTTCATCAAGGCTTTCAATGAACTGATTAATATCGAGGGGTTCCTTTTCGAATTCAATTATCCATTCATGCGATCCCTTTGAAAAGCTATCCATGAATATCGGACCGGCAGTATATTCCGAAACTATTGTACCTGTATTTTTGCAGGCCAATTCCACAGCTTTATCTGCATTGTCCATTATCACCTCTTCGCCAAATACATTTATAAATTGTTTTGTCCGGCCAGATATTATGAACCTGTAGGGATTGAGACAGGTAAAAATGACAGTATCTCCAATCATATATCTCCAAAGGCCGCCATTGGTTGAAATAATAATTGCATAACTTATACCCTTTTCAACTTCCCCAAGCGTATAGGCTGCTGGGGAGTCGGTGTTGATTTTATCGGTTGGAATGAATTCATAGAAAATTCCATAGTCAAGCATCAGTAGCATATCACTTTGCGTTGGGTCATCCTGTATTCCGAAGAATCCTTCGGAAGCGTTATATGTTTCCATATAATTCATCTGAGTTCCGGCAATGAGTTTTTTATACTGTTCCCGGTAAGGAGTAAAACTTATTCCTCCATGAAAGAAGACCTCCAGATTTGGCCAGACATCCAGAAGATTTGATTTTCCTGTATGAGCAAGAATTTGTTTTATTAAGACCAGGTACCATGAAGGAACACCTGAAATATTTGTAACATTTTCGTTTACAGCTGATTTAGTAATCATGTCGAGCTTTGTCTCGAAATCTTCAAGAAGAGCAATCTTCTGTTTCGGGGTTCTGATAATTTCGACCCAGAAAGGCGCATTTTCGATAAGTATTGCAGACAGGTCGCCATATAATGAATCATTATTGAACTGATTTATTTTATGACTTCCTCCGAGGGTAAGGCATTTACCTGAGAAGATGCCGGTGTTTGGTCTGTTCAGAGTGTAGATGGCCAGTATATCCTTCGCCGCCCTGTAATGACAATCTTCGAGAGCTTCGCGGCTCATGGGAATAAATTTGCTTTTTGTCGAAGTGGTACCGGACGATTTCGCAAACCACCTTATCTCCCCCGGCCATAAAAGATTGGTCTCCCCCTTTCGAAGTCGTTCAACATATGGAACAATTTTTTCGTATGTCTGTACCGGAACCCTCGATTGATACTCCCTGATTGATGTGATGGATGAGTAATTAAATTGATTTCCCCATTCAGTTGATGCAGCTTTTGCAATAAGCTGGCTAAATGTTTCCTGCTGAGTTTCAACAGGATATTTTTTAAACAGCTCTATCTGACTTATACGCTTTACATTCAACCAGTTAATTATTGAGGGAATAATAGCCATCTTGTAATCAGTTAGTCGACTAAGATAGATAAAAAACTTCAGGGATATGATTTAACATTTAGCTAAAAACATCTTTCAGCACTTCAAGCGATTTTATTCTTTTTGGTCCCGGAAGATGAAGTGAGTAATATCTGACGAGAGTATCAAGGACTTCGTTCCGCAGAGCACCTGTAAGAGAAATATTGCTGATATTATCATATGAGACTATGAAAAATTCTGCCAGAAGACTTGAAATTTCTGCATTTGCATAGTTACCATGAACAGGAGGCAGAGGAACAAACGTACCATTTGTCATATCAAAATATGAATCGCTGCTATTCATTCTGATTCCGGGTTCAAACCCAAGATAACTGCTAAGGCCGGCCAGAAATGCTATATGGAAATTAGCAAAACCTTCTTTGCACCCATCGAAATAGATAATAGATTCCTCAATAAAATCGAACATCTCTTCATGCGGGCTTTCTTCTTTAAGTACTGAAGTCAAAACTTCACCCAGGAAAATTGCGACGCAACTTTTTTTGATATTTGAATGAATGTTATAAGGTGTGAATGAAACTGAAAACTCTTTAAGTATCTGCATTTCACGGTTCGACTTATAATTCATCTCGAGGTCGAGGATGAACATCGGCTGAAACTGGATATTGTGCTTTCCGGTTTTTTTATTTCTCATCCCTTTTATCAGGAAAGATTGTCTGCCAAACTTTCTTGTATACAAACGGGCAATAATACCGGAATCAGTATATTTTATCTGATTAAGAACTATTGCCCTGGTTTTCTCAAGCATATCTGAAGATGATTTATTCAAAGATAAAATTATTATATTTACTGATCAATCAACTCTATTATGGCAGTATCAAATAAAGAAGAGTTTGTAAAGAGGATAGCAAAGCTTGCCAAACAGAACCAGGATATTGAGGAGCAGTTAAAAAATCTTGAGAAGCTAAATGAAAAGCTGACCAGGGAAAATGAAAAAGTTAAAGCGCTTTATGAAAAGCTTTCGCCGGAAAGTCTGAAGGATGCAAGTGATGGAGAAAAGAAAGAGAGTTCGCTTAAATTCAATATGACTACTGTTCTGTTTGCAGATATACATGGCTTTTCCAAACTTATTGAAGGGATGGATTCATCGGCTGTGATGGATGAGTTGGATGAAATACTCTTCGAGTTTGATGCAATTGTTACAAGGTTTAAAATTGAAAAGATTAAAACCATAGGCGATACATTCATGTGTGCAGGCGGAATCCCTGTTAAAAATATAACAAACCCTGTCGAAGTTGTTATGGCAGCAATGGAGATGCGGAATTTCCTTGAGAAGTTTGAAATGATCCAAAAAGGAAGGAATAAACATATCTGGGATTTGAAAATAGGTATTCATACAGGTCCGGTTACAGCCACAATATCAGGTAAAAAGAAAGTTAACTATGATATTAAGGGAGATACAGTCAATACAGCAAGTCGGGTAGAAGCTGTTTCTGATAACGCATCAATTCTTATCTCAGTTATGGCGTATGAATTGGTGAAAGAATTTTTTGAGTGTGAATATTTTGGCAAATTACCTGTTAAATATAAAGGAGATTTGCAGATGTACAGGGTTAAAGGCCTAAAATCAGAATTCTCTGTCGATGGTAAGGGGATATTGCCAAATGAAGCCTTCAGAATAAAATTCGGACTTATTCAGTTTACTGATATGCAGGAGATCATTCTTGATAAGCTTGAAAAGGAATTACCCGATTATTTATTTTATCATAATGTGAAACATACAGTTGATGTGGTTACGGAAGTAGAACTTATCGGCTGGGGTGAGGGATGTACTGATGAAGAGATATTGCTTTTAAAAACAGCAGGGTTATTTCATGATGCAGGCCACACAATCGCCTATGATAACCACGAGTTCTACGGCACTGAAATAGCAAAGGAGATCCTCCCGAAATACAATTATTCTGCTGAACAGATTGAGCGCATTTGCTCTATAATAATGTCAACAAAATTGCCACCACGACCTACAAACCTTCTGGAAAATATAATATGTGATTCTGATCTCGATTACCTTGGGAGAAGCGATTTCATTCCGGTTTCCAACACACTTTATGAGGAGCTTAAGGCTCAGAACAAAATGGGCTCGCTGAATGACTGGAATAAGATTCAGGTAAAATTCATTTCGGGTCATCAGTATTTTACACAGACAGCCAGAAGTCTGAGAGAGGTAAATAAACAACTTCAGATAGAAAGGATTCAAAGTTTGATAACGGAATAGGTTCTACCTTATTACCAGCATCTTTGTTACAGCAGATTCAGTGCCGTCATTACTGGCACAGAATACCAGATATACCCCGGTAGATACCCTTCTTCCATTGTAGGTTTTCAGATCCCAGGTTGCAAACCCGCCATTAGAAGAGGTTTCATATACAAGGTTCCCGCTTATATCGGTTATCCTTATTTGCGAATCGCGCATTAGCCCTGTTATGGTAACGTCCCCGGTAAAATCTTCCCGTACAGGATTAGGAAAAGTATAAACATTCATAAATTTTTCACCGCCGGCAATAGCATCATTTCTTACAGATTGAATTCCTTTTGAAGTTCCAAACCAAACGTCACCAGTTTTATTATCGACAGAAAGGCTTAAAATAGAATCGGAAAGGATAGGACTGTTTTGTTCATTGTAATTCTTTATAAGTGTTGTACCATCGGAGGAGAGAAGGTATGCTCCTGAACTGTATGTGCCGAGCCATTTTCTATTAGCCCCGTCAACTGCTATAGTTGAAATAATTTCTGTTTTCAGCATATAATCAGCTAAGCCGGTTCCGTCGTTGCGGGGTATTTTTATACGAAATGCTTTCAGATCTTCGTTAAATACTTTTTCCGGATTGTAATAGATTAACGGACCCTGATCAGTTCCAACCCAAATATTGCCATCAAGATCTTCTGAGATTGAATAAACCGATGAAAATATCTTATTGTCACTGTCTTTCACAAGCATTTTCTTATTCCTGTCGTCAGTAAAATCATCGGGAGTATTATTATCATCGAGAATGAAAAGTCCATATCCGCGAGGCAGAACAATCCACTTATACCCGTTTTTTGCAATTATAATATCTCCGATGGTCGGGGCATCTATTGTTACAGGATTAACAATCCAGTTACCGTCGGGCTTAAGTACTTTAATAGGTTGCGCGACTCCTGTTTGAGTTATCCATAGGTTTTTAGATTTGTCCATTGCGAGCCCACATATTCTTACGTTGGTTTGTCCGACAAAGTGGGTTTTCAGATTAGTGTTTTCATATTCAAGCAATCCGCCTCCCCAGGTTGAAACAAAGTAATGATTATTGTTATAAGGATCAATGAGGCCTCTCATCGCATCTTTTAGACTGCCTGATGGAAGTGAAGACCAGTTATTATTTTCGTGAATAGATATCTGCAGAGGTCTTCCCAGATTATTCCATGAGAAATCGGCCCCTCCACCACAAATTATTGTTTTCCCATTCAGAGATGTGATATTATAAGCATTATTTGAAACGGGACCCGGGAAGGTTAATGCAGTAAAAACGGACATATTTTCACCTTTTATCAGACCAGAATTAATATCTGCAATCCATATATCACCATTATCAACTATTGCCTGAGAAAATTTTGGTATCAGGGTCAAATTTTTGTAAGAGGAAATGGATTCTTTAGGTGAACCGTTGCTGCTATAATATTTTATAAGTGTTGAAGAAGTAATAGTAAACCCATCTGATGCCAGGTCGAAAGATGTATTATAAACTCCGGGAATATAAAAAAAAGGTGAACTTCCTCCATCAACAATATAAACTGAATCGCCACCTGAGTAAGGAGCTGACAGATTTACATATAGCTTACCTCCGGAAAATACAAGTGATGTATATTTCCCGGTTGGAGCAGGAAGATTTGTGATAAGATTCCAATTACCGAAATATGCTAATCCCTGATTAGAGAGGTCCGCAGAAAAAACTCCGTTACTGGTGGCGGCATAGATTTTACCATTTCCAAAAGCAATATCCCAAACATCAGAATTTGCTGAACCGTTTCCCGGATTCCAGGTATCATAAATCTCCCTTTTATTTATGTCAAGGACAACTATTCCGAAACTGCTTGCCAGATAGGCGTATTTCCCATTTGTTCTTATACGGTTTATCTGTTTGTTTCCCGGAATATACTTTCTGCTTATATCAGGGATATTATAAATTTTACTGTTTTTAACCAGGTCAATATTTGCACTCGAATAGCCAATTATAAGCGTTTTGTTCTCTTCCGACCAGGCAATTGTGCTTATTCCGCTCTCTGTAAGTCCGTTAATACGCGACATCTTCCTCAAATCAGCATATCCTTTATTATAAACAAGTATTGAAGATCCGGTGGAAGAATATACTTCTGTTAATCCGACGGCAATAGATTTGGATGTGTTATATATAAGATGATCGGACCACGATCCAGCAGGCGTTTGGGAGGAGGATTCCTTTATTAACAAGAGTAATAAAGATATGATTAAAATTCTTCTCATTTATTAAAATAATTGGTTGGAAGACCTACTTTCCACATCCGTCTTCTTCCTTAAACTGATTCAAAAACTCTCTTAATTTTTCGAATGCTCTGGCCCGGTGCGAAATAGCGTTTTTTTCAGCAAGATCCATCTCAGCGAATGTTTTGTCCTTTCCTTCCGGCACAAAAACCGGGTCATAACCAAACCCTTCTTTTCCTTTTTTATCCGTTATTATTGTTCCCTCAACAGTACCCTCGAAAAGGAACTCTTCTTTTTCAAAGATAAGAGCAATTACAGTTCTGAACCTTGCTTTACGGTTTTCAGTCTGCACGAGCATAGACAAAACTTTTTCAATATTTGCTGATGAATCTTTATTCTCGCCGGCAAATCTTGCCGAGTGAACACCCGGTAAGCCATTCAGGGCATCTATTTCAAGTCCGGTATCGTCGGCAAAGACATTCATGCCTGTGAGGTTATGAATATGTCTTGCTTTGGAAAGTGCATTTCCCTCCAGAAGAGGTTCATTCTCGGGAATATCTTCATTGAGGTTTAAGTCTCTTAAACTCAGAAGAGTAAAGGTGCTGCCAAGAATACTTCTTATTTCCTTAATTTTATTTTCATTATTGGAAGCGAAGATTATTATCATAAATTTAGGTTCTTTTAGTGGTCAAAAATACTCAAATTTGAGCTTTCCTTTTGACCAGACTATATTAAGTACTACTTTTGGATTAATAAAAAGCAAGATAATCGTTTATGTCTTATTCCGGAAGGTTTATTTTACTCTGTTTGGCCGGTTTCTTTTCGGTCATTTCTGAAGCTCCGGCAGCTCAATCAGGATATTCTTCAGCGGAGATTATATCACCGGCAAATATCATTTCAAATGTTGATACTGTAATTATAATTGCTATAGGTACAACTGAGAAGGATAAGTCATTAAAACAGAGTTATATATTTAACTCAGGGAATAATAATTTAACTTTTGAATTAACGCCTGCTGATACTTTTGAGTATCAATATTTTCTTAAGGAATTTAACAGGGAGTGGACTACATGGAAGCAAAGCAGTTATAAGGAATATACAAATCTTCCGGCAGGGAGATACACATTTTACGCAAGGTACAGAGGCAATGATAAAGAGGTTCATGAGATCACTCCTGTTAAATTTAAAGTGCTGCCACTGTGGTATTTCTCGAGGCTGGCAATAATTTTCTATCTGATTTTGGTTTTTCTTATAATTTGGGCACTGTACAGACAGCTCGACTTAAGGTTTGCGAGAACTCAGTATATGCTTGAGATGATAATCAATAAGAGAACCGAGGATTTGATTCTGGAAAAAGAAAAGACAGAGACATTGCTTGCAAATGTACTCCCAAAAAACACTGCCGAAGAGATAATGGCAAAAGGTAAAGCATCTAAGATTAAATATAATTTTGTTACTGTTTTATTCTCAGATATTCAGGGATTTACAAAGATTGCAGAAGAGATGAACCCCGAAGTTTTAATTGATGAACTTGATAAGTTCTTTTTTCATTTTGATTCTGTGGTTGAGAAGTTCGGGATTGAAAAGATAAAGACTATTGGTGATGCATATATGTGTGCCGGAGGCATACCGGAGAAGAACCGTACAAATCCGGTAGAAGTTATCCTGGCCGCTCTTGAAATGAAATCCTATATGACAAAGTTGAAGGAAACATCAGAGCTGGAAGGGATGAAATACTGGGATATAAGGATTGGCATCCATACAGGAACAGTTGTTGCCGGTGTTGTGGGACAAAAAAAGCTGTCGTATGATATTTGGGGAGATACTGTAAATACTGCGAGCAGGATGGAATCTTCAGGTGAAGCAGGAAAAATAAATATTTCAGGTACAACATATGAGTTCGTTAAGGATTTTTTTACATGTGAATATCGCGGTAAAATGCCGGTTAAGTATAAGGGAGAACTGGAGATGTATTTTGTGGAAGGAATCGTACCCGAATTAAGTGAGGAAAATGGAGACCCTAATAGAAAATTTGTACTTAAAATGCAAATGATCAAACTTCAGGACATTGAGGAGATGATTACAAAAATGTTCGATGAAGAGGCTCCCCCAAACCTCTATTTTCACAATTCAGCACTTGTAAAAAGTATAAGCAATCATGTTGAACTGCTTTCCCATGCTGAAAAACTGCCTGAAGAGGAATTCATTAACCTGAAGCTTGCCTCAGTTTTTCTTCTTACCGGGTATATCTCAGATTATGAAAAACCGATGGAAGCTTCCGCAAGGCTGGTAGAAGAAATCCTTCCACGATATGGCTTTGGTCAGGAGAATATTGAATTGACGAAAAAGATTATTAAAAACTCATATATAGATTGTCAGGAATCATTATCGGACAAAATTCTTCATGATGCCAGATATGATTACCTGGGTCGGATAGACTATATAAAGCTAACAGAAAAACTTCTCAGGGAGAGAACGGAATATGGCAAACATACTGACAATAAAACCTGGATTGAGATTCAGGTGAAACAATTAGCACATCATGAATTTCTTACAAACACAGCCAAACTATTCAGGAGTGTACGGATTGAAGACCAGATTGCCAGAGTTCAGGAGCCTGCTGATTAATTAAAATTAGTTGGCAGATATGATTGATGATACTCATAATTTTAAAATTTAAAAATGTACTTTTGCACAATATTTTAAAGTAGGTCATCATGGAAAATCTCGATTGGAAATGTCTGCCATTCGGTTATCATAAAACAGATTATAATATCCGCTGTGTTTATAAGAACGGGAAATGGGGAAAGTTGGAAGTATCCTCTTCCGAGTATATTGATATTCACATAGCTGCAACCGGCTTACATTATGGACAGGAAGCATTCGAAGGGCTGAAGGCCTATATGGGAAAAGACGGGAAGATCAGGTTGTTCCGCTGGGAAGAAAATGCTAAAAGGATGGTTTCTTCTGCTGATGGGATTAAAATGGCTGCATTTCCTGTTGAGATGTTCAAAGAGGCATTGTTTAAAGTGATTCAGCTTAATAAAAGATTTATGCCTCCTTACGGATCAGGAGCAACATTATATGTAAGACCTCTTTTGTATGGGAGTGGTGCGGAAGTTGGTGTAAAGCCGGCATCGGAATATACTTTTATTGTATTTGTAACACCTGTCGGACCATACTTCAAAGAGGGTGTTAAGCCGGTAAATATGCTGATATGCAGAGATGTAGACAGAGCAGCTCCGATGGGAACCGGTATTTATAAAGTAGGTGGCAACTATGCCGCAAGTATGAGAGCGATAATCTCTGCGCATGACGCCGGATATTCAAGTACTATTTTCCTCGATGCAAAAGAAAAGAAATATATTGACGAGTGCGGCCCGGCAAATTTCTATGGAATAAAAGATAATACTTATATAACTCCAAAATCAGAATCAATTCTGAATTCTATTACAAATATGAGTCTGATAGAAATAGCGAAGAGTATAGGATTGAAGACGGAGAGAAGAAGGGTGGCGGTGGAAGAGCTTTCTGAATTTAGTGAAGCCGGAGCCTGTGGTACAGCTGCTGTTATAACTCCGATTGCAAAGATATTTGATCCTGAAAATAATAAGATCTATGAATATTGTAAAGATGGCCAGCCGGGTCCGTTGACAATGAAACTCTACAATAAGCTTGTCTCGATACAGAACGGAGATGAACCGGATCCGTTTGGGTGGGTTACGATAGTGGAATAAGATTTTTTGCCCCCCAACCCCCCTGAAGGGGGGCTAAAACCGGACGGATCCAGGCAATGACGAGTATGATCAATTAAGTTAATGCAAGCAGAAAGAGATGAAGAACAAAGAGAATGGGTTATCCAAAACGAGGCTGAGAAGCTCTTATCTGACTCTTATTATAAGCGTCTCGCTTGTACTTTTTCTGCTGGGCGCACTGGGTTTTGTACTTATAAATGCAAGGCAATTGGCAGATTACTTTCGCGAGAGTCTTTCGTTTTCAGTAATGCTTGATGATGATGCAAAAGAGGCTGATATCAGAATGTTACAGAAAGACCTCGATGCAAAACTTTATATCAAATCAACAAAATATATTTCAAAAGACGAAGCAGCTGCTAAGATGAAGGAAGAGCTTGGTGAAGACTTTATTAGTTTTCTGGGCGATAATCCTCTGCCTCCATCAATAGACGTTTATCTTTACGCTGGTTTTACTGCTCCCGATAGTGTGGCAAAAATAGAAAAGTATGTTCTTGAATATCCTTTTGTGAAAGAAGTTTATTACCAGGAGTCATTGTTATTTCTTATTAATGAAAACGTAAAAAAGATCAGTATATTCCTTCTGGTGATCAGTTCATTCCTGTTCCTTATTGCGTTTACAATAATTAATAATACCATCCGACTTTCAATTTATTCCCGACGTTTTCTTATCAGAACGATGCAGCTTGTAGGGGCAACGCGTTCGTTCATAAGAAAGCCATTTATTCTTCAGAGTGCTTTTCACGGACTCATTGCCGCACTTATAGCAATGAGTTTATTGATGGGGCTTCTTTATTTAATTGAAAAGGAGTTCTTTCTGATGTTTACTTTTGAAAGCACATATCTTTTCATACTGCTTGGAGCCGGCATAATTATTACAGGCATTTTAATAAATATTACTTCTACTTTCTTTTCGGTTAACAGGTATCTTAGTATTTCTGAGGACAAACTATATTATTGATAAAATTATGAGTACAAAAAACGAAAATAAAGAAAAAATGAATTTTGCTCTCGGAGCAGAAAATTACAAGTTGCTGGCTATTGGATTCGCAATTATCGTAATAGGATTTTTATTGATGCTTGGCGGTAAGTCGCCCAGTCCTGATAAATTCAGTAACGACATATTCAGTTTCAGGAGAATAACACTTGCCCCTATTGTCGTGCTGGCCGGGTTTGCATTCGAGATATGGGCGATTATGAAGAAACCTAAGTAAAGTCGGAAGCCCGAAGTCCGAAGTCGGAAGAATGAAGAAGATCTGCCACCTGCTGCTTACTTCTGACTTCCGTCTTCCGTCTTCTAACCTTTTTTTAAATAACATTCTAACATCTGATTAACATGAATTGGTTTCAAGCATTGGTTCTTGGCCTGATCCAGGGACTTACTGAGTTTTTACCTGTTAGCAGTTCAGGGCATCTTGAGATTGCAAAATCAATATTAGGGGTTGATCCCGCTTCGAGTTTCTTTTTTACTGTTGCAGTGCATGGAGCAACGGTTTTGAGCACAATTTTTGTGTTCTGGAAAGAGATACTGAATCTGATAACAGGTTCTCTGAAATTCAAAATGAATGAAGAGACATCTTATACACTCAAGATTCTTCTTTCAATGGTCCCGGTTGGAATTGCAGGGATTTTATTGAAAGATCCTATTGAACGTCTTTTCAATGGGAATCTGGTCTTCATCGGGCTGATGCTTCTGGTCACCTCTGTGGTACTTGCTTTGGCACATTTCATAAGAAAGGGGGATAGAAGTATCGGATATAAAGATGCTTTTATTATTGGTATAGCTCAGGCAATTGCCGTTATACCGGGAATCTCGCGATCTGGTTCTACAATTGCTACCGGACTGATGATCGGTAATAGAAAGGAAGAAATTGCTAAATTTTCCTTTTTAATGGTATTGCTTCCGGTACTGGGAGCTAATTTGCTGGAAATCCTTTCCGGCGATCCTTCTATGAACAGCGCAGGTTGGGGCAGCATTATTATTGGATTTATGTCCGCATTTACTGCAGGATATTTTGCCTGCAAGTGGATGATTTCACTCGTAAAAAGAAGTAAACTTATTTGGTTTTCAATTTACTGCGCGGTGGTGGGATTACTTTCAATTTTCTTAAGTTAGAATGGAAGAAAAGGCAAAAAGCATTTTTGAAGAAGGGCAGATCCTATTGTTTGATAAACCACTTTACTGGACCTCCTTTGATCTTGTGAATAAGGTACGGATTATGATCAGGAGCGCTTTTGGCATAAAAAAAATTAAGGTTGGCCATGCCGGAACACTCGATCCGCTTGCAAGCGGATTGATGATAATATGTACCGGCAGGGCTACAAAAAAAATTGATGAGTTCCGCGATCTTGACAAAGAATATATTGCAACATTTCATCTTGGAGAGACTACACCATCATTTGACCTCGAAACAGAAACGGACAATACCTATCCCACAGACCATATTAACGAGGAAATTGTAAAAAAGGTCCTGGATAGTTTTTTAGGAGAGCAGAAACAACTACCGCCTATGTATTCTGCAAAACTTATTGAGGGAACGAGAGCGTATGAATATGCCCGGAAAGGAATACATAAAGAACTAGAGCCGGTAACGGTGTTTTTCAGGGAGATTGAACTGCTATCTTTTGGAATACCAGATACAAAAATACGGTTGGTATGCAGTAAGGGCACATATATCAGGTCGTTTGCCAGAGATTTTGGCCTCGCCTTAAAAAGCGGCAGTTATATGTCTGCTCTGGAGCGGACTTCGATAGGTTCATTTCATGTTAATAAGGCGTTCACTCTGGAAAAATTTCAGGAATACATTGAACAAATGCAACAAAAATGATATTTGTACGTATAAAGGACTTCATTAAATCACCGAGATTATATATTTATTATGAAATTATCTAAATTCAGGTTCAATTTACCCCAGGAGTTAATTGCTCTATACCCTACCCCAAACAGAGATGAGTCGAGGTTGTTGGTCGTTAACAGAAAAAGCGGGGAGATTTCACACAAGATTTTCAAAGACATTACTGAATATTTTAGCGAGAATGATGTATTGGTTTTCAATAATACAAAAGTTTTCCCGGCAAGGTTATATGGTAATAAAGAAAAAACCGGAGCAGAGATAGAAGTCTTTTTACTGAGGGAGTTAAACAAAGAACAGCGGTTATGGGATGTACTGGTTGACCCTGCACGAAAAATAAGAATCGGAAATAAATTGTATTTTGGTGAAGATGATCTTCTGGTTGCAGAGGTAATTGATAATACCACCTCCAGAGGCAGGACATTGAGATTTCTTTTTGACGGGACATACGAAGAGTTTAAGGAAACGTTGTACAGCCTTGGAGAAACTCCACTGCCAAAGTTTATTAACAGGCCTGTAGAACCCGAAGACAGCGAAAGATATCAGACAATTTTCGCTAAGCATGAAGGAGCTGTTGCAGCGCCTACCGCAGGGTTACATTTCAGCAGGGAATTGCTTAAGAAGCTTGAGATAATTGGTGTTGATTTTGCCGAGATAACATTGCATGTTGGCCTTGGTAATTTCCGGAGTGTTGATGTAGAAGACCTCACTAAACACAAAGTCGATTCGGAGAGAATCTTAATCACTGATGAAGCTGTGGAAATTGTAAACAAAGCAAAAGATAATAAATACAAAATTTGTGCTGTTGGTACAACAGTAGTAAGAACACTTGAGAGTTCCGTGTCGACTGATGGTTACCTGAAGCCTTACGATGGCTGGACAAACAAGTTTATATTCCCTCCTTATGAGTTTAAGGTACCCGATATGATGATCAGCAATTTTCATCTGCCATATTCCACGCTGCTGATGATGGTATCAGCTTTTGCCGGGTATGATCTTCTTTTCGAAGCGTATAAAGTAGCAGTTAAGGAGAAGTACCGGTTTGGTACGTATGGCGACGCCATGTTAATTATATAGTATTGCGGTCTTGCAGCCGGGTAAATAACGGACTGCAAGACCATCAGACTGCATGACTGCAAGACAAAATTTCTGTCTTATCTAAATCCCCAATCTTAGATTATTTACTAAGAAAAAAGTAATCATCAAAGAATAATCTTCATTTGTCAAAATACACTTCTGTATTTAGAACTATTTTCTATCTTTAAAACTAAATTAAACGGTTGCCATAGTGCAACCTTGAGTAGTTTATAGAAGTCTTAGAAAAGGATATTCATTGGTCCGTTTTGCACAAAGAAAACGGACACATATAAAAATTAACATTGATCGATCTTTTTTAAAAAAAAAGAAAAGAGGTCGGACAGTGATTTATTTGTATTTATGGTAAGGCATAAAGGACGCAACGGCATAACGACAAACCGATATAACATCATAACGATATAAAGACATTTTACAACATAGGAGGTAAAGTATGAAAACGACACGAAACACATCTTCGCGAATATACTGGAAGAGAAGATGGCAGACAGGAAAGAGGGCATTTATTGCACCTTCCGGAATCGTATTGTTCATAGTGATTCTTTTTGGGATCATGGGTGGCCAGAAATCGTTTGGTCAGGGAGTAGGGATAAGCGAGACGATAGCCATCACGCCTGATGGCTCATCAATCCTCGAACTCAGATCTTCGCTAAGAGGATTCCTGGCGCCTCGAATGACAACCTCGGAAAGGATGTTCATTTCATCTCCTGCGCAAGGTCTTCTGGTATACGATACCGATAAGAAAGCATTCTTTTATTATGTTAATAGCTCCTGGAAGGCAATTGCCGGTACTGGATTAGGTGCCTCAAACCAATTACTTGGAATGGATGCAGGTGGAATAGCAAATGAGTACAAAACATTAATCGATGGTTTAAATATTTCAATTACTCATGCAATCGGAAGTATTACAATTAATACAGTTTCTTCTCCGACATATTCAAGTCTGACATTGACTAATCCTCTTACTGTTCCTAACGGGGGTACAGGCTTACAATATGGTATATCAGGCGGAATTCCATATTTCAGTAGCAA
>DATCHE010000101.1:0-14657 GCA_036508535.1 Bacteroidales bacterium | reverse complement strand
AATCACCAGAAGCTCTTTGAACCTTTGACAAAAGCAACCTACAGGATGAATGCAGGTAACGTTGCAGAAGTTATGGATTCGGCTCTAAGACATTGTCAGGAACAATATCCGGGTCCGGTACACATAGGACTTCCGGCAGATATATCGGGTATTGAAATCGATACGCTCCCAATAACCGTTAATGTATCTGAAAAGATTTCTTACCAGAATGACACTCATAAGATAATATATCTGCTTGGGCAATCGCGGCGACCTGTCCTGGCAGTCGGGCTTACCGCCGCACGACTTGGGATAAAGACTGAATTGCTGGCATTTCTTGAACGATTTAAAATGCCGGTGTTAATTACTCCTATGGCCAAAGGACTTATACCGGAAGATCATCCATGCTTTGCCGGAGTGTTGTTCCATTCATTAAGTGATTATCTTGAAGATATATACACCAATTCAGATCTTATAATTGGTGTTGGATACGATCCGGTAGAATATAATTACGAATCGTGGTTACCTCCCGTACCTCTTGTTCATTTTGATATCATAGAACCTGATATATACCCTTCTGATGGAATAACCCCCTATGTTGGTCCGGCAAGTGAATGGTTCAAATTACTTCATAACCTGAAATCAGACTCACTTATATTTGATCCGACAACAATAAAAGGGATCCGTGATGAAATGCTATCAGTTTTTAATGGTTTCACAAACCATTTTGGTCCTGCTGCTGCACTTAAAGTTATTCAGGATGAGTTACCTGCAGACACAATACTGACGGCCGATGTCGGATCCCATTTACATCTTATTGGACAGTTCTGGCAAACGCATGGAACAGGTAAGATTATTATAACAAACGGATGGTCGGGAATGGGATTCGGAATTCCTGCTGCGCTTGCAGCTCAGATGAATAACCCGGATTCTACGGTTGTTTGTATTACCGGTGATGGAGGCTTCCTGATGATGGCCGGGGAGCTGCTAACTGCAAGAAGATATAATTTGCCTGTAATTGTTATTGTTTTTTCTGATGGAGAGCTTAATCTGATTAAGGTTAAACAATCGTGGAAAAACCTTTCACCATACGGAACAATGCTTTATCAGGGCGATCTCTTTGGAGCTGATACGTTCCTGGGGGTTAAAGTAGTAAGGGCTGATTCTCACGAGAGTATGAGGAAGGCAGTAATTGAAGCACTTTCTATAAACGAACCGGTAATAATTAATGCAGTTATTGATCCCGAGGACTATAAGTGGCTGATTGTAAGAAGATGAGGGGGAGAGAGGGAGAATGGGAGACTGGCCGACCGGTTGGGGCTGTTGAAAAAGCTATGAGTTCACAAAGATTTAATATAGTACTTAAATTCTTCTCTCAGAACCGGGTAGATACATCTATCAACGCAAGTTCCCTTGCATCGCTGATGATCCATGGTCTCAGAACTATTCCTTCAAAAAATATTTCCACAATAAAGGATTAACTCTTCTTTTCTTTTTTAGGTTTTACTTCTTTAACTTCCTTATCTTCTTTTACTTCCTTTTTTTCCTTTTCAACCTTGGGCGCTTTTGTAATATGCTTTTCTTTGGCAACAGCTACTTCTTTAACCTCTTTAACCTCTTTAACTTCTTTAACTTCTTTAACTTCTTTTTTCTCTTTTACCGGTTTTACCTCTTTTACTTCTTTAACTTCTTTTACTTTAATAGCTTTAACCGGTTTAATTTCAGGTTTATCAGCTTTTTTCCTAGGACGTCTTACTCCATACGAGCCAAGAATTATTTTACCTCTTCTTGATTTTTTATCACCTTTTCCCATTTCAATTGGTTTTGATTATTTTTATAAACCCTTTTCAGGGGGTAGCAAAGTTAATTAAAAACTTTGTTTTAACGAAAATATTTTTAAAAGTGTTCCTTCAGTGTTTGACAAAATTATCTACTATTATGAGATAAAAGGTCAAATCGGAAGGGAATAAAACTTACTTGCAAATTACGATGAAGAGTTTTAGAATATGTTATCCTTAAAAACTATTTTTGATTAAGAATTATTAAGAGTGTGAATATATTAACCTAATACTTAAGATTTAATGAGACGTAATGAAAGAGAGATTTCAGGATTTCCCGAGATAAAAGAAATTATCAGTAAAGCTGATGTATGCAGAATAGCACTTGCAAATGGTGACATCCCATACATCGTAACACTAAATTTTGGCTATTCAGGTAACGAAGAAGGGAAATTGTATTTTCATTGCTCAAACGAAGGTAGAAAACTGGAAATGATCAAAAAAAACAACTATGTATGTTTTCAATTGGATACAGATCACCAACTATATAAGGGCGAAAATGGATGTGATTGGGGAATGAAGTACAGCAGTGTCGTTGGCTATGGCAATATTTCTATCGTAACAGAACCGGAGGCAAAGAAAGCAGGGTTAAATTGCATTATGTCGCATTATGGAGGCAGAAGGGAATATTCATACGATGATAAAGTACTTGAGAGGACAACTATTCTGAGTCTCGAAATTACAGAAATGACGGGAAAAAAGTGTTAACTTGCAATCAGTAATAAAGATTAATTTATGCAAACACTAAACGACTTACGCCTGGCAGTACTTATTGATGCCGACAATATTCCGTACAGCAATGTAAAAGGTATGCTGGAAGAGATCGCAAAGTATGGAACACCAACTTTTAAAAGGATCTACGGAGACTGGACAAGGCCAACAATTGCCGGATGGAAGTCAGTCCTGCTCGAGAATGCCATAACACCCATTCAGCAATACAGTTATACAAAAGGTAAAAATTCAACCGACTCTGCCCTGATAATCGATGGGATGGATATACTCTATTCGGGAAAAGTTGATGGCTTTTGCATTGTTTCCAGCGACAGTGATTTCACCCGTCTTGCAACACGTCTCAGAGAAGCCGGAATGAAAGTGATCGGAATTGGAGAAAGGAAAACCCCTTATCCGTTTATTGTTGCATGCGACAAATTCATTTATCTCGATATAATTGCTTCATCATTAGTAACAACTGAACCAGTTCCTGAGATCAAGAAAAGAGGAAAGCCAGTAGTAAAGAAAAAGAAAACCGAAGAGAGTGACCCTCAGGCATCTACGCGAGCTGTGAAACGGGTTATTGCCACCTCAATAACTGACCTTGCTGATGAAAACGGCTGGGCTTATCTTGGCGATGTAGGTAATCTTATTCTAAAAAAGCAACCTGATTTTGATCCCAGAAATTTCGGATTTCCCAAACTCACACCGCTTATAAGATCAATGGATTTTGAGATTGATGAGAGAGAATCGGGACAGAATCACATAAAACATATCTATATCAGAAATAGGAAAGCTTAAAGGTTGCTTCGTCGGAGCTGACTTCTATTAATCCCCGTTTCGTAGATAGAGGACAGATTGCTTCGTCTCCACCAGCTTGCGGATCCTCGCAATGATCCGTTCTTTTACTAATTTTTATAGGATTGTGTCCTCAATAAACTGATCGGTCATTGCTATGATAACAAAGGAAGACAAAGCAAAAGAAATGGTTTAGTTACCAAAAAGTCATTTTGATACAATATATTATGACTTTTTATTTTTTGTTTTCAAAAAAGTTTATGACCTTTGTACCTGTTTTATAAATACTTTAATAATTGAACTATGAACATTTACGTAGGAAGTCTTCATTTTAAAATGAGTGAAGCAGAATTAAAAGAAATCTTTGAAGAGTATGGCGAAGTAACATCCGCAAAAGTCATTATTGACAAATACTCTGGGAAAAGCAAAGGATTTGGTTTCGTTGAGATGCCGAATGATGCTGAAGCAAAAAAAGCTATCGAGGAATTAAACGGAGCTGAAGTTAGCGGTAGAAACATTATTGTTAATGAATCAATCGAAAGAACAGACAGAAAAAGTAATTTCAGAGGTGGCGATAACGACCGCAGAGGTGGTAGCGGTGGTGGTGGAAACAGAAGAGAAAACTACAGGTAGGCAACAAAAATTCTATAACTATGAAAGGTACTGTTAAATGGTATGACAGGGTAAAAGGTTACGGATTCCTTCAGGCTGAAGATGGCAAGGATATCTTTATCCACCGTTCAGGGTTAGAGGTTTCGCATACCGAACTAGAAGCAGGCCAGGCAGTTGAATTTGAAGTTGAGCAGAAAGAAAAAGGACCGGTTGCTATCAAAGTTAAAAAAGTAGATTAATTCTTAATCACATTATTACCATGAGGCTGTGACAGAAATGTTCAGCCTCTTTTTTTTATTATTCTTCCTCAGCAATTAAAACCTCCCGAAAATTGAATACTTTTCAGTATTGCAAAAAATTGATGAATAGAGAAATACAACCGAATTATTAGTTTCCATCTTTCTTTCCAGATGAAGAACCGGCTGATCTTTTTTCAGTTTGAGGAATCTGGCTATTCTGGCACTCGCGGGAATTGCTTTAATCCTTTGATCTCCACCTTTGATCTCAATATGATAATTATCTCTCAGGATCTGGAACAATGACTTATTTTCAAATTGACGGGCCGTTATCCTCGGCAAATTTATATTGGCTAAATAACTAATATCGTAGAATATTGGCACATCTTCCAGGAGCCGTATCCTTTCCATATAAACACAACCCGATTCCTTTTCAAGCTCCGATAGAGGAAACATGAAATCTTCCGGCCATGGAATCAGGACAGGCCTCACAACAATCTTTGTCTTAAGATTACGGTCCCCTACTGCGGATGTTGTTCCGGAAACAGACAAAATACCAATCTCCATCTG
Source organism: Bacteroidales bacterium (assembly GCA_036508535.1). Taxonomy (GTDB): domain Bacteria; phylum Bacteroidota; class Bacteroidia; order Bacteroidales; family VadinHA17; genus LD21. The sequence continues at coordinate 9,913 of DATCHE010000101.1, read as the reverse complement.
AAGATGACGGACAATACTGCCTTTTCCCTGATGCTTACTTATATACCCGTCGTTCGATAATGTACTCAGAGATTGCCTTACCGTAGGACGAGTCATCCTGTACAACTTGCATAACTCGTTTTCTGATGGTAACAGGTCTCCTTCCTTATAGATTCCATCCAGAATGTGTTTTCTCAGAACTTCGTAAAGTTTCCGATACTGCGGGATGGATTTTGGAACTGACATATTATGAAATAAATAGAAACAAATTGAAATAAAAATTTAAAATAAATGTAAAAATAATGTTTTTCACTTGTAAATACAAGTTAATTGAATTATTTTTGTAACCATTGATCTATAGTAATTTCAATAAGTAATAAAATATGTTTTACTTACTTATACTTACAAGTCAGGGAAATGAAGCTGGAAGACGGAAGAAAAAACCATCCTGCGGACTTCTGACTTCGATCTTCAAACTTCGGACAATTTATATAACTAACAATATTTAAGAATGGCAACAGCAGTAATAATGCCAAAGCAGGGCCAGTCAGTAGAAACCTGCATCATTACAAAATGGTTTAAGAATAAGGGGGAAAATATCTCCACAGGTGATATACTTTTTTCATACGAGACTGACAAGGCTGCGTTCGACCTCGAATCTCCTGTTGATGGTATATTACTCGATCGGTTTTTTGAAGAAGGCGACGAGGTACCTGTTCTGGTAAATGTAGCTGTAATTGGCAAAAACGGCGAAGCTACAGTTTCTTTTAACCCTGATCAGTCAGCTGAGGTTAAGGCTGAGGCTAAGGTTGAGGTTGAAGCTGAGGTTGAAGCTGCAAGCTCACTATTATCGTCCTTAGATAGAAAAATCAAAATCTCCCCCAGGGCAAAACGACTGGCAGAAAATAAAAAACTCAATTATAATAACCTGCAGGGGTCAGGACCAAATGGAAGGATAATCACCCGCGACATTGAAAAAATTCTATCAGGTACTGCCACATCAACTGTTGCATCATCAAAAATGGTCCAATCAAATGAAAAAGAATTTACCGAACAACCTTTGAGTAATGTGCGAAAAATTATTGCAAAGGCGATGCATTCATCATTACAAAATTCTGCTCAACTCACCCACCACATGAGCGCTGATGTCCGTTACCTTCTTGAAGCAAGACAAAAAATTAAAAGTGAGATTGCCTCCGGGAGAATTAATCAGGATATTACGCTCAACGACATGGTATGCTGGTGTGTAATTAGAGCGCTTGAAAAATTTCCGGATATCAACAGTCATTTTCTCGACGACCGCATCAAAACTTTTCATAAGGTGCATCTTGGAATTGCAGTTGATACTCCACGCGGACTTATGGTACCTGCAGTAAAGAATGCCGGGGACATGGATCTTATACAATTATCAGCCGGACTTAAATCGGTTGCAGAAGCCTGCAGAAAAGGCAGTATAAGTCCTGAATTAATTCAAAGTACAGCAGCCACTTTCACAGTCTCCAACCTTGGAAACTACGGCGTTGAGATGTTCACCCCTGTAGTTAACCTTCCGCAAACAGGAATCCTTGGAGTTTGTACAATTATAAACCGTCCTGCTAATATGGGAAACAATATTTTTGGATTTGTCCCATATATCGGACTATCACTAACATACGATCACCGGGCTATTGATGGCGGTCCGGCTACCCTGTTTCTAAAAGAAATTAAGGAGCAGATAGAAGCTTTTAGGTATTAAGATAAAAGACAAAAGTAAAAAGACAAAAGTAAAAAAGTTCCGCACGACCGCAAGACTGCAAGACTGCAAGACATTAAGAATTTCAGACAAAATATTAAACATATGCCAAAGAGTCAAAACATCAATCCGAAGGAAGTAAGAAAACCAAAGTTTATTGAGTTTGGGAAAATTCCTGTAAACCAGTACAAGAAAACTATTGAAGAAGAAAAGAAAATATTCAGCAAGGATGATTTCTTACGGATTTACCACGATATGGTTGTTATCAGGGAATTCGAGACTATGCTCAACCTGATTAAGACTACCAACGAGTATAATGGTGTCCCCTACAACCATCCCGGGCCTGCCCACCTCTCTATAGGACAGGAAGCTGCAGCAGTTGGAATGGCTTATACACTCGATGTTGATGACTACATATTCGGATCGCATCGCAGCCATGGGGAGATCCTTGCCAAGGGACTTTCAGCAATTCATCGTCTTGATGAAGACAGCCTCTACTCTGTAATGAAAAACTACTTTGGAGGCAATGCTCTGAAAGTTGTTGAAAAAGGTTTTCAGGGTAATATAAAAGATCTGGCTAAAAACTTCTTACTCTATGGAGCCCTTTCAGAAATATTCGCCCGCGAGAACGGGTTCAACAAAGGTCTGGGTGGATCAATGCATGCATTTTTCACACCATTTGGCATCTATCCCAATAATGCAATAGTAGGTGGTTCGGGCGATATTTCTGTCGGAGCCGCTCTTTATAAAAAAATTAACCGGAAACCCGGAATTGTTGTTTGTAATATCGGTGATGCTTCAATGGGCTGTGGACCGGTTTGGGAAGGAATCTGCTTTGCAACAATGGACCAGTATAAGACTTTATGGGACGGAGAATACCGCGGCGGACTTCCGTTGATCTTCAACTTTATGAACAACATGTATGGCATGGGTGGGCAGACAATCGGTGAAACTATGGGCTATGATATTCTGGCTCGTATTGGCGCAGGTGTAAATCCTGAGATGATGCACTCTGAGCGTGTCGACGGTTATAATCCACTCGCTGTTATTGACGCTTTCACCCGCAAGAAACAGATAATAAAAGAAAAGAAAGGACCGGTTTTACTCGATACACTTACATACAGAATAAGCGGTCATTCCCCCTCTGATGCTTCTTCGTACAGATCAAAAGAGGAAATTGAAGCATGGCAACAGGAAGACTCAATATTAGCTTACGGAAAATCACTTATTATTTCAGGTATTGCAAAACAGGATCAGCTTGATGATCTGGCAAAAGACATCAAAGAGCTTCTGACCCAAATGCTGAAACTTAGCATTGATGAAGTGATATCGCCCAGGATTAATATGCAAAATGATCCTGATTGCATCGGGAAAATGATGTTTTCAAATGGCTCCGCCGATCGTATGGAGGAAGGAAATCCCGAAGTACTTCTTACTCTTGAAGAAAATCCGAGAGTTAAATCGCTTAAAAACAAGGAAAGATTTTATAAAGACAAAGAAGGTAAAGCTGTTTCAAAAGCAAAACTATATCAGTTCCGCGACGCGATCTTCGAGGCAGTCATCGATCGCTTTTATAAAGATCCTACTCTGGCTGCATGGGGTGAAGAAAACCGCGATTGGGGCGGAGCATTTGCTGTGTACCGCGGACTGACGGAAGCACTCCCCTATCACCGACTTTTTAATTCACCTATTTCTGAAGGTGCAATAGTTGGTACGGCTATCGGTTACGGAATGTGCGGCGGTCGGGTTATTGCAGAAATAATGTATTGCGATTTTCTCGGCAGATGCGGCGATGAAGTATTCAACCAGCTGCCTAAGTGGCAGGCTATGAGCGGAAATATTATCAAGATGCCCGTAGTAATAAGGGTTTCCGTTGGCTCAAAATACGGGGCACAACATTCCCAGGACTGGTCGTCACTCACAGCACATATTCCGGGGCTAAAGGTGGTATTTCCTGCTACCCCATACGACGCCAAAGGATTAATGAACACAGCATTACAAGGTACCGATCCTGTAATTTTCTTTGAAAGCCAGAGAATTTATGACATCGGGGAAATGTTTCATACCGAGGGAGTGCCCGCAGGTTATTATGAGATCCCATTTGGAGAACCGGAAATTAAAAGATCAGGAGATGATATCACTATCCTTACAATTGGCGCGACTCTTTATCCTGCATTAAAAGTCGCAGATATACTTCAGGATAAGTACGGCCTGAGTGCAGAGGTAATCGATGCACGATCGCTGGTTCCATTCAACTACGAACCTGTTATTCAGTCTGTTAAAAAAACAGGTAGGATCATACTTGCAAGTGACGCATCTTCACGTGGCTCATTTCTTAAGGATATGGCACAGACAATAACAGAACTTGCATTTGATTATCTCGATGCACCACCTTTTGTCGTAGGATCGAGAAACTGGATAACTCCTGCTTATGAGATGGAGGAATTTTTCTTTCCGCAACCCGAATGGATACTTGATGCTATACATGAACGGATACTTCCTCTCAAAGGACACCAGACTAAAACTGACTTTTCAGCAAATAAATCTATAATTCTGAATAAAGAAGGCGTTTAAGTTGTCTGTACAGTAAAGTTTGCAGCACAGATTATCTTCAGTATTATTTTTCAATTTTGATTCTGAATATTACTAAATTGCGTTGCTAATAACCCTGAAAGATGACCTTTATACAGAGAAGATTTTTCCTGATCCTTATTTTTTCCGGCGTAACGCTTGTCGCTCATAACCAGTCACGTAATCTTGACTTCTATATAAAAGAAGGGCTTAAAAATAGTCCTTTGCTGAACGATTACAGAAATCAGATTAATTCAGCTGTTTCTGACAGTATTCTTATAAGGGCGGCAAAAAAACCTCTCATTGAAGCAAAATCGCAGCTTCAGTACTCCCCTGTTTATAATAATTTCGGATATGACGAAGTTATTACAGACGGAGGTAATTATATGGCAGTTATGGGTATTTCTCAGACTATTTTTAATAAGAGAGAACTCGCCAATAAATACAGGGCAACAGAAATTCAAAAACAACTGGCGAATAATTCTTCCAGCATCTCAGTTTCAGAATTAAAAAAGATAATCACAGAACAATATCTAATTTCATTCTCGGACTTAAGAGACTTTCAATTTAATAAAACATTTCTTGAACTATTCGAAAGAGAAAATGCTATTGTACAACAGTTTGTAAAGAACGGAGTGTACAAACAGACCGACTACTTATCATTATTTGTTGAAACACAAGCTCAGGAAATTCAGGTGACACAACTTAAAAATCAGTATCGTAAAGACCTGACAACCCTTAATAAATTGTGTGGCTTAAATGATACTGCCAGGTACGAACTTTCTGAACCACAACTTGAAATCCGGGGAGTTCCTGATATTTCCAAAACTCCCTCATATATTCAGTATAAAATTGACAGTTTAAGAATTGAAAACGAAAAAACTGCAATTGATATAAGGTACCAGCCTAAAGTAAACTGGTTTGCTGATGCCGGCTTTCTGACAAGTAATCCATGGAACTTTTATAAACATTTTGGTTACAGCGCAGGCATTGGTTTGAATATCCCGGTTTATGACGGAAAGCAAAGAAGTATTGAAAAACAGAAACTGCAACTGAGTGAAAACAGCAGGCAGGGTTATGAGAACAACTACAGAAACCAGTATTTCCAACAGATTCAACAACTTAATACTGAGCTTCAGTCACTGGATGAAACTACACTTCAACTTGAAAAGCAACTTATTACTTCTGATCAGCTGGTAAAAGCTCTTAAAACCCAACTTGAAGCTGGAATTATACAGATGACAGAATACATTAATGCCATAAAAAATTACAAATCTATAACCAGAAACCTGAACCTGATAAATAATCAAAAATTTCAGGTTATTAATGAAATGAATTTCCTCCTGACTCAATAAAAAACTGAATAATGTCAACCATTACCAAACTCAGCCGTTTTTTCTGTCTCCTTACAGGAATAATTCTGGCTTCAGTATCTTGTAACAGGGGTACAACAACAACAGAGGATATTCTTGATGTCAAAACACCGGTTACGATAGTTCCTGTAGCCTATGAACCAGTTACCTCATCGTTCGACTTACCCGCTGTCAGTACCTTTATGAATAAAAGTATAATCAGGGCAACTACCACTGGTACAATTGAGAAAGTTTCAATTAATCAGGGTGACTTTATTTCTGCCGGCCAGCAGCTTTTCACTATCAGAACCCGCGAGGCAATGGCACTTGGCAATTTGCCCGGCAATGACAGTACTCTGACTTTTAAAGGACTGATAAACATTACTTCACATAACGAAGGTGTAATAAGTTCTCTCTCTTACAGGAAAGGTGATTTTGTTCAGGAAGGTGATGAATTAGCTGTTGTTTCAGAACAGAGTAGTCTCGTCTTCATTCTTGAAGTTCCTTTTGAACTTGAGAAATACATTGAAAGTAACAGGAACTGCCTTATTGACCTCCCTGGCAACAAACAGATTAAAGGTACTATCACCAGTAAACTTTCTGAGATGGATATGCAATCCCAAACCGTCCGTTATGTTGTTAAAACATTAACAGCAGATCGTCTGCCGGGAGGCTTAATTGCAAGTATAAAAATGGTCAGATCTAAAACTGAAAAGGCATTAGTACTACCCAAGCAGGCTGTATTAGGTGATGAAACTCAGACTGAATTCTGGGTAATGAAACTTATAAACGACAGTACTGCCATAAAGGTTGTTGTTAGTAAAGGTTTTGAAAATAATGAAAAGGTGGAAATAACACATCCCGACTTTCTCGTTTCTGACCGGGTAATCCTGACCGGGAATTACGGACTTCCTGACACTGCCAGTATATCTATTATAAAGGAGTGAGGACATGAAGAATTTCTTCCTTTCTTATAAAAACCCTATATCCGTTATTCTTGCAGTTATAATTGTCGGGGGGATCTTCCTCTATGGACAAATTCAGGTTTCGCTCTTTCCCGAAATCACTTTTCCAAAATTAAAAGTTATTGCTGATAACGGGGAACAGCCTGTCGAAAAGATGATGGTGACAGTTACCAGGCCTCTTGAAGATGCAATCAAACAGGTGCCCGATCTGAAAATATTAAGGAGCACTACCAGCCGCGGAACTTGTGAAATATCAGCGTTTCTTAATTGGGGTGCAGATATTGACGTAAATCAGGCAATGCTCGAATCGCGTATATCGCAAATCAAGAATAATCTTCCACCTGATGTCCAGATTACAGTAGAAAAAATGAATCCTTCAATCCTACCCGTGATAGGATTTACAGTAGAGAGCGATTCAAAAACACCAATTGAACTAAATCTGATTGCTACTTATATCATCAAACCTTATCTGTCGCAGATTGAAGGAGTTTCCTCGGTTGGCATTATAGGCGGAAAAACAAAAGAATTCTGGGTTGAGCTTAACCAGCTTAAAATGAGCTCATTTTCAATAACCCCTGAAATGATCAGGGATATGCTCGAGAAGAATCACTTTTTAACCTCAAACGGTTTTCTATCGGATTACCGTCGATTATACCTTAATATAACCGATGCAGGACTTTATAATTTAAGCGATATTGAAAATGTTGTTCTCCGGAATGATGGAAAGAGAATTATTAAGCTCAAAGACGTTGCCGTTATTAATGTAAGGGAAAGAACAGAATATACGAGAATCAATGCTAATGGCCGTCAGGGGCTTCTGGTTGCAATACTGAAACAACCAAATGCTAACCTGATTAAACTTTCCGAGACAGTAGCATCGAAAAAAAGTGAACTTGAAAAGATACTTCCGCCCGATGTTCACATCTCTTTATATTACGATCAGGCCGACTTTGTCAACAGATCAATTAAAAGTGTCAACGACAGTCTCTGGTTAGGACTATTACTTGCAATTATTGTTGCAGTTATGTTTCTCAGATCCTTCAGGGCCAGCGCAACAGTTCTGGTAACGATCCCTGTCACATTGTTTCTCACCATTATTGTTCTCTATTGCATTGGGTATACTCTGAACATAATGACTTTCGGAGCCATTGCGGCGGCTATCGGATTAATAATTGATGACGCAGTTGTAGTAGTTGAACAGATTCACAGAACTCAGGAGGAACATCCCGAAGAACCATCTAAACAGATTGTTCATCAGGCTGTAAAATATCTGATGCCATCAATGGTAGGTTCATCAATCAGTACAATAGTAATTTTTATCCCGTTCATGTTACTTGGCGGCGTGGCAGGCGCCTATTTTAATGTGCTTACCAATACTATGGTAATAACATTGGTGTGTTCGTTTTTTGTGACATGGATAGGGCTTCCGGTTATCTATTTATGGTTTTCAAACATCAGATCGCTCTTCCCGGAAAACAAAAAGACCAGCATTAAGATCACAAAAAAAAGAAACTGGGTAAGTTTTTTTCTTCGCCGACCTTATCTATCAGTACTTTTTATACTTTGTTTGCTCATCTCAATCTTTTATATTGTTCCAAGGCTTGAAACAGGTTTTCTTCCTGAAATGGATGAGGGATCAATAGTTCTGGATTATCTCTCCCCTCCGGGAACCTCACTCGAAGAGACAGATGCCATATTGAAAGAAGTTGAGAAAATCATAGTAACCATACCCGAAGTCCAGACCTATTCCAGAAGAACCGGTGCACAAATGGGGTTCTTTATTACGGAACCTAATAATGGAGATTATCTTATTCAGTTAAAAGATGACCGGGAGAGAAGTACGATTGAAGTAATTGATGATATCAGGAAGAGAGTTGAGGCAACTCAGCCTGCTCTGGAAATTGATTTTGGACAGGTAATCGGCGATATGCTGGGTGACTTGATGGCATCAGTTCAACCTATTGAAATAAAGATCTTTGGAAGCGATCAGAATACGCTGAATGTACTGGCAAAACAAGTTGCTGGTGAAGTTGAGAATATTGAAGGGATCGAGGATGTATTTGACGGTATTATTATAGCAGGTCCTTCAATTGAAATAATACCTGACCAGCAGAAACTTGCACAATTCAACATTTCACCCTCATCTTTTCAATATCAGCTCCAGACAATGGTGGAAGGAAATATTATTGGCAGTATCCTCGAGAAGGAACAAATGACTGATATCAGGATGATTTTCCCGAACAGTACCAAAAACAGTCTCGAAAGCCTTAAAAATCAATTTGTCTTTCTGCCAGACGGCAAACTGAAACCATTATCCACACTTTCTACTATAAAATTAAAAGAGGGTATTGCAGAAATTAACAGGGATAACCTGAAGTCGGTTTCTATTGTTACTGCCAGATTAAATAACAGGGATCTTGGAAGTGCGATTAAAGAGATCCGGCAGATTATAGGTTCAAAGATATTTCTGCCTCAGGGATATCATATTGAATATGGCGGTGAATATGCTGACCAGCAGAAATCATTTACCGAGCTTCTGATGATCCTTATCTTATCTAGTCTGCTGGTTTTTGCTCTTATGCTGTTCCTTTTTAAGGATTTCAGAGCAGCCGGTTCAATCCTTTTCATTTCAGTTTTGGGCATATCAGGCAGTCTGATTGCTTTGTTCATAACCAATACGCCTTTAAATGTTGGAAGTTATACCGGATTGATTATGATAGTCGGAATAATTGGTGAGAATGCAATATTTACCTTTCAACAGTTTATCACAAACCGCAAAAAAGGATCTGTTGATGAATCACTTGTTTTTGCAATTTCCACCAGGTTAAGGCCCAAGCTGATGACAGCCCTGGGAGCAATCATTGCGTTGATGCCCTTAGCAATCGGTGTTGGCACAGGCGCTCAGATGCACCAGCCTCTTGCTATTGCAGTAATCGGTGGTTTCATAATTGCCTTACCTCTGCTTCTTATAATCTTCCCGACACTACTACACATTTTATATAAAAGGGAAGATAAAAAGCAAAATAGTAACCTTATGATGAAGTAGAGAAATATCCAAATCATCGGTATATTTGCAGGGAAATTAGAAGAGGATGGAAAACGTAGTTGAGAACATTAAAAGTAAGGCAGGGTTTATTATCGATATGGATGGAGTGATCTATCATGGCAATAAACTGCTTCCCGGTGTTACTGATTTCCTGATATGGTTAGAAGAATCGGGTAAGAAATACCTGTTTCTTACCAACTCAAGCGAAAGAACTCCAAAAGAGCTCCATGAGAAACTTAAGAGGCTTGGAATAAACGTGGGTGAAGAA
>DATCHE010000100.1:0-43775 GCA_036508535.1 Bacteroidales bacterium | reverse complement strand
CCTTTTCTATCGGATATCAATGCACTTGTGAGCCAAGGCGGAAGATCATTTTCATTTTGTCCGAGAAAGGAGCCGGCAATACCAGGAAGTACAATAACAAGTAGTATAAATCCTCCGGTTATTCCTGCAGCAATTTTTAACCCCCTGATTATTTCCTTTTTTGTGGTAGTACCATTGAATATGTCTCTGAGTGCAAGAAATCCCAGAAGTGGTATGCAGAACTCTGCAATTACAAGAGTCATGGTCACTGCCCTAAACTTGTTATATGCCGGAAAATATTCAATGAACAGATTTGAAAGAGGCATGAAATTTTTTCCCCAGGCCAGCATTATTGACAATATTGTTGCCGCCAGAAGCCACCATTTCTCGGGACCTTTAATAAGTATCAGTCCAAGGACAAAAAGGAAGAATACAATCGCCCCTACATAATGGGGTCCATCGGTACCAGGCTGGGTTCCCCAGTATTTTTGGAATTGATTGGCTGCTGCCTGATTACCATTTTTAACCAGAGCTTTATAGGTTTCCGAACTGCGATCGAATGGCTGGCTGGAACCTCCCTTGTAATTAGGGATCAGAAGATTAAATGTTTCATCAACACCGTAACTCCAGTAGACTATATATTCTTTATTCAAGCCTGAAGTAATATTCTTATTACTTGTTGTCAGATCTGATTTTCCCCTGATCGAATATTTTCCATATTCGTAAGTTGTATACAGACTTGCGAAGTTTATCCCTATCGCAATAATAAAAGGGATAAACAATAGTGCTGAAGTCTTAAGAAATTTAACTACCGAATTATTTTTCAGGGAATATATAAATTCAACAATGCCGAATATCAGGAGACAAATCATTGCGTAGTATGTGATCTGCGGATGATTTGCCTGGATCTCAAGAGCAACAACAAATGCTGTAAATAATGCACCTTTTAATGAATCATACCTGTAAGTATAGTAGATCCCTCCGATCATAGGGGCCATGTACGCCAGAGCGATTGCCTGGGTATTGTGTCCTGCCCCGAGTATTTGGAAGAAAAAGGATGAAAGACCATAGGCCAGTGCACCGCCTATGGCAAGCCATGGATCAACCTCAAAAATTAACAGCAGAATATAAAATCCCAGCATTGACAGGAACAATACTGAAACCGGCATCTTAAACATCCTGAGAAATGTGTCGGCATATTTGATCAGGTTCCCAGGATATCTGGTGGAGATAAGATATGCAGGCATCCCGCTAAAGATGGAATTGGTCCACAATGGCTCCCGTCCGTTTTTGTCACGAAAATCCTGAATCTCTTTTGAGTTGATTTTAGAGACTGTAGAATCGTTGGCCTTCAGTACTTTGCCTTCGAGAACAGGATAAAAATATACGAAAGAAACAACAATAAATATTAATACTGCGATCAGATATGGCAGAATGGGTTTGATCTTATCTTTTATTTGCATTGTGATGTTTTTAATGTTACTGACACGAATAAACAAAATTATGTATTTGCCTGAATTAATGATTTAATTTTTTTATAACTCATCGGTTATCCCCCTCAATGAACTCAAATTGCTTTTTAAGTTTTTAATATTTGACCATTTGTTTATAAATCCTCTGATAGATTGTAATTCAACAGGCTCGTAGAAGTTGAACAGATACAAGATAAAAGGGAAACTTCCCAGACATATAATTTTAATAACCATTCTTGGAAGCAGATCCATCCCATTAATCAGCAGGCTGGAAAAAGATAATGCAGCCCCGCAAAGAAACATAATAGTTATTTTCCTGATTTCATAAGGGATGAAAAATACCTTCTGTGAAAAATAGTAGCAGGCGAGCCAGTAAATAAACTGTGATAATAGTGTTGCAACTGCTGCTCCTGTAATACCCCAAATCGGGATAAAAATAATATTCAAGAGAAGGCTTAATATGGTGGATATAACAACTATTGAACCTATTATTCTTGTCTTTTTTGCAAAATGCAATCCATAAACAGAAAAATCTTTCAGATTAATAAAGAATATTGACATAGCTAAAATAGGAACAATCACAACCGCACCCCAGAACTCCTTTGATTTTGTCATAACTTTAGTTAATTCAAAAGAGAATAGCGAGACTCCTACTATTGCAAACATCATAACAAAGGATGAGTACAGCAAAACCTTTGAATAGAATCTTTTATTGTCAGGAGTATCAAGTCGTTTAAACATCATCGGCCCGAGGGCAAGCTTCATTGAATCAACAATAACCAGTTTTAAAACACTCGTAATTTTGAATGCCAGGGTATATAAGGCTACAGATTTAAGGAGAGCCAGTGAATTAAGTGAATATCTGTCAATAACATTCAGCATTACAGCTGAGATATTAGCAAGGAATAATGGAAATCCATATGCATTCATCGACTTAAAAATGACCTTATCAAAGAACACTTTCGAGTTCTTTAAAGTATAGGCAAGAAGGAATAGTACTACCAAACTATTTCCTATTACCTGTGCAAGATAGATGCCCTCAAGCCCCATCTTTTTTGAAAGAATGAAAAAGAGAGTCAATCCTAAAACTGAAGACAGTTTAAACAGATTTGTTATAGTGTAAAGTAAAGATTTTGACTGGAGCCTCATCAGCGTGTTGATGATATTATTTATTGCCTGAATTCCGGAAGCGAGGATAACAAGTGTTATCACACGTGACCAATCGATTTTTGAAAATATTAAAACTGATATTTTTCCTGAAAGGGGAATAAGTAAGAGACAGAATGCCACCGAAACAATCACCTGTGTAGCAAAGGTCATGAAAAAGATACCTTTCTGATTGTCTTTATATTCCTTATCCCAAAACCACCTCGTGAGACTTTGTGGTAAAGCAGATGCCATTGATGCTGTTAAAACCAGCGCTGATATCTCAAGTATTCCGAGTATCCCGAATTCATCAATTGAAAAATACTTTGGATCAGTATAAAGTGGGATCAATATCAATCCGACAACCTTTACGGCAATATTCCCAAAACCGTAAATCAGAGTGTCTTTTAAAGATATTTTAATCGATTTTAACATAGTCCGGGATTCATAAAATCTGTCGCTTTTGTAATTTCCTCAGAGGACAAAATTCTAAAATCATTGCGAAGATACTATTTAGCTTTAAAATCCCGGTGTGACATGTTTCTTTAATTGGTTGTATTGTTAAATGGAAAAGTCAAAATCATGATTGTTGGAAGATTCGGCTGACAATGGCATAAAGACATCAGTTTTTGGTATTTTTACAAACAATAGTACTAATTTACCTGTTATGATTATTAAAATAGGGGATCTTAAACCACCCGATTATAAAGGAATAAAGGTATTAGCTGCCTATGGACTTCATTCTGATATTTTAGAAATATTGAAACCATATTTGAAAAAAGGAATGCACGTGCTTGATTTCGGTTGCGGTCAGGGGGCATTCTCTCAGAGACTTATAGATGCAGGTATGTTAGTTGATGGCTGTGATATTGATACTGATCAGATAAAAGCACAGGTTCGCGGAAAATTTAAACTTGACCTGAATAAAACTGAGATTCTGGATTCCATATCAGATAAGTATGATTTGGTAGTAGCGGTCGAGATATTAGAACATCTTAATAATCCATGGAAATATCTCAATGACTGTTTGTCTGTTCTGAAAGAAGGCGGAATTATTGTGTTAAGTACACCTAACATCTCCAGTTTCCCGTCGAGACTCAGGTTTTTCATGAGAGGTACACTTTTGGCTTATGAGAAAACAGATCTTGTACATGGACATATTACCCCTCTATCCTATGTTCAGCTTGAAAACATGTTTGATTTTTATAAAATTGAGATTTTGAAAAAAGGTTATGCCGGAACAATTCCTTTTATCCATCTGTTCGGGCTTTCTACTTTTTCTCTATTCAGAAACATAGTTCTCCCATTCTTTTATCCCTTCATGGCTGGTCCAAAAAGAGGCAGGTCACTTGTATATATTTTAAGAAAAAACTGATTATATGGATTTCGCATTATTCTATGATAAGCAACCTGATTATGTTGCATTCAGAAATGATCCTGTTAAACGGGAAGATTATTCAATAACGGTTGACTGGAAAGTCCGAAAACTTATTCAGCTTATTCCTGAAGATTTCAAGGTTGAGAATATTCTCGAAATAGGATGTGCTTTTGGCGTATTATTAAATAATATTGCCGACATGCTTAATTTAAAAACAAGGATTGGCATTGATATTTCCAGAAATAATATTGAAGCTGCAAAGAATCTTTATCCCGACTGTAAATTCTTTCAGGGGACTTTGGAAGAATTTATCAGTGTTATTCCCGACGATATTAAAAATCATCGTTATGACCTTATAGTTCTTTCCGACATTGTTGAACACATACCCGATGATTTGGGATTTATGGAATTAGTTAAAAAAACATCCTCGTATGTGCTTATTAATCTGCCTCTTGAAAAGTCATTTAATACCAGGAACCGGCAATATGGAGAACAGGATCCTTCAGGACACCTTCGCTGCTATGATGAAAAAGATGCTCTCCGTTTAGTAACTAACGCTGGTTTTGAGGTTATAAAGAGTTTTACCTCTATTGGTTTTTTTGATAAATCTTTTTATAAAATGTATAAGAGGAACCGTACATCAAGAGTGCGATCTAAACCATTACCTCAAAGACTTTTCTGGTCGGTATTTTATTTTGCCGAAGACAGGATAAAACTTGCAAATGAAGGATTTACAGGGAAAATTATAGGTACAAATTATTTTGCTTTACTAAAAAGTAAGACACTTTAATCAAAATGAATTCAATAAGCTGGAAATCAGGATTAGTTTCATTAATCAGAACTTTGGTTTAAAATATACTGATAGTACCTGGTAACACTCTCAACAAAAGGCTTGTATCCATACTTTTCCTGAACATATTTTCTGATTGTATCGCTTTTATAAATATGCAGGTTTTCCGACATTGAAATTATTGCTTTGGCAAGTTCTTCCGGATTTTCTTTAGGAATCAATAACCCGGTTTCGTGCGTTATTATTTCCTTTGGTCCTCCGCAATCAGTTGCGATAACCGGTAATCCGCATGCCATAGCTTCAACAACAACCACACCAAATGTTTCATCACGACTTGCAAGTACAAATATATCCAGGCGCGAATAAAAACCGGCTAGATCTTCTGTTAATATCTCACCATAGAATTTGCATTTTTCGTAAACACCTGATTCTTTTGACAGCGCTTTAAACTTTTCAAGATAGATCCCATCACCCCCGATATGAACCAGTAAATCCATGTCTTTCAATTGAGAAACAGATTTAATTAATATATCTAAGCCTTTCCTGTAATTTCCCATTCCCCCCAGAATCCCAACATTAAGTGTTTCGCTCTTTTGTTTCTCAGTTAAATGGAATTTTTCAACTTCAATTACGTTGGGAATAACAGAAATCTCACGATTACAATAAAGTTTGATATCATCCTTTAGAGCATCACTGACGGATACAATACCGGAAGAATTTTTGAGAGCATAGATAACACATTTTTTATGTATCCAACTCCTGAAATACTTTTTGATCCAGGTGTGTTCTGTTATGATTCCCGGTATCTTTTTTCTTTTTTGAATGATTGCACCAAGAAATCCTGCGGGATAGGAAAAATGGCTATGAATAATATCTATTTTTTCTTTCTTCAGAATTTCGGTTTTAATAAACCGATAAGTATTTGATAGAAATTTTAGCTGATTAATAACCGGAAAAGATCTGTTTATCGTGAGTTCATATTCGGTTACTCTTCCTTTGTGCTTTTTCAAAAATGAGTATTCAGAAAAGGGGGCAAAATGTGAATAATCAACTTTAAAATATACGACAATTATATTGTTCCTTATACTCAAAGCTTTAACCTGTTCCTGTACAAATACACCCCGCCATTGATGGTTTATATCTGGATAAGAATGTGTAAGAAACAATATATTCATCAAAAAGCGTCTTTTACTATTCTTTGAATAGAGTTCTTATTTCGTCATTTGATAATCCCCTGTTATAAATTCTTAATTCATCGAGCATCCCGTTGAAGTGATTGTTGCTTCCTTCACCGCTATCATAACTATTTCCAATCAATACCGGCTCAATATTACTGTTAAAGTAGGAGCTGTACTCTCTCGTTTTTTTTGTGCGAAATTTGCCATTGATCCATGTTTCAATTGCAGTTGGTGTAACGTTAACAACACAATGAGTCCATTCTCCTATGATTAACCGCGTGGGATTGGTTAGTGTCCAGAGTGCCGGATTAGGATAAACCTGCAATTCTGCCAGATCGAGGTATGATTTTGTCATATCGTGATAATAAGTTGAAGAACTTCCATCTGAATAAAATGCTGCTGACAGACGATTATCATTTCGTAATGCAGCAGCTCCAAATGAATATATCATGAAACATCTTGTATTGTTGGTCTTACTGTATTTGGTCAGTATGCAACCATTATTCTCCAAACCGTTTACTCCTCTGGTATAAATCCAGAATGATAAAGAAAGCCCAGACTGGGAATTAATTGAATTGGTTAATCTGACATAATCTGAAGTTCCATTAAAATCCAAAGCCTGTGATCGCTTGCCAGGTACATAATTATGTGATGTATAATCAATTCCGGCGTTATTATTTACACTCAAATCATTTAAATTTCCGTTGAAAGGCATGTATAACATTAATCCTGTCGTTGGAGCTTCCAAATTATTCAGATTAATAGTAATGTTTGCATTTGCTTTTTCATTATTCTCATCTTTACCTTCTACCACTAAGGTAAATTTTGGTGCAGTTTCGTAATCAATTGCGTCTGAATTATGAATAGTAATCTTCCCATCTGTGTCAGAAATATCAAAAGCTGTATTTGTATTCCCGCTTACAATAGAATATTTTAGAATTTGACCGGGAGCTATTATCTGACCTACCAAACTCCCGGCCACACTGTTTTCATCAATTGAAAATGATTGATCATTCAAGGGAATTTGAATGTTGTTTAAGTTTATTATTATGTCAGCAATAGCATTTTTATTTTTACTGTCTTTCACTTCAATGTTCAGGGTAAAACTTGATGTAATTTCATAGTCAATTGCGGCTTTATTATTAACCGTTATTTTACCATCAGTTTCTGATATACTAAAGGCACTATTTGTATTGCCGCCAAGAATTGAATAGGTCAATGCCTGACCATCCTCATCGAAAGCCAGAACTTTCCCTACCGAAGTACCAACCGGGCTGTTTTCATCAACTGAAAAGGTTTGATCATCAATTGTGGGTGGATGATTCTTTTTTACACACGAGGATAAAATGATAACCAGCATTAAGATGCTCAATCTCAGGGAAAATGTTCTTGTTGTCATAAGGTATAATTTCTATGGGTTAGGTCAGATACTTATTAGTGAGTCAAATACCAATAAAAACGGACATGTACTTATTAATCATATATTATTAAAAATGAATTATTCCGGACTTTCACAAACTTGACTTACATCTTAAAGATAAATGTTTTGTATAATAATATCAAATTCTCCTTAACAATTCCTGTATTGTATTCTCTCATAATTGCCTTTTTCCCGTTTTCTCCCATTTTTTCTCTTAGGGACTTGTCATTAAGTAGACTGACAATTGCGTCATGAAATTCTGTGATGTTTTCAAAAATCAAACCGCAGTTATATTTCTCAATTAGATTTTGTTGCGGTTTACAATTTGAAGCAATAACAGGTTTTCCTCCCAGCATATAATCATATACTTTATTTGCAACGCCTGATTCATGTTGCGGGTTTTTATGAAAAGGGGCAAGACAAATATCAGATATACCAAGATAAGATGGGAATTTTTTTGATTCTATCCATGGAATATAATGAATACGGTCAACTAACACCTCCAAACCAGTAAGTCTTGAAAAAAGTGGCATATCTTTTTTATCAACCGGACCAATAAGAAGGAAATTCACGGGATAGCCCTCCTTTACCAGGTTAATAAACACTTCGAGAGCATCAAATATACCCCGTCTTTCAGCAATCACACCGTAATAGAAAAGTATTGGTAATTCCTGTTTGAACGGATTCGTTGCAACCCCTTTATTCTGGTATTCCGTTTGTGAAAGATCCGGGACATTAGGTAAGACAACAAGATTTTCAGATCCCAGTTCAGGATATCGCTCCAATAAAGTATCTCTGAAATCGGTGCTGAGTACAACTATCCGGTCGGCATAACCGAGATATTCACGTTCTTTCTTTTTCCAATCTTCAGGCCTCGAAATAAAGCTCCTCCATAATCCTTTTGTCCAGTTGTAAGTGGTAACTGTAAAAGGGTAGTTCTCGTGGAGATCCAGTATCATCGGAATCTTACAGTTTGCCGCCTTGATCCCGTAATATGCCGCACGTGCCATATACAGATCATGCACGTGCAGGCTTTCAAGACCATAATGAAGAATAAATCTCTTAATCTTAATTGTCCAGAGCCATTCATAAACAGGAATAGTATTCAGTAAAAAGAATAGAATGTCTCTGAGTTTTCTGGGTATATTGATCCTTGTTATGTTTACCTGGCTTAACGGGTCATGGTACTTCTTGAAAAATCCAAAACATAAAACGAAAATTTCGAATTCCTGCTCCTTCAGGATCCCTATCTCCCTTAGGACCCGGATATCACTATTCAATTCATTATCTACGACAATTCCTATCTTCATAATTCACTTATTGAAAAGAAATCTTAAGGATAATAAGTTTACTTAAAGTTATAAATAAATAAGTGTGAAGGACTATTATGTATTTTGCTATTAATTTTGGATTGAAAGCAAGGGAATGATCTTTCTTGTTAATTCCATTCTGCTGAAAACTTCCGGAGACACTTTTTCTAAAATGGTATTATCTGTGATCAGGCTCAGTAAATATTCAGAAATTCCATGGGAATCGACATAAGAAAATGTTTCTCCATGTCCTGTATCTCTTATAATATCTGCAGCATCGCCATCAGTGGGACCCAGGCATATGATCGGTTTTCCTGAGGCCATGTATTCAAAAAGCTTCCCGGTAATAATACTTTTGTTGCTTTGATGATCAGGAATGATAAGCAACAGGACAGTAGTATCAAGCATAAATTTTATCGCTGAAGAGTGGTCCACGTAAGTGATGAATTCCAAATTTGAATCTCCGGTTTTTAATTGAATAAGATCTTTTTGATATTGTGATACTGTCCCAATAAATCTAATTTTAAGATTATTCCCTTTTTCTTTAAATATATTTATTGCATCAAGCAGACCATCAACCGGATAAATATCTGAAAGTGTACCGACATAAGTAATCGTGAACAAGGGAGGGTTAATTGCAACGATTCCCGAAAAATCATCTTTATCATAACCATTGGTTATGACCACAGTTTTGTTTTCAATATCCTTTGCTTTTAATGAAAACAGGTTTTTTAGCGAAGCTCCGACAGTAATTATTTTATCAGCTCTTTTCAGTACGTTTTTTTCATACCTCCGATCGATCCATTTTGATATTAATGTTGGATAGAACTGCTTATAATAGTAAATATCTGTCCATGGGTCACGCAGATCTGCAATCCACCTTATCATGGGGTATTTTTTTTTGATCTTCAATCCAATGAGCTGAGTCGAATGCGGCGGGCTCGTTGTTATAATATTTCTTATTCCTTCTGATTCAATTAATTCGCATGCTTTTTTAATTGCAAATTTATTCCATCCTCTTCTGGGATCAGGAAGGAAAAAATTACCTCTCATGAAACGAAGGATCTTTCCTTTAAGTGAATTATCCACGCTATTCGCAAATCCAGCAGCCGGGATCTTTGATATATCTTTCCTGTAAATACCAAAATAGTTAATTGCAGGAGTTGAATATACTTTTAAAGATTGTGACAAATCGTCTTTAAGTGAAAAATCTGTAACCGGGTATGCTGCATAATGAGGATCTATTGTGAGTATAATTGGATCCCATCCAAATTCCGGAAGGTATTTAGAAAATTTGAGCCATCGCTGTACTCCGGCACCACCGCTTGGAGGCCAGTAGTAAGTGACTATCAGAACCTTATTCATTTTAAAGCTTTTTTAATAAGCTTTGAATCGAGACTTTTTCTTTAATGATTTCTACCAGCTGCTCAATCTGAACTCTCTCCTGTTTCATTGTATCGCGATATCTGATTGTAACACTCCTGTCTTCAAGAGTCTGGTGATCGATGGTAATGCAATACGGGGTGCCTATTGCATCCTGACGTCTGTATCTTCTGCCGATAGAATCTTTATCATCATACTGACAGTTAAAATCAAATTTAAGGTCATGTACAATCTTCTCAGCAATATCCGGCAAACCGTCTTTTTTTACCAACGGCATCACTGCAAGTTTCAAAGGTGCAAGAAACGATGGTAACCTGAGTACAACGCGAATATCTGTACTACCATCTTCCTTCTTTAATTCCTCTTCCTGGTATGCTGCTGAGATAACCTGCAAAAACATTCTGTCAACACCAATTGATGTTTCAATGACATATGGTATATATGATTCACCTTTTTCAGGATCGAAATACTGCATCTTCTTACCACTGAATTCCTGATGTTGTTTTAAGTCATAGTCAGTACGTGAATGTATTCCTTCAACCTCCTTGAACCCGAAGGGAAATTTAAATTCAATATCAGTGGCAGCATTTGCGTAATGGGCAAGTTTGACATGATCGTGGAAGCGGTAATTCTCACTACCGAAACCGAGAGCCTGATGCCATCTCATCCTTACCTCTTTCCATTTCTTAAACCACTCAAGTTCACTTCCCGGTTGTACAAAAAACTGCATCTCCATCTGTTCAAATTCCCTCATCCGGAATATAAACTGTCTGGCAACTATTTCATTGCGGAATGCTTTTCCTATCTGTGCAATTCCAAACGGTATCTTCATTCTCCCTGTCTTCTGAACATTAAGAAAATTGACAAAGATACCCTGAGCAGTTTCAGGACGAAGATAGATTTTATTTGCTCCCTCCGACGTTGAACCCATTTCCGTTGAAAACATCAGGTTAAACTGTCTTACATCAGTCCAGTTACGGGTACCTGATATCGGGCACACGATTTCATTGTCAATAATTATCTGTTTAAGTTCAGCGAGGTTGGTTTCATTGAGAGCTTTTGAAAACCGTTCATTCAGCTCATCTATTTTTAACTGGTTTGCAAGTACCCGTGGATTTGTCTCCCTGAATTTTTTTTCGTCGAAAGCTTCACCAAATCTTTCCCTGGCCTTATCCACTTCTTTGGTTATCTTATCATCAATCTTTGCAAGGTGTTCTTCTATAAGGACATCTGCCCTGTACCTTTTCTTCGAATCTTTATTGTCGATAAGCGGATCATTAAATGCGTCGACATGGCCGGAAGCTTTCCAGATTGTCGGATGCATAAATATTGCTGAATCGAGACCCACGATATTATCGTTTAGCAGGACCATACTGTCCCACCAGTATTTCTTGATGTTGTTTTTCAGTTCAACCCCATATTGACCATAGTCATATACTGCGCTCAATCCGTCGTAGATCTCACTCGATGGAAAAACATATCCGTATTCTTTGCAATGAGCTACCAGTTTTTTAAAATTATCTTCCTGAGCCATAAATGTTTTATTTTACTTAAGCGGAAGACAAAAGTAATTCAAAAACTTGGGTTATACAATTAGGGTTACACTCTGCCACTGATTTTTTACCCCCCAATCCCGCAAAGCGGGACTATATATCTTATTATAAATCTTGCAATTGTAATATTATTCTATAATAATCAGTTCAATTTACTTACCTCCCGGATACAATCTGATAAGATTTTAAAATGGAGAAAATATTTTTTAAAGCCCCCCATTTGGGGGGTTGGGGGGTTAAATTGTATCTTTACCCGTTGTTTTGTATTTAGACACAATGAAAAAGAAAACTGATTTCCTGGTTATTGGTTCAGGTATAGCCGGACTTACTTTTGCACTGAAAGCTGTGAAGTTTGGGAAAGTTACTATTGTTACCAAAGCAAAACTTGAAGACACAAATACCCGATATGCCCAGGGAGGCATTGCCGCTGTATTCAGTGAACCCGATAACTTTGAGAAGCACATAAGTGACACTCTGATAGCCGGTGGAGGCATTTGCAATGAGGAAGTTGTAAGAATGGTAGTTCAGGAGGCTCCTGACCGGATTAATGATCTTATTAATATGGGTGTTTCATTTGATAAAAAAGAAGACGGAACATACGATTTGGCAAAGGAAGGGGGACACACTGAGTACAGGATATTGCATCACAAGGACAAGACCGGGGAGAGCATCCAGAAAACTTTAATGGAAAGAGTCAGAAATGAGTCCAATATCGAGATTCTTGAACATCATTTTGCAATTGAGCTGCTGACACAACACCACCTTGGAGAGGTAGTTAAGAGAAATTATCCGGATATAAAGTGCTATGGTGCCTATGTTGCTGATTTGGTTAACCAGCAAGTGATAACACTTCTTTCAAAAGTGACGGTTGTGGCAACCGGAGGCATAGGGAATGTTTACCTGACGACAACAAATCCTGAAATTGCCACCGGTGACGGCGTTGCAATGGTTTACAGGGCAAAAGGAACAATTGAGAATATGGAGTTTATCCAGTTTCACCCTACTTCATTGTACGATCCGGAAAAAAAACCTTCATTCCTGATTACAGAGGCGTTACGCGGTTACGGTGCAGTTCTGAAGAACCTATCAGGGGAAAAGTTCATGAACAGATATGATAGCAGAGGATCGCTCGCACCCCGTGATATCGTTGCTAGGGCTATCGATAATGAGATGAAGATTTGGGGAGATGATCATGTCTGGCTCGATTGTACGCATTTGAATAAGGAAGGGCTTAAAGACCACTTCCCGAATGTATACGAACATTGTCTTGAACGCGGCATAGACATTACCCGGGATATGATACCTGTAGTTCCTTGTGCCCATTATTCATGCGGCGGTATTAAAGTTGATACTGATGGACAAAGTAACATCGACAGACTGTATGCTTTGGGAGAAGCTTCTTCCACAGGATTGCATGGAGCAAACAGACTGGCATCCAACTCCCTTATAGAAGCCGCTGTATATGCTCACCGGGCAGCAATTCATTCCGGAGCCAGGCTGAATGAACTGACATTTGAAGAACGGATACCCGTATGGGACTATAAAGGGACCACTCACCTCGAGGAAATGGTACTCATTACCCAGAGTACCAAGGAGGTACAGATGATCATGAGTAACTATGTCGGAATTGTCCGATCCGACATACGACTTGAAAGAGCCATGGTACGCCTTGATATTTTGTACGAAGAAACTGAAAGGCTATATAAAAAGTCACTTATTTCCAAGAAGATCTGTGAACTAAGAAATCTTATAAATGTTGGTTATATTATAATCAAAATGGCGAAAAACAGACACGAGAGTGTAGGACTTCATTATTCCATAGATTATCCGAAACGGGCGAGTTCTGAATTCTGAAAGACATTAAATTTTAATATGAACCATCTTGAATCATCATTTAAAAGCAAAAATAGTTTCTGGAGATATATCATAATGTTTGCTGTCGTTCTTATTGTGTCAAATACAATAGGAGCTATCCCCTTGCTTATTTCCATGCTTATAAAAATGAGGTCTGACCCGGCAGTCTTCTCACAGATTGCTGCAAACCCGAATGATTTTAGCGTATTAGGACTCAACCCTGATGTAGGATTTGTTATGTTGCTTTTCCCGTTCATAGCAGGATTAATAGCCTTTGTTCTTCTGGTTAAACCTTTAAATAACCGGTCAGTCAGAATGACAATTAACGGCACAGAAAAAATAAGATGGACCAGGTTCTTTATATCAGGATCTGTCTGGCTGATACTTTCCACACTTTATTTTTTCAGCTATCTTAAACTTGATCCCGGAAATTTCACTCTTAATAACAAGACTGCTTCATTGATTTTGCTTTCGTTTGTTTCAATTTTATTCATTCCGTTTCAGGCAGCCTTCGAGGAGGTGCTTTTCAGAGGATATCTTATGCAGGGGTTTGCAGCGTTGATTAAAAACAGATGGTTCCCTTTAATAATGACTTCAATTCTTTTCGGTCTGATGCATGCTTTCAATCCTGAGATAAAGAAATTTGGATTTTTCACAATGATTCCACAGTATATTGTTTTTGGATTGATTTTTGGAATTATTACCATACTTGATGATGGTATTGAAGCGGCTATGGGTGCTCATACAGCGAATAATGTATTCCTGTGTATCATGGTAACCAATGAATCGTCAGCTTTGCAGACAAATGCTCTTTATGAACAATTCAATATTCATCCCTGGATTGAATTTGCCGGGCTTATTTTAACAGGAATTGTTTTTATTCTAATCCTGAAAATGATATTCAGATGGGATAAATTGTCTTTGCTGTTTAAGAAAATACCGGGTTAGAAGGGGGCAAAGTAAGAGGAATTTAAATGCTATAAACAGATGTCTTATCATCGGTCCTGAAGTCACCCCATTTCTCACGTATCTCTTCAATAATTCTCCTGATATCGTCAACCTCTATAGCTGTCAGAAGCCTAAGTCGTGTTTCTTTAAAATGAGGCAATCCTTTAAAGTAATTGGAAAGATGCCTTCGCATTTCAAATATGGCTCTTTTCCCTTCTTTGAACTCCAGGGATTTATCCAGATGAAGAAGTGCGAGATCGGCTTTTTCATTTACTGAAGGCTCAGGTAAAAGCTCACCTGTGTTTAAGTAGTGCCTGATATCGCGAAAAATCCACGGCCTTCCCACTGTTGCCCGGCCAACCATTATACCATCAACCCTATACCTGTCAATCATCTCCTTTGCTACGACCGGCCCGTCAATATCACCATTACCTATAATCGGGATTTTCATCCTTGGATTGTTTTTTACAGCACCTATTAGTGTCCAGTCAGCATTTCCCTTATATAATTGCGCCCTGGTTCTTCCGTGAACTGTCAGTGCCTGAATACCAACATCCTGCAAACGCTCTGAAGTATCAACAATGTTTTTGCTTTCATCGTCCCATCCAAGCCTGGTCTTTACAGTAACAGGAAGCTTCACGGCCTTTACTATCGCCTCAGTCATCTCAATCATGAGAGGTATATTCCGGAGCATTCCTGCACCGGCTCCCCTGTTGGCAATTTTTTTTACCGGACATCCGAAATTGATATCGATCAGTTCTGGTTTTGCCTCTTCGGCAATAAGTGCTGCCTCTACCATTGAATCGATTAAATGTCCGTACAGCTGAATGCCAATCGGCCTTTCAAAATCGTAGATATCAAGTTTTCTGATGCTCTTATGACCATCGCGGATAAGTCCATCGGAAGAGACAAATTCAGTATACATAAAATCAGCTCCATTCATTTTGCATACCATCCTGAAGGAGGGATCTGTAATATCCTCCATCGGGGCTAAGAATAAAGGATTCTCTCCTAACAATATATTGCCTATTTTCAAATTCCTGATATTTTAGATTAGGGCAATATGAGAGATGTTGCATGCAACGTCTCTACATAT
The DNA here is from genome assembly GCA_036508535.1 of Bacteroidales bacterium. GTDB lineage: Bacteria > Bacteroidota > Bacteroidia > Bacteroidales > VadinHA17 > LD21. Next base: position 28,268 of record DATCHE010000100.1, on the reverse strand, counting down.
TTGTTTATATTTAACTGCTGCAAAATTACTAAAATGAACAACACCAGGAGACTTTTCAATTTATACAAGGAATCACCTCTGTATCAGTTATTTGTGTCACTAATGACAATCATAGGAGTTGGTATGACACTGTCTGTCATTCTGGTTCTGGCAGGTAAATTGATTTTCAGTTCCGATTTATCAGTCCTTGATAAAGCATCCGATGCATTAAGTAAAAAGGATTTAGGATTTATGAGATATATTTTGATAAGTCAGGACATTTCACTTCTGATCATTCCTTCAATTATAATAATGTTATTAATGAGACCTGAGTCCTCCGGAGGATTAACTGAACTAAAGATGCCGCAATTGAAGGAGATGGGGTTGGTGGTCATTCTGACCTTCTGTATATTCCCTGTTACAAGTTTTACCGGCCAAATTAATTCAGCTATGCATTTTCCTGGCTGGCTTTCAGGAATGGAACACTGGATGATTGATAAAGAAGATAAAGCTGACAATCTTATTGAAATGTTAGTTGAATCAAATACCTTCAGGGTAATGATGCTGAATCTGCTGACAATAGCTTTATTGCCGGCGATTGCAGAGGAATTGATTTTCAGGGGTGTGTTTCAGGAAATCTTTAGCAATATCTTCAAATCAGGTCATGTTGCAATATGGTTCACTGCTTTTTTATTCAGCACAATCCATTTTCAGTTTTTTGGATTTATACCAAGATTTATTCTCGGACTTGTTTTTGGTTATCTGTTTTTCTGGAGTGGCACACTCTGGCTGCCTGTGATTTCACATTTTGTCAATAATGCGTTTCCGGTAATACTGGCATATTTTCAAGATATGGAGAAATTAAATGCACCAATAGATACCCCTTTATGGAAACAGGCACTCTACCTTCCTCTGCCGATAGTAATAAGCATGGTAATATTATTCTATTTCAGGAACAAAAATATTTCCCGCCGATTACGCTGATCCACGGCATTGGAGTTCTCAGGCATCTGGACCAGCGTCGTAAAATACGGCCAGATCGTTCTCCAGCTCTGTATTCATTTGACAAGATTAAATATAAAAGAGCGCTTTCGGAAAGTAAAGGACCGGGATTTTAAGACAACGTCTGAGGCGGGGCTTCAGCGACATTCATTTTATCCAGTTCTCCTTTTCTGTAGAAATAAACAAGTCCGTATTCCTCATTCATTGTTTTTCTTATCTCTTCAGGAAGTGTATTGTGCGTGTTTTCAACCTCATTCCATAATTGTAGAATTATTCCATCTGCTTCTTTTCGCAGATAATAATTCTTTTCTGTGTAATCGAAGGTGCTTTTTGCAAGCGTATTCTGATAGTTCCAGGATTCAAGGAAATTTTCAAATCTGACTTTTACCACTGCGATTGTAGGGTTTGTTATCGGACTCCCTCCTTTTTTTATTCTGAACTGCTCACCTTCAATAATCCTTTTTCCCCAACTCATAAGTTCGTTCTCGGTAGTTAGTGAAGGAACTGTTGATTCATCAGTCGCGAGTCCATAAAAAGCTCTTGTTTCGGCAGGCAGATCACCCCGGAATATTGCCATATTCATTACCCTGATAAAGTGAGTCAGATAGATCCGGGCCTTTCTTAAGCTCTCACTATAGTCTTTGCTCTTTTTGTTTTGAGAAGCTAATGCCTGTCGGTATAGCTGTAAGTTATGATCAAACTGTGGCAGAAATCTCTGAAGGTTCACAATTGTCTTAGATGAAAACGCAAGTTTACTGGGATGAAGCTCCTTACCCTTTTCAAGAGCAATTTTCATAGCCTTTATCCTGGCAGTATCGGTGTTGGGTAATCTTCTGTATGGCATATCGGGCTAGGTTGTTAAATTTTTTTTGGCAAGAGGTACGAATATAGCTAACTTTTGTTTAATAAAGCGCCTATTCGCATATTTATTTATCTGATTACTACAAATATCAACTTTCCTTCTTCAGACTTGCAATTGTTTGTATCACTTAAACGAACCGGAAATCATTTGGTTTCAAAAAATCCAAAAAAAGTAGTATTTGTTTAGCCTGGGTAACATCATTTTTAAAAGTGATTCAGGGAAGAGTCACTTGTAGATATAACTTAGTACAATGCTTTCCGTCTGAATAGTATAAACTTCATAGCCCTTCTCTTTAAGAATATCGATTATTGGCGCCGGAATAAAAGGAGTCCGGAGCTCCAAAATTTCATCGTGTTTTAACAGGTGGGCCGCCTGGAGTATATCACTCATTGGACTTCCTCCTGAGTTTATTATGGGAGAGGCATCGAAACATGCAATAATTTTTGTCTTTTTAAACCATTCAGGTGAAACGTCAGACAAATAGTTGGATTCCGTTTTATCTTCATTACCTGCAATTTGTCCAACTTCTTTTCGTAACCGGTTAACTATCTCATCCACATTTAATCTTCCTACTACAGCAACCTGCTGAAGAGAAGCAACCCGGGCAACCGTTTTGCGCAGAAGAGGGTTCTTTAGTTTTTCAAATGCGGGAGACATTTCCATCAATACAGATTCAAGTTCAGGGTAATTATCCAGTAATTCACCGACTTTTGTTTTGGGAGATATTAAAATCTTTGTTGCTGACATAATAATTATTTTCCGGTGTAAGATAAAAGTCTCTGATCTCCTTCAAGTTTGCGGAGCTTCGTCAGATCCTGTGTGAATTCTATTGTTCCCAGATATAGACCGTTTGAATCTCTTAATGCGAAATACTCTATATAAATAAATCTTTCCTGCATTGTTATCCAGAAAGCTGCACTTTTCTCTTTCCCGCTCTTAAAATCACTTAGTATCTGTTCCACAACGTGAACGCTTGTGGGAGGATGGCACATCCTTACATCGCACCCTATTATTGCCCTGTTACGTGTGAATACCCTATCGGGTCCAAGGCTGAAGAATTTCACTTTATCATCTTTGTCTACAAAAGTAATATCAATTGGAAGAGTTCTGAATAAAGCTTCCATCTCATTAAGATTAAAGTTTCCCGTGGCAAGCTGTATTGTGTTGCCAGTATTATAAGTAATATCACTTAATTCCAATCCTTCGGGTTTCCACTCAACCGACGGATCGTAAAGGCAGTACCCGAATTCATTTGTTTGCTTATAGACTGAATACCAGTCTTCATTGGTTAACTTGTCCATGCACATGGGAAGTAGAATCTCTTCCTCTTTTGAGATCATATCAGATACACCTTTAACCGCTGGAAATAATACAAGTTCCGTAATAGTTACCACCTCATCAGGAGATATGTTGCCTTGCGAACTTATTGCTTCTATTGAGGCCTTGAGCAAAGTTCTGATTTCATCATGTTTTCCCCACATAACTTTTGGGGGACCTGTTATTTCATATTTTTCGAGAAACGGGAAAACAAGATATTCCTTTCTTTTGTAATGTTTATCGACATCCATGATGCTATTAAGCTGAGTGCGGACTTGTATGAGCCATTGTTTTATTTCTGCTTCTTTAATGCTTTTTACCTTACTGAAGAGTTTTTCGAGTTCAGTTATCACTTTCTCGAGTTCCTGGTTCTCCTTCTTAAAGGTATCTACAGGATGACCCTCAGGAACAGGTTTAGCCCCACTCTGATCAATATGTCCATCAAGAACCATTTGATGAATGTCGCAAAGTTTCAGAACTTCCTCAACCGGTAATCCCTCAGATATAAGTTCCTGTTCAACTTCCACTACTTCGTCGTAAGGAATTGACTTTAGTAGTTCAACAAGTCTGTTTCGGACTATATCAGGTGCATCGCCATTATGTAGCTGAAGTATCATATGTTTCAGAAGATCTTTTCGTTTTTTTGAATTATTTATCAGCTCGCTCATTTTGTTATAAAATTTAAAATTGTATGGGGTTTAAAATATTAATAATATCATTTTCAAATCCTGGCCAGTGCCATACAGGCTGCATGAAGACTGATTGTTAGAACCAGATAGAGATTCCTGGCCTGTTCAGGTTTCATTTTAAGGAATTTATATTTTATTGAGTTGTGATGGCAACCGGCCAGACAGTCACCGCAAAGTGTGCATGTGATCGATGGTTTAGAGTTTTTAATGTCTGAAGGATTCAACGCATCATATTTGCAGAATTTTGTACAATTCATGCATAATGTACAACTCTGATCGATATACATCCTGAAAGGATTTACATGTTTAAATATATTAACCAGAGTTCCGATCGGACAGTACATAACACAATGGACCATCTTCTTTCTTTTCAGAGAGAAGAAAATCATAATTAAAATTCCGCCAACACCGAAGGCGATTGCAATAAGTGTTGAGATAAGCATACTTATATTCAGCCACCTGAGAATAATTGCCATTGCAATAACAAGAATCAGAACAGTAGATTTTATAGCGCCTTTATTTCTGAGAATTTCTTTTGAAGTTTTACCTCCTGATGAAAGATTATCAAATGCCCCGAAGTAACAAAGCTGACTGCACCATGCCGGGCCTGTTAATATAACGGTACTGAGGAAAAGGATTGTCATTACAGATAACTGTCCCCGGTAGATTGGTCCCGCCAGGATCATCATAGGTATAGGCAGATGAAGTTTCCCTGTCATCAGAAATTTATCAAAACCTGAAAGGCCTATAATAAGCTGGGTAAAGAAAACCAACGAGAAAGTGGTCCAGCTAATTTTCCTCCATTTTGGAACATTCATCGGATCTTTCATTTTATTAACTATGAATGCTCCATAGCACGAAATCAGTAAAATCTCCACCCAGCCGCTTCCTTTAAGAAAACGTTCGGCAAGGAGCATGGGTTTCTCAACCTTAAGCTGAACAAAAGCCAGGAGGATAAATGTAAGGATGAAAACTATGACTGGTAATTTGTATTGTTTATACATTATTTAAGGAATCTATTTAAGCTAAATTCTTTTTTATAGACTTTTTCGGCAAGACTCTGGACAGTCTCCTCAGTAATTAATTTATTTATAGCCTCTTTTATCGGTGCATATTTTTCATGAAGCGGGCATGGATTTTCCGGATCACATTCTTTTAACCCAAAACTGCAGCCCGAAAATGACCTGTCTCCTTCAATTGCAGAAATGAGGTTTATGATCGGCAGCGAGGGTTTGTCGGGTTCAAAAAAGAATCCTCCGCCTTTTCCTTTCAACGACCTGAGAAAGCCAGATCTCACCAGCCTCTGTAATATTTTTGCAGTGAAGAACGGTGGAGCTTCAATTTCTTTTGCTACCTCAGAAGTTCCGGGTCTTCTTCCTTTCAGGTTTTGTAAATTAATATAAACCAGTCCTCTGAGGGCATATTCTGTTTCTTTATTGAACATTATAATCTATAATTGATACATAACTTCTGCAAAAATAATAAAAATAATTTAAAAATTACCAAAAGACCTTTTTGTCTTTTAATAAATATTTTATAGCTTTGTCCCGGTTATAAAATAATTAAAGAATGAAAAAAGACTTAACGAAATGAAAAAAGACTTAACGATTGGTGAAATAGTAGCGATTGACTACAGGACAGCTTCTGTATTTAAAGAGGCAGGAATAGATTTCTGTTGCGGAGGGAAAAAAAGTATAGACGAAACCTGTTCTGAAAAAGGGATCGATCGGAATGAATTGATTGGGAAACTTGAGAAACTTGAATCCACTCCTAATACGACTACACACAATTTTAATGATTGGGAACAGGGGTTTCTGTGTGATTATATCGTAAACACTCATCATAAATATGTTCTGAAAACCATGCCTGAACTTGTGACATATACTGAGAAAATTGCGTCTGTCCATGGTGAGAGACATCCCGAACTGGCCGAGGTAGCAGATCTCTTTTCACAGATTAACCGTGAATTGCTTCAGCATATGAAAAATGAAGAGGAGGTTCTCTTTCCCTCCATAAAAGAGGCTGTAAATTCACGATCGGAGAAAGCAAAGATGACTATTATTTCTGAAATAGCCCGTCTCTCGGGGGAACACGAGTTTGCAGGAGGGGCAATGGATAAAATAAATGTCATTACAGATCATTATAAAGTACCTGCCGACGGTTGTAATACATATCATGTCACATTTAAACTCCTGGAGCAGTTTGAAGATGATCTGCATACTCATGTACATCTTGAGAATAATATATTATTTCCGAAAGCATTAACATCTGCTAATTAATTTTTTATAATATGAAAACTGCAACTAAAAATCTTGAAGAGGACCACATCCATGTGCTGAAGCTTACTGATGTGATGAGAGCTGTTACACGTTCTAAAAAGCCTGATATTGAGCATATTGAAAATATTATTGATATTATAAGAAATTTTGCTGATGGTCTTCATCATGCAAAGGAGGAGAATCTCTTTTTCCCGGCTCTTGAAAACAAGGGATTTTCTGCTAAGCAAGGGCCTGTGGCAGTGATGCTGCATGAACATATTCAGGGTAGAAATTTTGTAAAAGGGATAGTCGAAAATCTTGAATTATATAAAAATGGGGATAATGCTGCCATTACCGGAATATATCATAATATGTCCGGTTATGCAGATCTTCTACTTAACCATATTACAAAAGAAAACAACGTTCTTTTCCGTATGGCTGACAATACACTTTCCCACATTGAACAGAAAAATCTACTATCGCAGTTCGAAGAGATAGAACAAAATCGGCCGGCCGGGACAAGAGTAAGCGATTATATTCTTCGCATTAATGACCTGGCATTACTTTATAAAGTCTAGAATAAAATCTTAATTAACCCGGAATACTTAAAACTAATGTACTGATGAAAACAAAAAAACTCTGGATTGGCTTTATAGCAGTAATGGTATTGTCTTTCTCCGTTCTGCTTTATTTTGGAAGAGAGATCTACAAACAGGCTCCTCCTATACCTGTTAAGGTAGTTACACCTGACGGGAAAGTATTATTTACCGGACAGGATATAAAGGATGGTCAGAATGTCTGGCAGTCACTGGGAGGACAGGAAATCGGAACAGTTTGGGGACATGGGGCTTACCAGGCTCCCGACTGGAGCGCTGACTGGCTGCATAAGGAAGCTGTATATATTTTAGACAGGCTTGCAATACTGCAGGATGGGAAGCCTTATAAAGAAGTAAGCGAGGAGAGGAAGGCTTTTCTAAAAATAGTACTTCAGAAAGAACTCCGCAAGAACACCTTTGATCCTGCAACTGGGATTCTTACTGTTTCAGAGCTGAGAGCTGAGGCAATTGCTTCAAACAGTAAGTTTTATGGCGGATTATTTACTAATGATCCTGCACTGGCCGGTCTGAGGAATTCATACAGCATTCCTGAAAACTCACTGAAAGATCCGAACAGGGTACCTCTTCTTAATAATTTCTTTTTCTGGATATCATGGGCATGTGTTACAGAACGTCCGGGCCAGATAATCACTTATACGAATAACTGGCCATCAGAAGAGCTTGTTGGAAACAAACCCTCCGGATCGCTACTTCTATGGACCGGCTTCAGTGTAATAGTGCTTATAGCTGGAATAGGGCTCATGGTGTGGTACTATGCACGCCGCCGCGATGAGGAAGCTGACAAAATCCCTGTAATTTTTCCGTTATTAAAAGAAGTTCAGACTCCTTCCCAAAAAGCTACAATAAAATACTTCTGGGTCGTTTCCGCACTGCTTCTTGTTCAGGTAATAATGGGTGTAATTACTGCACACTATGGTGTTGAAGGACAGGCTTTTTATGGTATTCCTCTCGCAAAGCTGCTGCCATACTCCATTTCAAGAACCTGGCATATACAATTAGCTATTTTCTGGATTGCAACATCGTGGCTTGCGACTGGCTTATATTACGCTCCGGCGATATCAGGTACCGAACCGAAGTTTCAGAGACTGGGAGTCAATTTCCTCTTCGGTGCTTTGCTCGTGATAGTTCTTGGATCGCTTGCCGGACAATGGTTAGGTGTAATGCAGAAACTTGGATATATACAGAATTTCTGGTTTGGTCACCAGGGTTATGAATATGTTGATCTTGGCCGTTTCTGGCAGATATTTCTCTTCGTCGGACTTATAATCTGGCTTTTGCTTATGGGACGTGCCATCTGGCCTGCATTGAAGCTGAAATCAGAAAGCCGTAGCCTGCTTTCATTATTTCTTATCTCGACAATTGCGATTGCAGGATTTTATGGGGCAGGCCTAATGTGGGGCAGACAAACAAACCTTGCTGTAGCAGAATACTGGCGATGGTGGGTTGTTCACCTCTGGGTTGAAGGATTCTTTGAAGTATTTGCAGCAGTTGTTGTTGCCTTCCTGTTTGTAAGGCTTCAATTGCTAAAAGCTACTACAGCTACCACTGCAGTACTTTTCTCGACTATCGTATTCTTGTCAGGCGGAATCCTGGGTACTTTCCACCATTTATACTTCACCGGAACACCAACAGCAGTTATGGCTCTGGGTGCAACATTCAGTGCACTCGAGGTCGTTCCCCTTGTACTTATGGGATTTGAAGCATGGGATAACATAAAGATCAGCAGAAGCGAAACATGGGTAAAAGCTTATAAATGGCCTGTTTACTGCTTTATCGCAGTTGCATTCTGGAATCTTGTCGGCGCAGGTATTTTCGGATTTCTGATTAACCCTCCAATAGCACTTTATTATATGCAGGGACTGAACACAACACCAGTACACGGGCATACTGCTTTATTTGGAGTTTATGGAATGCTTGGCATTGGCCTTATGCTCTTTGTACTCCGGGATATGAATAAAGAAGCCATATGGAAAGACAAGTGGATAAAATTTGCTTTCTGGAGTATTAATATAGGTCTTACAGCGATGGTTCTTATTAGTGTGCTTCCGATAGGGCTGGCACAAACTGTTGCTAGTGTAAAAGAAGGTCTTTGGTACGCCCGTTCAGCTGAATTCCTACATCAGCCTGCCTTATTAACATTAAAATGGCTGAGAGTAATCGGAGATACTATTTTTGCAGCAGGCACTGTTGCCCTGGCCTGGTTCATTTTCGGACTAAAAGGAGGGTGGAGTATAGATAAGAAATAGGCACTTCAGACTCTAGCGCACTTCAAACTTTCTTTGCTTTATAATGATCAGCATGTTAACTTAGTGGTTTCAAATCATAATAAAATACTGATATGTTTAAAAGCGAAGTATATACAAAGAGGAGAGAGGAACTCCACAAAAAAATAAAATCAGGAATTGCTCTTTTTACAGGCAATACTGAGGCACCAATGAATTATCCTGATAATACCTACCACTTCAGACAGGATAGTGATTTTTTATATTTTTTCGGAATTGATCTGCCTGGGTTCACCGGACTTTTGGATTTCGATTCCGGAAAGGACCGGATATTCGGTAACGATTACGAGATGGATGACATCATATGGATGGGTCCCCAGCCGACAATCAAAGAGCTTGCACTGAAATGTGGCATAACAGATACTGCATCAATGGCCAGGCTGGAGGGGATAATTAAGGATGCTTTGTCAAAAAAGAGAAAAATTCATTTTCTTCCTCCATACCGTGGCGAAACAAAGATGAATTTGGGTAAGCTTCTGAAAGAGAATCCATGCCAGATGAAAACAAATGCATCGGTTGACCTGATAAAGGCAGTTATCTCTATGCGATCAATAAAAGAAAAAGTTGAAATTGATGAAATAGAAAAAGCTGTTGAAATTGCATACGAAATGCATGTTACTGCGATGAAGATGTGCAAACAGGGTACAAGGGAGCAGGATATCTTCGGAATACTCGAAGGCATAGCTCTTTCAAAAGGAGGAGGTACCTCATTCCCGATAATTCTAAGTATTAACGGGCAGACGCTTCACAACCATTCTCATGGGAATATCCTTAGCAAGGGCAAAATGATGGTAACAGATGCAGGTGCTGAAACAAACCTTCATTACGCCTCTGATATAACCCGGACAACTCCTGTAGGAGGCAAATTCAATGAAAAACAGAAAGATATTTATGGAATTGTGCTGAAAGCTAATACTGAAGCGATAAAAGCAACCAAACCAGGTATGTCTAATCTTGATTTACATTTTATGGCCTGTAAGATCATTACCTCAGAAATGAAAAGCCTGGGATTGATGAAAGGCGACGTTGATGAGGCGGTTGCAGCAGGAGCTCACGCACTTTTTATGCCTCATGGACTTGGTCACATGATGGGTCTCGATGTGCATGATATGGAAGCTCTGGGAGAGAATTTCATCGGGTATAATGATGAGGTAAAACGCAGCGAACAGTTTGGCACAGCATTTCTCAGGTTTGCTCTGCCTTACAAACCAGGTCATGTATTTACTGTTGAACCTGGATGCTATTTCATTCCTGAACTGATAGGAAAATGGAAAGCGGAAGGCAAGTTCAAAGAATACATTAATTATAGTAAAGTTGATAGTTATATGTCAATTGGTGGTATTCGGATTGAAGACAATGTTTTGATTACCGAAAAGGGGCATAAGGTTCTCGGTAAAGCTATACCAAAAACTGTAAAAGAGGTAGAATCAACTTGCTCATAGGCCCCCCAATCCCGAAACGCGGGACTAAAACTCTTCACCTAAGTGTAATTCAAGTGGGATTCACAGAATTAGCTTCCCTTTAGGGGAGACGTCCCTCTTCGGCGGGACAGAGGGGCATTACTATTAAAACGAATTTTTATAAATCATGAACCGTCTTTTTGCCATAAGTGATATTCATGGTTGCTTTAAGCCATTTTATGAGCTTATTGTCAATACTATTAAGCTGACAAAATCAGATCAGCTCATTCTTCTGGGAGACTATATTGATCGCGGAGATCAGAGTAAGGAAGTTGTAGATTTCATTTTGGATCTTCATAAAGAAGGGTTCAATATAACACCGCTGGCCGGGAATCATGAAGTTATGCTGATTGACTCCTACTATGATCCTGAAATGATGCCATTATGGTCAATGAACAGCGGGATGTCGACCTTAGAAAGTTTTGGTATTCAACATATCAGAGAAATTGATAACAAGTATCTGGAGTTTTTTACCAGGCTGGAATACTATAAGATTATTGATAGGGTGATTTTTGTTCATGCCGGCTTTGATGATTTTGCAGTTAATCCGTTTGAAGATAAGCATGGTATGATTTGGGAGTGCAGTCTCTCGTACAAGAATCCTGCGCTATCGGGAAAAACTATTATTCATGGCCATCGTCCGAAAACCATTTCTTATGTTAAAAAATTAATAGCCAAAAAATCGAAAGTAATCCCTATCGATACCGGTTGTGTTTATGAAAAGCAGAATGGTTATGGAAATCTGTCAGCTCTCGAAGTTAACAGTATGACACTGTATTCTGTACCTAATCAATAGCATAACTCTATGAAACGCTGTGTATTCTCTTTAAGCCGTAATTCTTCAATATTTTGGGATGTTTATAGAAGATATTTTTTATTGCTCATTAACCCCCCTTCCCGACCTTCCATCACAGGAGAAGGAGTAAATCATTTCCCCCTTGGGGAAAATGAAAGGGGGTCAAAAGATAATATCTGCTATCAAAATTATGAATTAAAATGGTAGGTCTGTCTAACTGCTGTCCTTATTGTTTATTTGATTTTTTCAAGGGTTTTCCAGCATTGATACAATCCCCGGGGCACATGAAAACAACCTTTCCATTTTCCTCCCTTGAGTGGAAGAAGAACCTCTCCCTGACGATTCAGATAACCGAACCATTCCGGATATTCTTTATCTTTAAAATGTTCCCAGGTGTATTCGTGAATGATCTCAAACCATTTAAGACAGTCTTTTGATCCTGTCAGCTGATATCCTTTAATCATAGATATTAGTGTTTCAACATGAACCCACCATAATTTCTGATCCCATTCGAGCTGTTGTGCAGGATGTCCTTTCCTGTCGAGAAAATAAAAGATTCCTCCGTATTGCTTATCCCAACCATATTCTACCATCTGAATTGCAATTCTGGCAGCGGTTTCAATAAGTTCCGGTCTGTTAAGACGTTCTCCCAGATCCATAATGAACCACATAGCTTCTATTGCATGGCCGGGATTAAGAAGACGACCTTCGAAAGTATCTGAGAGTTTATTGTCTAAAGTGAGGTTTTCAACTACCAGTCCCAGGTCAGGCCGATAAAAGACATCCATAACTTCGTGAATGCATGTATCGATTGTCTTGTTGAGAAAATCTTTTTCCAGCAGATGTTCAATCTCCAGGGCTAAATTGCAAAGGATCATGGGTAACGCGAAATTCTTAAGGCTCCGTGTGCCAGGATGTGATTTATCCCACTTACCCTTAGGATTGTTAACCTTAGACAGTATTATATCAAATGTTTTCCGGGCTATATCAGCATATTCCTCGTTACCGCTGGCTTTGCTTAACTGGCCGAATGCCATAGTAGCAAAGGTATAGGAGAAAATATTATATGGTTCAATAATCGGTTTTCCTTCCTGGGTTAGAGAAAAATACCAGTTATAATTCCCATCGTGGCCGTATTTTTTTAAAAATTCACCACCCTGTAAGGCACATTTTAACCATTCCGGATTTTTCTCAAGGTTATTGTAAAGCATTGAGAACTGCCAGACCTCACGACCCTGAAGCCAGACAAACTTATCTGTATCGAATACATTTCCTGCTCTGTCGAGACATGTGAAATAGCCTCCGTATTTAAGGTCCTGTGATTTAGTCAGCCAGAATGGCAGAACATTATTCAGCAGCTCGTCTTTGTAAAGCTTTGATAAAGAATTGAAATCCATAATTATTTAAGTTTTAAGTCATCATTGGTAATCATATAATTAACTTTTAATACGTCCGAAGACCGAAGTCCCTAGTCCGAAGACCGAAGCATAACTTCCGACTTCTGACTTCCCACTTCAGGTTTCAACTATTTCTTCCCTTTCTGAATCCACATTTCTTCAATTTCTTCTAATGATTTCCCGGTTGTTTCAGGTAATAACTTCCATACTATCAACATGTATGGGACGCACATGAGGGCAAAGAGCCAGAAAGTGCCTGCAGGAGTAAAAGTTGTAAGCATCAGCGGTGTGAGCTGGCCAATGAGATAAGTCCCAATCCAGAGCGACAGACCTGCTATCGACATGGCAGCGCCCCTCACTTTCACAGGATACATTTCGGAGAGAAGGACAAAGATTACTGCACAGATCGAAATAGCGCAGCAGAAAATATAGAAAAGGAATAATATTAAAAGAAATACATGAGGAAGATTTAATCTTAGCCCATAAGCAAAATAAACACCAATAAGGACCAAAGCAATTATCATTCCCGAAACTCCCCAGTAAACCAGTTTCTTTCGTCCTACTTTGTCAATTATGATCAATGCCAGTATTGTTGTAAGCATATTGACCAAACCAACCAATACCTGGTAAAATAATGAATCGCCTGTTGAAAGGCCGCTCTCTTTAAAGATTGTAGGTCCATAGTAGAGAACCGCGTTTACACCCATTAACTGACCAAGCATTGCCAGGGCTACACCAATGAAAAGTGCCAGACGAAAACCTGGTTGAAACAACATGCGCCAATTTGTGTCTGTTTCGGAAGCAATAAGGTTTTTTACATTACTGACCTGAACAGCTGCTTCTTTCTCTCCGTATATTTTTTTCAGGATGATTGAAGCCTTAATCTCCTGCCCTTTAACTATTAGCCAGCGCGGACTTTCAGGGATCAGGAACAATACAATAAAAAACAGGAGAGCAGGAAGAGCTTCCATACCCAGCATTCCTCTCCACACTTCGGTAGCAAAAATTTTGCCATACAAACCAGAAATTGCTCCGCTTTTCACTAACACTTCGGAGTAATGAAGTAAACCATAATTGGCCAGGTATGCCCCAAGGAATCCAACAGTTATTGCCAACTGGTACATCGATACAAGCCTTCCGCGAAAACTCGGAACAGATATTTCAGCAATGTATAAAGGCGAAATAACCGAAGCTACTCCGATACCGATTCCACCCATGATACGCGCAATCACTAACTGAACTTCGTTACCTGCTATCATGCATCCAATACCTGATACTGAAAACAATATTGCCGAGAGCAACAGTATGATTTTACGTCCGAATTTATCACTCAGGGAGCCTGCAACCATAACACCGGCGATTGATCCAGCAAGAGCGCATCCTACATACCACCCTTTCGTTATGTCATTGAGATTAAATTGTGCAGAAACATGATCTACGGTACCGGAAATAACCGCAGTGTCGTAACCAAAAAGAAATCCTCCCAAAGATGCAACAATTGAAAGCCAGACAACATATACTATTTGATTTGAATGTTCCTTCATAATTATTTTATATTAAAATATTCTTTATAACGGTCATAAAGGTGCCCTGCCTGGATGTAAGCAGACTGGGGACTCATGAAATGTGAAAACTCGAAAGTAATTCCTTTGTCGTAACCTGCCCGTTTTGCTGCTTCAAGTTTCAGTCGCAGCTTATCGAATTTGATCGGAAAGAACTTTATGGGCATATCACGGTCAAAAGTTTCAGCGTTAGTCCAACATTTCATTCCATATTTATCAGCCAGTTTTTTATTTACGGAAAAGAATGCATCCAATTCATCATAATCGATATGACCATCCTGAAATGCACATGCATCTACCACATCATGAATTCCATCGAAGATTTCTCCCCACTCTTTTTCATGTTCCTGTACTGAGACGGATTTTGCTTTTGTTATATCTCCGGAAGCGGCTTCAACTGCTTTTTTACCATCGATCCATGGAGAAATGAATGTAGGAAGACCGCCCGAAACATCCTTGCATTGTTTTCCCATAGCGTGAAATGCACCTATTGCTCCTTTTGTCTTGCGGCTGATTTCACCACTTATATACCATCCCTGAAAACTCTTGTACTTACTGCCATAGTTTTTCCAAACTTCATCAATTACATATTTATTGTCTTCTACTTCCCATGACATATCACCGGTATCCCAGTATTTTCCAGAGTCGTATAATCCGAAATAAAATTTCATATTGTATTTGTCAGCTAATCGCAAATACATATCCAATAAGTCAACTGAAGGCATATAACACCCTTTTTTGAGAAGGTATTCACAAGGAAAGGTGATAAATTTTCTATAGCCGGAACGTATAATTATCACAGTATCGATCCCGATTGCCTTCATATGGCCGAATTCAGCATCCCATTCTTTTTCTCCCCAATTCTGATGAGGTATATCATGTGATATCTCATCCAGAAATGTCCCTGTAATAGTCAGGGCATTTGCCCTGGGGACAATCAGTTTTGATTCAGGATAAACAACAGGTACAGGAATGTTTTCTTTGCCCGAGCAGGCTGATAGTGGAACTGCCAATGTAGCCATTCCGGCTAACGCTGACTTTGTCAGGAAATCGCGGCGTGAATGTTCGGCTTTCATTTATTGATATAGTTTAAGGATTAAACCTTCCTTTTCGAAAAGATCGCCAGGAGGTTGTTTAATGGATATAATCAATCCAGTAATATGACAAATATACAATAACTTCAATACAGAAGTCGCTGTTAATATTATTTTTCGGGTAATAGTTCAGAATCTTCCAAATGATCTTTTAAATCGAATTCAAAATTGCATTCTGTGACAATCTCTGACTTTCATATGTATAATTATAGAGGCCAGCGAGTTTCGATTCCCTGTGACCGGATCATCTTCTGAAAGTCCTCAAGTAGATTCTTTTTTTCACGAACCGCCCGTGGCGTTACTTTATTATTTATAGCAAATGCTACGAGAGAACCTGCAGCTTCGCCTATATTCCATTCTACGGGGTGCAGGCGGTAACAACCGTTTGTAACATGTGTTGTACCGAGGTTCTTATTTCCAGGAATAAGATTTTCAATACGTTCAGGAATAAGTGCTCCAAGTGGTATCTGGAATGGGAGGGAGTCAAAATCAATGTAATTATTGCCGGAGCAGGTGGGATGAAGATCTATATGATAATACCCGATCCCAACACTATCATAAAAGCCAGCAGCGGTATTATCACTCTTTTTCCCTGTTATCAGAGCCCGGTTTTCTTTACCAACATGTTCTTCCAAAACCGTGAATAATGCTTTTATGCGCCGTGATTCGCGTATATACGGGTATTTTGCCAAACCATCGCTTGTTCCCATTATGTCTTTGCGAAGACGTATTCCATGCCAGCCATGACCATTGCCCGGATGAGGCGCTTCAGTTTGTAACCAGTATAAAAGAGACAAACTCAACTGTTTGGCGCTATCAATAGTTTTCTTAAATTCATCAGTATTGATACCGATCAGATTTTTGTTAATAAAATCGTTTTGCGGCCAGTTAACAATGGTAATGTCACTCTTAAATGTACCAGGTTTGAAATTGTTTTTATTTATGATACGCCTGTATGTCCAGAGATTTAGTAGTGGCGAGGTATCCGCTCCCTCCGGGTTGAAGGCAAGCTCCTTTGAGGTCAGATTGGATGGATTTGAATAGTGAAGATCTAAAAGTTTACCAGGCCATGGAGGCTTGAGGCCGGGTTTAAAGGTTCGCCAGAAATCATAATTCTCTGGTTTTTCAATCCGGTGATCTTCTCCCGGAATATAATCTATAGCAAAACAAACTGTAAAGGCCTGGTTATTCTCCGGATTTGCTTTTTCAGGTGCATGTAATTCTCCGGTTTCCTTTAGCGATTCGGTGCCGGTAATAAATTCGGTTCGGGTTAAAGGTAAAAGATCACCCAGTTCAGTCGCATCTATAAAATAGGGTGCTGTAAGTATTGCATTTTTATTCAGAAGTTGATTAAAAGCTTTTAATGAGTGGACATTATTTCCAGTTACATCGGCACCTTCAATTTTATATTCTGTTAACAGGATTAATTTTTTTGAATAAATGAAAGGGGCCAGCATATCAAGGAGTACAGCCAGAGCAACCCGAGGTTCAACACATAATTTTGAAACTGAACCATTACCGGGATTAAAATATTTGTCTTCTATTGCGGTTTTTGTCAGGGGATAATTTTGTTTATAATATTGTCTGACAGAATTACGAAAATCACGATAGAGTTGTGTTGCTCCATGCGTCTCAATCCATTGATGCTCGTCGGGCGGGACTCCTTGTTGGGAGATCTGTCCACCGATCCAATCAGTCTCTTCGGTTAGAATAACATTTAAATTGTTACGCAAAGCTGCCAATGCAGCTGCACAACCTCCTAGTCCGCCGCCACAAATTACGACATCAGCTGAAAGAACTTCATTGTCTTCAGGAGAAACAATTGTCTTCTTTGAATGTGGATAGAAATAAGGCAAATCCGATAAAGGAACTGAAACAATCGCTCCAGCGAAAGCTGTCGAAAGTTCGACGAATCTCTTGCGATTCATATGAAGAATTTATCCTATGAAAAATTCTATCAGAAGGCTTTGTAGTATTCCCGGAAAAGTCGGGCAATGTTAACCAGTTTGATTTCCTTAGGGCACTCTGCTTCACATGCGCCGGTATTCGAGCAGTTACCGAATCCCACTTCATCCATTTTTTCTACCATTGCTCGAACCCGGTCCTTTGCCTCAATGCGTCCCTGTGGCAGAAGGGCGAACTGGGATATTTTAGCCGAGACAAACAACATAGCTGAGGCATTCTTACAGGCAGCTACACATGCACCACATCCGATACAGATCGCTGAATCAAATGCATCATCTGATTTTTCCTTCTGAATAAGGATTGAATTGGCTTCGGGTGCAGCCCCTGTATTTACTGAAATAAATCCACCTGCAATCTGGATTTTGTCAAAAGCACTCCTGTCGACAATAAGGTCTTTTATTACAGGAAAAGGTTTTGCCCTCCAGGGTTCAACCCAGATTGTATCTCCGTCCTTAAAGTATCTCATTGAAAGAGAACACGTTGTTATAGCCGGTACCGGTCCATGAGGATGTCCGTTTATATACATCCCGCACGACCCGCAAATGCCTTCACGGCAATCGTGGTCAAAAGCGACAGGATCCTTATCCTCTTCAACAAGCGTTTTATTGAGGGCATCAAGCATTTCAAGGAACGCCATTCTGGGAGACACATTATCCATTTTATATGTCTCAAAGTTACCTTTGACCTTTGCGTTTTTCTGCCGCCATATTTTAAGTGTAAGCTTCATATCCTGGTTATTTTTTTATATCGTTATGTCGTTATGTTATTACCTCGCTATATTGTTTTGCCGTTGTACCGTAGTGCCATTGCGCCGTTGCACCATTATTTATAGCTCCTTACTTTCATTTCCACATTCTCGAACTTAAGTTCTTCCTTATGTAGGATATGAGGTTTATCTTCTCCTGCATATTCCCATGCAGCCACGAAAGCGAATTCTTCATCGTTTCTGAGAGCTTCACCTTCGGGAGTCTGGTATTCTTCCCTGAAATGGGCACCGCACGATTCATTTCTGTTAAGAGCATCAGTGACAAGAAGCTCTGCAAGTTCAAAATAATCAGCTACTCTACCGGCTTTTTCAAGTTCCTGATTGAGATCAGATGAGTCTCCCGGAATATTAAGGTCGCGCCAAAACTCATCATGAACCTCCTTAATAAGTGTCAGTGCCTTTTTAAGTCCTTCTTCATTTCTGACCATTCCACAATAGTCCCACATTATCTTTCCTAATCGTTTATGAAAAGAAGATGCGTTATGCTTACCTTTTATTGAAATCAGTTTATTAAGTCTATCTACAACTGCTTTTTCAGTCTCAATGAATTCTGGTTTATCTGTTGAGATTTTTGGAACACGGATTTCATCGGCCAGATAATTATTAATAGTATTAGGAAGAATAAAATATCCATCGCCTGAAGTTTGCATGAGTGAAGCTGCTCCCAGACGGTTTGCACCATGATCTGAGAAATTGGATTCTCCGATAGCATAAAGTCCGGGTATTGTGGTCATAAGTTCATAATCAACCCATAAACCTCCCATAGTGTAATGACCTGCAGGATATATACGCATAGGTTCTTCATAGGAATCGATTCCTGTGATTGTTTTATACATATCAAATAAGTTACCGTATTTATTCTCAATAACTTCTTTACCCTGTTTCTTTATCGAATCACGGAAATCAAGGTTAACTGCAAGACCTGTTTCCCCAATACCAAAACCTGCATCACAACGTTCCTTGGCTGCTCTGGATGCAACGTCCCTGGGTACAAGGTTGCCGAAGGCGGGATATTTTCTTTCAAGATAATAATCTCGTTCTGCTTCAGGTATCGTATTTGCTGGCCTTGTATCTCCTTTAGTTTTCGGAACCCATACCCGTCCGTCATTACGGAGTGACTCCGACATGAGTGTCAGTTTAGCCTGAAACTCATTCAGCTGGGGAACACAGGTAGGATGTATCTGTATAAAACTGGGATTTGCAAAGAAAGCGCCTCTTTTATGAGCCTTCCATGCTGCTGATGCGTTAGAATTGACAGCCAGGGTTGAAAGAAAATAAACTGTTCCATACCCTCCGGTTGCAAGCACAACTGCATGAGCAGCATGTCTTTCAATCTCACCGGTAAGGAGATTGCGGGCAATAATTCCACGAGCTTTACCTTCAATCAGAACAAGATCAAGCATTTCATGTCGTGGATACATTCTCACATTCCCTTTTTTTATCTGCCGGTTCAGAGATGAATAAACCCCGAGAAGGCATTGCTGTCCCGTCTGTCCCTTTGAATAAAAGGTTCTTGATACCTGAACTCCCCCGAACGATCGTGTATCGAGTGTTCCGCCATAATCACGTGCAAAGGGAACTCCGAGTGCCGTATAATGGTCAATAACCTGATTACTCACTTCGGCTGCCCTGTAGACATTTGCTTCGCGGGCTCTGAAGTCCCCACCCTTAATCATATCGTAGAATAGCCTGTAAGTACTATCCCCGTCGTTCTGGTAGTTTTTTGCTGCATTAATTCCTCCCTGAGCTGCAACAGAGTGAGCTCTCCTGGGCGAATCCTGATAACAGAATGTTTTTACACTATACCCGAGTTCACCAAGTGCGGAAGATGCAGCTGCTCCTGATAAGCCTGTACCTATAACTATTATTTCAAGTTTTTTCTTATTTGCAGGGCTGACAAGTTTAACAGAAGCTTTATAATTAGTCCATTTCATTGCCAACGGACCATCCGGTATCTTTGAAATTAATTTTCCCATGATTATAATTTTTTCCTTTTGGAATTATCTGAAAAGCCATAAAGTGATTGAAATAAATGCAAAACCTGCAGGGATAATGATTGCATAAAACAATGCAATAGGTTTAACGACAGGATTCCATAATCTGTGATTCAGACCCAATGTCTGAAAAGCTGAATAAAAAGCATGAAAAAGGTGAAAGCCCAGTAGTGTGAAACAGGCAAGATAGATATAATCATATGCCGGGATCTTGAAAAGGTTATGAGCCACAGAATAAAAATCTTCAGGATTCCCGGCTACTAATCCGATTTTTATGAAATAGAAATTGAACCAGTGAAGGATTAGAAAGGTGAGAACAATTGCCCCTGTCCAGATCATGAAACGGGAGAAAAATGAAGTCTCTGATTTATTGATTCTTACATAACCAACAGGACGTGCAAACCAGTTCTGGATCTGAAGGAGGATTCCCCACGAAACATGAATCAAAATTGCCCCGAACAGAACAATCTCCATAATCCTGATCAATGGAAAAGTAGCCATGAAATGTGCTGCAATGTTAAAAGGGCCAGGTTCTCTTTTAAGCAGCATCAGATTAATAAACAGATGGACTGGTAAGAAGGTGAGTAAGAACAAACCCGCTAACGCCATTACAAATTTCTTGGTAATTGAGGAAAACAAAATTTTACTCATTTGTTATTAATTGTTTAGAGTTTATCTTTTGCAAAGAGGAAGGAAGTTAATCAAAGTTAAAAGTATTAATTCAGATTAGCAATATTACAAACATGCTTATTATCACAAATAACTGCCGACAATATGGTTGTTTTAAGCAAACTGTATATCTGACTGGTTGTGGTCATCATGAACGCCGGACATATAGGATTTATGGAATATTAAGGTCATTCCGTTAGCCCGATAAGCGATATTGTAATTAAATTGGTTTAATATTTTTTCAGAAACTCAATTGCATATTTAAGTGTTGTATCAATCTGCTCCCAGATAGGATAAAATCCTTTATTATCCAGGATATTACGGGCTATATAAGCTTCAATCTGTGTATGAATTATAGCTCCTGATGTTTTTAATCCGGCAGGATCTTTCTTTATCCCATTGGTTGCTGCATACTTTACGAACTGATCAAGAAGAGCCTGTTTATCAAGATATTTTTTCATCTCGCCCGTTTCAATATATTTCTTCAGTACTTCCCTGTTGGTTTCAGTATATTTTAATGAAAATCTGTAAATGTAAGATCTTACTTTAAGGAAATAAGGAGATACCCCTGAAGTATCAACCGGTACAAATTTATCGGGCATTATGCCTCCTCCTCCATAGACTATATGTCCGCCGGGAGTCGTAAATTTTAGTGAATCAGAAAAATGAATACTATCCGAAACTTCAAACTCGCCGTGGGTATACCTCTGGTTAAGATCGTCGAAATATTTATCAAATCCATCTTTATAAGGCTTTTGGATTGATCTTCCTGTTGGTGTATAATAACGGGCGATTGTGAGACGCATTCCTGAACCGTCAGAGAATGGAACGGGTTCCTGAACCAACCCTTTACCGAAGGATCGGCGGCCAATAATTGTTCCACGATCGTTATCCTGAAGGGCTCCTGCGAGTATCTCACTTGCTGATGCGCTCCATTCATCAATAAGAACAACAAGGTTTCCGGATTCAAATTCTCCTTTGCCTGTAGCTTTTGCTTCACTACGGGGAGAGGCTCGTCCTTTTGTATAGACAATCAGCTTGCCCTCCTTCAGGAACTGGTCTGCAACCTGAATGGCAGCCTCCATTATACCACCTGAGTTGCCTCGCAGATCAAGTATGAGACTTGTCATCCCCTGATCTTTAAGTTCCCTCAGACCCTTCATGAACTCATCGAAGGTCGTCATGGCAAATGTGTTGATCTTAATATATCCAATATGATCGGTCACCATATAATCAACGTCAACACTATAAATGGGGATTTTATCACGTGTTATTTCAAAAGCCAGAAGATCTTTCTGTCCGCTCCGGAGTATTTTTATTTTAACAACTGTACCTCTTGGGCCCTTAAGCATTCCCATTACCTTTTCGTCAATTATATGCTTGCCTGCAACCAGAGAATCATTGACATACAGGATTTTATCTCCTGGTAAAAGCCCCAGCTTTTCTGATGGCCCGCCGGGAATTGTACTTATAATCATTATTGTATCGGTAAGCATACTGAATGAGATTCCAATTCCTTCAAAATTACCCTGCAAGGGTTCATTTGCCCGGGCAAGATCTTTTGCAGGAATATATACAGAATGCGGATCCAGCTTTTTTAGTATAGCCGGGATGGCAGACTCAACCAGGTCGTTACGATTAACCGAATCGACATAATTCGACTCAATGATATTCAGAATACTGTTTATCTTATCATTTCTTGACCTGATATTTGAATGCTGGGGAAAGTCCTTATCTGAGGGAAGAAATCGCCCTATAATGATACCAAGTACCAGTGATATTCCAAGTATCACCGGAAGAAAAACTATCTTTTTTGAGTTATTGTAGTTCATAAATATTTTTTTCAGAGTCAATAAATACCAGTTCTATTCCTGCACGTTTCAGAAGTTCAAGGCCATCAGTTTTATGATACCTGTTACAATAAACAACTCTTTTTATGCCTGACTGAATAATTAGTTTTGAACATTCCATACAAGGAGATGTAGTCACATACAATGTTGAATCCTCACTTGAGTTATTCGATTTGGCAACTTTTGTAATGGCATTTGCCTCTGCATGAAGAACGTAGGGTTTAGTGACATTATCTTCATCTTCACATATATTTTCAAATCCGGAAGGCGTCCCGTTATAACCATCTGAAATAATCATCTTTCTTTTAACTATCAGAGCACCAACCTGTCTCCTTATGCAGTAAGAATTCTGAGCCCATATCAGAGCCATTTGAAGATAGCGTTTATCGAATGCAACCTGTTTTTCCCCATAAGGTTTCAGATCCGTCTTATCTGACATCGTATCCGGTGTTTGTATTAATTTTGAAAAGGTTCAAAGTTAATTAATTTATAATTGTTTTGCTAATCAGATTAACCGTCTACTCTTCGATGAACAGGCAATTGGGATGTTGAAAAATATTCTTTCGGTTGTAAATATTCTTATAGTCATATTGTTATATTCACAGGAAAAAGTTAACTTTGGTTAACTGAAGAGAAACAAAGCAATTACTAAAAGGTTCGTTAATCCTGCAACTATCAAATTATTATTATCATGTTCAACACCGACCATTTACACCCGATGATAGTGCACTTCCCTGTTGCACTTATAACTGTTGGATTTGTTGCCGAAGTTGTTTCGCTTTTTTTCAAAAGCGAAAAATGTCTTTCAAAGACCGGTTTTTACCTCATGATTCTAGGCACACTGGGTGCAATTGCTGCATGGTCTACCGGACAGTTGTTTACTGAAGAGCCAACCCAGGGTGAGATTTTAAAAGTATTTCAAAAACACGAGACTGGTGCTCTTATAACTATGATACTTATGATTGCCGGTACAATCTTCAGGATATGGCTTGTTGTCAAAAAGAAAGACGAAACTCCATTAAAATGGATAGCCTTCAGTTTTTATCTTTTAGCATTTGTTGCGGTGACTTTTACAGGATTTATGGGTGGAACCATGGTCTATGATTTTATGATCGGGTTGGGATAAAGAACTAATTTGATAAAGTGCATTTATTTTATTTTTTTAAAAACTAAATAAATTACTATGAAAACAATTACCAGATTAATTATGTTTTTGTTGGCTATTGGGCTGATATCCGGATGCACTTCAAAACCTGTCAAGACTATCGAAAATCTAAAGGCAGCTTATAATGGCGAGTCAACAGCAAGCGCAAAATATGCAGCATTTGCCGAGAAAGCTAAGTCAGAAGGTTTTGATACAATTGCTGTTATGTTTCTCGCAACTTCAAAAGCAGAAGCCATACATGCTGGTAATCATTTAAAAGTACTCGAAAAACTTGGTGAAAAGATTACAGGCCCGCAATTAGGAACTTTTAATGTTCTCTCAACAGCGGAAAATCTTACAGATGCTGTAAAAGGGGAGACTTACGAGATTGAATCAATGTATCCGGGATTCATTGCTCTGGCTGAAAAGGAAAAAAGCAAGGACGCAGTGAAGTCATTTACATGGGCCCTGGATACAGAAAAGAAACACCAAATTTTTTATAAAACAGCTCTGGCAGCCTTAAGTGGTGGCGGAGAAAAGAGCCTTCCAGCAAAATGGTTTGTTTGTCCTGTTTGCGGAAATACTTATGATGCAGGAAGTGTAACTCCAAAATGCGATTTTTGTATGACTCCCAAAGATAAATTCATACCCTTTGAAATTGTATAAATCTTTCCCGGGGCTTTCTCTCAGACCCCGGGAAAATTTTTACCCTCTTTTTTCCCTTTCATTTACCTGCACTCTTTTTATCGTTATAACCCTCTTTTAATCCTGTATCCAGTCATTTTTTTGATTATTCACAACTGTTGGTTAATAACATTTTGACTTATATACTGTTTTATAAAAGGGCCTGGATTATTTTTACTTCAGGTTTACCTTTATGGTATCCACTCCGCTTGATTTAAATAAATGATTACGAAATATAAAATCTGAAATCAAAAGAGATATGAAGAAGATTTTGGCATTTTTTCTATTATTAATAGGTTTTGCAGGATTATCCGGCCAGGTTAAGTTCACTGATAAACGCGACGGCAATATTTACCGGACTATTACAATAGCAGGTGTTACCTGGATGGCCGAAAACCTCAGGTATCAAACCAAAAACGGGGCATTCTATTTCGATAACGATTCAAATAATATTCCGGAGTACGGGGTACTTTATGAATGGGAAACTGCTTTAAGCGTTTGTCCCGATGGCTGGCATCTGCCAACTGGAAACGAGTTTCAAAATCTTATAAATAATCTGGATCAAAAAGTGACCTGGGGGAAAATAGCCTCTGATCCCTCCTCATTTGGCATTCAGCTGGGTGGAATGCAGGATTATGAAGGAATTTTTTCAGAGATGGATGAAAGTGGGTATTATTGGACTTCTACCGAATATGAAAAGAATAATGCTGAATATTTCAGTTATCTGATTATTGATGAAAAACCTATTATTGATATTTCGAGGAAAGAAGATATTACCGACATACACGGCACAGAAAAGTCAAATAAATATTCTGTACGTTGTCTCAAAAATTAATGTTTGGGGATGAGGTAGTCCGGTTCTATAAACTACTGGATTATAAAGGTTCATTACCTCCTGGAATTTCGATTATGAATCCATACAAGGACAATCCCGGAATTATTCCTGTCATTTCTCAGTTCTATCATAAATTCTATAATGACAATAACCGGAGGCATCTTATCCTGGGAATCAACCCAGGGCGAAATGGTGCCGGTATAACAGGAATTCCATTTACTGACAGTAAAAGACTCTCTGAAAAATGCAAATTGTCACTTCCCGGGATTGATACATTCGAGACATCTTCGGTATATGTTTATGAAGTGATCGATGCCTTTGGGGGTGTTGAACAATTTTATAATAAATTTTTTATAAGTGCTGTGTGTCCGTTAGGATTTACGACTATAAGCAATAAAGGTAAGAATGTCAATTATAATTATTATGACAGTAAAAAGCTTACAGAAGCTGTAATGGATCTTATTAATACCAGTTTAACCAGACAGCTTGAATTCGGGATTAAACGCGATACATGTTTTTGTCTGGGAACTGGTAAGAATTATAAGTTCCTTGTCCAGTTAAATAAAGAACTTCAAATCTTCGACAGAATAATGCCGCTTGAACATCCGCGTTACATTATGCAGTATAAGACAAAGCAGAAGGATATTTACATTAAACGGTATGTTGAGGAGTTCCGGAAAGTCTGAGATTTTTTAATTCCTTTCCCTATTGCCTACCCTTTATACACATTTCCCGATCAGTAACGCTTACTTTCTGATAATTATAATGCGATGACAGGAAAGCACGATTTAAAATAATAAATGCCATGAACGTGGCAAAATATGAATAACCCCCGGCGCCTGCCGCGGGTCGAACTAACCCTCTGATCTCAAGCTCTGAAGGGGCGTAATATAGTCGTTATAAATCTTTTGGAATATGACATAACACAATGTGAGAGGGTTTTCATTAATTCTTATATTCAGATCCTTCAGAGCTGATGAAGGTTTGTTGTCTAGCACCCCCCCATACATGAAACCGGGGGTTATTCATATTTGGCTCTTTCAGAGCCGTGGTGAGTCACGCGATTAAAAGATTCATAAAAAACCTGTTTAATTTTGAATTAATTAAATTTTTTATAATTTTGTTTCGTTATTTGACGAAACACTAAATGAAATGGAGATAAAGGAAAAGCTGAAGGTGTACACTGATAAACAGGAAAAGATTGCCCGGTACTCAAAAGCATTGGGACATCCTGTAAGAGTGTTTATTATGGATTTTCTGGTAAAGAATACAGATAAGTGTTGTTATAGCGGCGATATGGCAGAAGAACTTCCCATTGCCCGATCAACACTCTCTCAGCATCTGAAAGAATTAAAAGAAGCTGGTTTGATTCAGGGTGAAATAAATCCCCCTTATATTAAGTATTGTATAAATAAGACCGGATGGTCAGAAGCCAAAGAGGTACTTGGCACTTTTTTTAATAGAAAACATTAAATAATTATCTAATGGAAATAAAAATATTAGGCACTGGTTGTTCAAAATGCAAAATTCTTGATGAAATTACCCGCAAAGTTGTAACTGAAAACGGTATAGATGCAATCATCACAAAGGTTGAGGACATTATTGAGATTATGAAATTCAACATCATGACAACTCCTGCCCTGGTCGTTAACGAAAAAGTCGTTTCAAAAGGACGTATACCCTCTGTTGATGAGATAAAACAATTTCTAACCAAATAATAAACTAACCCCATGAGAAAATTATTTTTAATAAGCTTTGTATTGATTACTCTGGCTAATCTTTCCTGCAATGCCCAGACAAACCAGAAACCGGTACCTGCAGCGTCAAAGAATGTAGATGTTGAGGTTTATTACTTCCACATGACTACACGTTGTGTCACCTGCAGAACAGTGGAAGCTGAAGCCAGAAAAAATATTGAGATGCTCTATACGGACCAGTTTAAATCAGGAAAAATAAGTTTTACTGCTTTAAATCTTGAAGAAGCAACTGGTAAATCAATGGGAGAAAAACTGGGTGTAAACAGTCAGACACTCCTGATTGTAAAAGGTGACCAGAAGATCAATATTACAAATGAAGGTTTTCTTTATGCTGTTTCCCAACCGCAAAAATTCACTGAGATCATGAAATCGAAGATAGATCCCCTTATTAAATAATATTTTCTGGTTAGAAAAGTCTATGTTCTTATTGAATCAATTATACCAATGTTTCCATAATGGATTTTCTTACAAATCTGCTTGATAATAGTTCCATGCCTTGGGTTACAGCCTTATTACTTGGCTTGATGACAGCAATCAGTCCATGTCCTTTGGCAACAAACATTACTGCGATCGGATTTATAAGCAAAGATCTGGAAAACCGCAACAGGGTCTTTTTCAATGGATTGTTTTACACTCTTGGAAGAGCAATCACCTATACCCTGATTCCATTAATTATATATTTTGGCGCAGACCAGTTCAAATCCTCAGGATTTTTCCAGCGGTATGGTGAGAAAATCATCGGACCGCTGCTGCTGTTAATCGGAATATTCATGCTTGATATCATCAGTATAAATTTCCCAGGCTTTGGCAGACTCTCAGAGAAGATGGAAAAGAGAAAGTCGTGGCGATATATAGATGCAATATTGCTGGGGATAGTTTTTGCTCTTGCTTTCTGCCCCTACAGCGGAGTATTATATTTCGGGATGCTTGTTCCGTTAACATTATCGAGCGCGTCAGGACTATATCTGCCGGTTATATTTGCTATTGCAACAGGGATTCCGGTAATCATTTTTGCATGGGTGCTGGCATATACTGTATCAGGATTAGGGGGTCTTTACAATAAGATAAAAATATTTGAACTCTGGTTCAGAAGAGTCATTGCCATAGTCTTTATCATTGTTGGTGTTTATTATATAATCAGGATTTATTTATAAAAAAATTTGCAAAATTATTTCGTAGTATGACGAAATATCAATTCTTATAGGAATGAAAAACGTTAAAACAAATATCTGGTTACCTGTTGTATTATTACCTGTATGGTACATTATATATCATTACCTTCAACCAGT
>DATCHE010000099.1:0-11569 GCA_036508535.1 Bacteroidales bacterium | reverse complement strand
GATATCAAACTCATTGATAAACAATACAATGAAATTAAAAAACTGGTTTCTGACGGCGAAAAAGTTGAACTCGAATTTGATATAAGAAACTATTTCAGACCCGGTCCTATAAAATATCATAATGTAATAGGATGGATTCCGGGAACAGAATACCCTGATGAATATGTTATTCTGGGTGGCCATCTTGACGGACTAGCAGGTGCTACAGCAGCTGTTGACAACGCCTCAGGCGCAACAGTTGCTATGGAGGTGGCCAGACTGATTCTGGCAGCAGGCGGAAAACCTAAAAGAACAATAATGGTTCATTTATGGGCTGGTGAAGAATTTGGTCTGCTTGGTTCAACTGCATGGGTAAAACAAAACCCGGATAAGCTACCCAGAATATCAGCTGTTTTTAACCGCGACGGAGGGACTAACTGTATTTCAGGTCTGGCTGTGTCAAAAGCAATGATGGCCGATTTTCAGCAGATGGTAAAACCTATTCTGGGCTTGAATCCAAAATACCCGTTTGATCTAACTGAAAGAGCCAGAGCTCTCAGAAAAGGCGGCAGGGGAAGTACCGACACATTTTCATTCTTGCAGAAAGAGGTGCCTGCCTTCGGTTTCAGTACTAAAGGAGAACATGTTTACAATAGAACCTGGCATACAACTCTCGATACTTACAACGAAGTTATTCCGTCTTATCAGGAATACTCAGCTATGGTGACTTCTGTTATTGCTTACGGAGTGGCAAATCTCGATCATCTTCTTTCAAGGGAAGGCAATTTTATGAAGGATGGTATTTATGCAGATTTTAGCACCAGTAAAGGTAGGATTTCAGTTTTACTCGATTATAAAAAAGCGCCAATGACGGTGGCTGATTTTGTCGGACTTGCTGAAGGGACCATAACCAATGCCACGTATAAAAAAGGTACGCCATTTTACAGCGGTTCTCTATGGCACCGGGTTGTTAAAGGGCATGTTATTCAGGGAGGCGAACCTTCTACAGTCAAAGATCCTGCCAGCTCAGAAGTAAATTCAGCCGGCTATGAGATCCCTAATGAGATTACTGATCTCAGTCACAATAAAGCCGGTATGTTAGGAATGGCAAATTCTGGTCCCAATACGAATACCTGCCAGTATTATATAACACTCGGCGACAGGTCATATCTCGATGGTAATTACACTCTTTTTGGAGAAGTTGTTGACGGTATGGATGTTGTGAATAAGATAGTGCAGGGAGATACAACTTACTCAGTTACAATAATAAGGGCTGGTTCTGAAGCTGAAAAGTTTATAGTTAATGACGATACATTTAACGAGCTGGTTGATAAACAATGGCGAAAGGTTAATTATGAAAAGGGTATGAAGCAGACAAGAGATGATAAGTTTATTGCTGATAACTATCCCGGATTAACAACACTTCCCAATGGGATAAGATATAAAGTTCTGGTTCAGGGAAACGGAAATCCTCCTGCAGAGGGTTCAGTTTTGAATGTTTTATACAACGGAAAACTAATTAGCGGGTTGAATTTTGTAAGTTCTGCGGACAGCGGTAACCCAATTCCCGGCACAAAACAGGTAATGTTCTCCTACAAATCAGGAAAAGATAAATTGATGACAGGATTACAGGAGTCTTTAAAGGAAATGAAATCAGGGGAAAAACGATTGGTTATCATTCCACCCGAAATGGCATTTGGACTTAATACCGGGTTCTATGGAAAAGAAATAGCCGGTCAGAAAAGATTTGTAATCTCCCCCGGAGAAACTCTTATACTTGAGGTAACATTAGTAAATTTCAGATGATGCACATAAACTCATAATCCCTTATTAATTTCTTAACTTTTTTCTTTATACTTTTGTCTCTTGTCTTTTGTCTTAACCCTAACTTCTACCTTATGATAATTGGTATTTTAAAAGAAACAGGAACTGAGAAAAGGGTAGCAATACTTCCTGCTGAAGTTGTGGTGTTAAAAAGGATGGGTATTGACGTTGCGATAGAAAAAGGTGCCGGAGAAAATGCATATGCTCCTGATAAGGATTATGAGACTGCTGGTGCAACTATTGCTGGCAGGAAAGAAGTTATCTCTAAGGCTGCAATGTTGCTATCGGTTAACCCTCCCCTTGAAGATGATATTAATACTTTCCCTGAAGGGCAGGTTCTTTGCCTGGTTCTTAATCCGGTTGAAAACAGTATATGGCTTGAGAAGGCTCGTCTTCGCGGATTGACAGTTCTGGCTCTCGATCTTGTTCCAAGAACATCGAGAGCCCAGTCAATGGATATACTTTCATCAATGGCTACAGTATCTGGTTATAAAGCAGTTCTTGCTGCTGCATCTCTATTGCCCCGATTTTTCCCGATGTTCATGTCTGCTGCAGGAACTATCAAACCTTCGAGAGTACTTATTCTGGGTGCCGGGGTGGCAGGTTTACAGGCTACCGCTATCGCCAGGAAACTTGGAGCTGTAGTAGAGGTTTTCGACGTAAGATCCGCAGTAAAAGAGGAGGTGAAAAGTCTTGGAGGAAAGTTTATTGAAGTTGAAGGTGCAAAAGAAGATGCTGCAGCCGGAGGATACGCGGTTGAACAAACTGAGGAATTTAAAAGAAAACAACGGGAATTGATACAACAGCGTGCTATGGCAGCTGATGTTGTTATTGCCACAGCTCAGATACCCGGCAAAAAAGCTCCGGTTCTCCTGCAAAAAGAAACAGTGTACGCAATGAAACCCGGATCAGTTGTTGTGGATTTAGCAGCTTCATCAGGAGGCAACTGTGAATTAACCGAAAATGGAAAAAGCGTTGTTGTAAACGGTGTAACTATTATTGGGAAATCTGATTACCCATCCGATATGCCTTCTGATGCAAGTAAAATGTTCGGTTCTAATATTATAAGTCTTCTTAAGATAATGTTTGATAAAGATGGCAATCTCTTTCTTAATATGCAGGATGATATTATAAACGGAACAGCTGCTGTTCATGGGAAAGAGTATGTAAGTCAGAGGGTTAAACAAATACTGAATATTAAATAATCTAAATCATGGAAAGCGTTTTCGATTTTTTATTACTTTACAGGGAGCCAATATTTATTGTAATTCTTTCAGTATTTCTTGGAATTGAAGTGATCAGCAATGTCCCGGCAATTCTGCATACTCCGTTGATGTCAGGTGCGAACGCCATTCATGGTGTCGTAATAATTGGTGCAATAATAGTTTTGGGGCATGCTGAAACAACTGCTTCGCTTATTCTTGGATTTATTGCTGTTGTTTTGGGAACAATAAATGTAGTTGGTGGATTTGTTGTAACCGACAGGATGCTTAGTATGTTCAGGAAAAAGAAATAGCCAGGGTTTTAATTAATAATAAACATCAAGATAATGAGTGACATATCGCAATTTAAATATAGTATCTTAATTCTTGAGGATAGTTATTTAATTGCATCGGTACTGTTCATATTAGGATTAAAAATGCTAAGTCATCCCCTTACTGCAAAACGAGGGAATTTATTCGCTGCTATGGGCATGGGACTTGCAATAACCACTACAATTCTGTTTCACCAGAATAATGGGAAACCAATAAGTAATATTGGTTTAATTTTAGCTGCTATTGCGATCGGTTCTATAATAGGTTGGCTAAGTGCAAAAAAAGTCAGGATGACTGCCATGCCACAGCTTGTTTCTCTGTTTAACGGAATGGGAGGTGCTGTAGCAGCTCTGATATCACTTTTGGAGTTTCCTAATATAAGTTCTGACCTGATTGCAAAAAGCGGAATGGCAAATGGGTATGTATTGGTCATCCTTCTGGGACTCATTATTGGTTCAGTATCATTGGCCGGAAGTATTGTTGCATATGGGAAACTTGATGGATGGATAGGGGATATTAGGATAAAAGCAATGAGATTCGTAAATCTCGCAATCCTTGCAGTGCTTCTTGGTTTTATAGTGTATATAATGACGCGGGATGTATCAGCGAGCGCCGAACTTACTCCACTGATTTATATAATGTTCATATTATCTCTTGTTTATGGTGTTCTGTTTGTAATGCCAATAGGAGGAGCAGATATGCCGGTTGTAATCTCTCTTTTGAACTCATTTACAGGTGCTGCCGCAGCGATGGGAGGATTTCTCTATCATAATCAGGCAATGCTCACTGGTGGAATACTTGTGGGTTCTGCAGGGACAATACTTACTATTCTGATGTGCAAAGCAATGAATCGCTCTTTGTTTAATGTGATAGTCGGTGCATTTGGAGGCGGAGGTGCATCAGGAGTTGCAACAACGGGTTCAGTAAAAATAATATCCGTTTCCGATGCCGCAGTCCTGCTTGGCTATTCAAGGAAGGTTGTCATAGTTCCCGGATATGGACTTGCTGTTGCGCAGGCTCAGCATATCTGTCATGAATTGGATAAAGTGTTGGGCGAGAAAGGAGTTGAAGTTAAATATGCCATTCACCCTGTTGCAGGCAGAATGCCCGGGCATATGAATGTCTTACTTGCTGAGGCAGATGTGCCTTATGAGCAGCTTATTGAAAGCGATGAGATAAATCCGGACCTGCCAAATACCGATGTCCTTGTTGTTATCGGAGCAAATGATGTAGTAAACCCTGCAGCGGAGGATGATCCTTCAAGTCCGATATACGGAATGCCGATCATCAAAGCCCGTGATGCTAAAAACATTATTGTTATGAAACGGGGAATGGGTAAAGGATATGCAGCTATTGAAAATATGCTTTTTTTTAATGATAAAACAAGAATGCTTTTCGGCGATGCAAAATCAACTTTACAGAATCTGGTAAGTGAGATAAAAAACTTATGATTTATTTATTTTATTTTGCTGAAATACTTCATAAACTGTAAACGTTCATAAACTTCAGGGTTGGTGTTCTTTTCCTGACTCAATTTACCTTTAAACTGGTCGATATAGTTATAACCTTTTTTATCCATCCAGTTTTCTACAAAACTTAACATTTCAGTAATATGGTTGGTCCCGTGTATATATAACGCTGAAGCTACCTGTACAGCACTTGCTCCTGCCAGAATCTGCTTAATAACTGCCTTCCCGTCGTGGATCCCTGTAGAAGCTGCAATATCTATTTTCAGTCTGTTGGAAAGGATAGATATCCATCTTAGCGAATTATACATTTCAACGGGGTTACTGAATGCTTCAGCAGAAATTATTTTTGTGTGTTCAATGTCAATATCCGGACTTGCAAACCTGTTAAAAAGAACGACGCCATTTGCACCATTCTTTTCAAGATTCATTATTACCTTACCAAGATTTGTAAAATACGGACTTATTTTAACTGCAACCGGTATTTTAATTTCCTGTTTTACCTTACTTAGTATTTTATAGTACTGTTGTTCTTTTTCATCACAGTTATTATCGAAGCCGAACGGACTAATAAATATATTCAGTTCCAGAGCATCTGCTCCTGATTTTTCAATTTGTTTTGCAAACCCTGTCCACCCGATATCTGAAATGCAGTTTACACTGGCAATCAATGGAATTGTAAGATCTTTTTTAACTCGTTTTATGAGATCAAGATATTTGCTCAGCTCTTTCTCCCGGATATAAAGATCAATATAATCCAGAGTTTCAGAATATTTGGCATAAATAAGGCTGTTCTTTCCGGCTTCCTTAAGATTTTGGTCAGCTTCAAGAATTATCTGTTCCTCGAAAAGAGATTTAAGGACAACTGCTCCTGCGCCATTCTTTTCAAGGTCCGCAATCTTCTCAAAAGAATCTGTCAAACCTGAGCTTGCTACTATGATAGGATTTCGAAGTGTTAATCCAAGATATTTTGTTGTTAAATCAGCCATATCTTTTTATTTTGATTGTGTCTTATTATTTAACCTTCACTTTTTCTGAAACGTATTTATGCATACCTGCTGCAGCTTTACGTCCATCACCCATAGCAAGGATTACTGTAGCTCCACCTCTGACAATATCACCACCTGCAAATAAATCTTCAACTGATGATTGCATTGTTTCAGGATTTACCACTATTGTACTCCATTTGGACATTTTTAAATCGGGCAATACACCTGGAATAAGGGGATTTGGAGTTACTCCAACACTCACAATAACTGAATCAACCTCTATGTCAAATTCAGAATTCTCAATTGGTATCGGCCGGCGACGTCCTGAAGAATCAGGTTCTCCAAGTTCCATTTTCTGCACCCTCATTTTATTAACCCTTCCTTTTTCATCGGCGAAATATTCAACAGGGTTATGCAGATTCATGAATTCCACTTCCTCTTCAAGTGCATGCTTTATCTCTTCTACTCTCGCAGGCATCTCATCTATTGATCTCCGGTAAACAATCATTGCTCTCTCAGCGCCAAGCCTCTTTGCTGTACGGACAGAGTCCATAGCTGTATTACCTCCTCCGATAACTGCAACATTTTTACCACGTATTACAGGTGTATCATATTCATCATTTGCTGCATTCATCAGGTTAACCCTGGTGAGATATTCATTTGAAGAAAAAATATTATTGAAGTTCTCTCCCGGGATATTCATAAAAGATGGATTTCCGGCGCCACTTCCAACAAAAAACGCTTTGAAGCCCTGCTCTCTTAAATCATCAAATGACAGGGTTTTTCCGATAATAACATTCTTCCTGAATTTCACACCCATCTTTTTCATAATGTCAATTTCAACATCGACAATTATGTTTGGCAGACGAAATTCAGGAATTCCATATTTCAGAACACCACCAAGTTCATGTAATGCTTCAAAAACTGTTACATCATATCCCCATTTTGCCAAATCGTTTGCACAGGCCAGACCAGCTGGCCCCGATCCTATAATTGCAATTCTTATTCCGTTTGGTTTTTCTACAACAGGTACAGACATATTGCCGCTGTTTCTTTCATAGTCGGCAGCAAACCGCTCAAGGTGACCAATTGCAACAGGATCCTTCTTGAGTGATAATGTGTAAAAGCAACTTGCTTCACATTGTTTTTCCTGAGGGCATACTCTACCGCAAACTGCCGGAAGAACATTTGTATCTTTAAGAGTAGCAGCAGCGCCTTTAAAATCCTGCGACTCAATTTGCTTAATAAACTTAGGGATATAAATACCAACAGGACAACCATCGATACATGTTGGATTGGCACAATCGAGACACCTGCCGGCTTCATAGACAGCAGTCAGAAGTTCTAAACCCTTATTTACTTCCTCAGAATTTTTATTTCTTACAGCAGGATCGGCCTCAGGCATATGGGCACGAGCTCTGTCTGTCCTGTCCTTGGCTTTAATCGATTTTCTAAGATTAACCCGCCAGTCCTTGTTGCGTTCTTCCTTTATATATTCATTATTATCATTCATATTATGATATAGTTTTTAAATATTCCTGATAAGTTTCCAGTTCTTTATCCTTATAAGCGCCCAGTCGTAGAATCATTTCGTCAAAATCCACTGCGTGAGCATCAAATTCTGGTCCGTCAGTACAAACAAAACGCGTTTTCCCATTCACAGAACATCTGCATGCTCCGCACATACCTGTTCCATCTACCATAATTGTATTCAGGCTGGCAACTGTAGGTATGTTATATTTCTTTGTTAGCATGCTGGCAAATTTCATCATAACAGGTGGACCAATAACAACCGACATATTCACTTTTTCCCTTTTTATCACTTCTTCCATGCCATTAGTTACGAGTCCTTTAGTTCCATAAGAACCGTCATCAGTCATTATGATCAGTTCATCTGAGAATTCTCTTATTTGTTTCTCAAGAATCACAAGGTCTTTTGAGCGGGCTGCTATTACAGTAATTATACGGTTTCCTGCTTTTTTTAAACCTTCAGCTATGGGCAGTAGCGGAGCAACTCCAACTCCACCTCCTGCGCACAAAATGGTACCAACTTTTTCAATATGAGTTGCCTTGCCCAATGGACCTGCAACATCTAAAACAAAATCGCCTGGTTTTAAATTAGTCAGCTTCCATGATGTTACTCCAACTCTTTGGACAACAAGGGTTATAGTACCTTTTGTTTCATCAGCTCCTGCAATTGTTAAAGGAATTCTTTCACCTTTTTCATCAACCCTTACAATAACAAAATGGCCGGGCTTTCTTGATCGGGCTATCTCCGGAGCTTCAATAACCAGCTTTATAACATTCTCAGAGAAAATTTCCTTTTCTATCAGTTTATACATTTGGCAAGGACTTTTTTGATTGTTTGAGATGGTAAAAGTAGTGATTTATTTAAACTGTCTTGGAGTGAATCCAAAGAATGTATGAATTTATAGAAATATCGGGATATATTCCATTCGCGGCAGATTGCCGGAAACACACCTCTCAGTTTAAAAAAAGAGAATCTGGCGTATGCGATTATGTATCGTTCCGGTTATATTTGCATAAGTAACTGATAGTTTAATTTTGATGAAAAAATTTATTAATTTATCTGCTTTCCGTGCAATTCTAAAGACAAATAATATAGATGCTTATATCCTTCCCTCAACTGATCCCCATCTGGGAGAGTATTTTCCTGATCACTGGAGTATAATTCCTTGGCTGACAGGGTTTACCGGATCTTCTGCTACTTTTTTTATAACTGATTCATATGCAGGGCTATGGACTGATTCACGCTACTTTATTCAGGCTGAGGAGCAGCTTAAAAGCTCCGGGTTTGTCCTGATTAATTCAGTTTATCCCGGTCTGACTGATTTTATGGAATGGCTTCATGAAAATGTTAAATCTGAAAGCAAAATAGGTTTTAACGGACGGACTTTATCAATATCAGTAATGAGAAAGATTGAAAAGGCCCTGAAAGAAAAGAATGTTTCATTTAATATTGAATGTGACCTGATTTCTGAGATATGGACTGAAAGGCCGCTGATGCCGCTATCTATTGCATTTGATCATTTAGTAGAGTTCTGCGGAAAGGGTAGAGAGGAAAAAATAAATGAGGTTCGCGAACTTATGAAGAGGCAGAGCACAGATTATCATCTTCTTACTGCATTGGATGATATAATGTGGCTGCTGAATATAAGGGGAAGCGATGTAAAGTTTAGTCCTTTAGTTACATGTTTTGTTCTTATTGGACAGGAACAGATCCTTCTTTTTGTTGACGAACGGCAGATACCCTTTCGGCTGGCAATGGAATTTGACAAACTGAATATTGTGATGTTACCATATGAAGAGACGGAGGGCATGCTTTCTACACTTTCTTACAGGAAATCAATTCTGATAACGCCGGCAACAACCTCTGTATCTCTCTATAATTCTATTCGTAAAAGGACTAAAATAATCGAAGATATAAGTATCCCAACCAGATTAAAAGCGATTAAGAATAAAGTAGAAATCAATAATATATGGAAGATTATGGTGAAGGATGGAGTTGCACTAACGAAATTCTTTTACTGGTTTGAAAAGAGTCATGGGTCATTGGTAGTGTCCGAACTAACTATTTCTGAAAAGCTGAACCAGTTAAGAGCTGAACAGGAAAACTATCTGGGACCAAGTTTTTCTACGATAGCTGCCTGGAACGAACATGGCGCTTCACCTCATTATTTGCCTACACCAGAATCTGACTCAGTAATTGGAGCAATGGGGATACTATTAATTGATTCCGGAGGCCAGTACCTTGACGGAACCACTGATATTACCAGAACAATAGCTGTTGGACAACCAACTGAACAACAGAAAAGGGATTTTACTAATGTGCTTAAAGGAACTATTAATCTTGCATTTGCAAAATTTCCCCACGGAACAAAAGGATCTCAGCTTGATATCCTTGCACGTAAGGCATTATGGGAACAGGGGCTGAATTATGGTCATGGAACAGGACATGGAGTGGGTTTCTGTCTCAATGTACACGAAGGCCCACAGAATATCGGTCCGGGTTCAGGAAGCGGTTCAAGTACGGTTATCGAAAGGGGAATGCTGCTTTCTGATGAACCTGCTGTTTACCGGGAAGGAGAATATGGAATAAGAATTGAAAACCTCCTTCTTTGTGTTGAAGACGAAGAGACAGAATTCGGGCAATTCCTGAAATTCGATATTGTATCACTGTGCAATATAGATAAATCATTGATTGACATAAATCTCCTCAACCAGAACGAAATACAGCGGCTGAATTCTTATCACGCTCTGGTTTTCGAAAAGCTTAGTCCGCATCTTACTGAAGATGAACAGAGGTGGCTAAAGACAAAAACAGGTACATTGTCTTCTATCTGAATTCATCCCAGTTACCTCTAAGTTCAGGATTGATACATCGCTTTATATCAATACCTTCGGTTACCTGTAAGAGGTCAAACCATGCAACACCGGCAGAAGGCATCTGCAATAAAATATTTGTTTTCTGAGGCATTACATTTTCGTATGGAATTGTAACAAACGTTACAAATTGCTGCCATATACTTCGCGGATTGAATCGTTTTGTTCCAAATTCCCCAAAGGAAATTTCAAAGTATGCGGGAGTTTTTTTATCAGTATCTTCAAAAGGTCTTTGTTCCGGATCGGTTTTAGCCCATACAGATATAAGATAGGTTCTTCCGTTGGTAACTGAAACCGGGAAAAAGCGCAATTTGACACCATAGTTATCCTTGGGTGTTACAAGTCTTAATGAATGGTTGCCCTCCATATGTTCCCTTGTATCCAGAAAATATGTTGCTCCCCTGTCGCCTCCGGGACGCGCATAACACGCCGACGGAATTCCGGGACTCGAGATGTCTTCAAACCCCGGATCTTTTATCAGATTTAAAATATGGGTTACTGGCACTGGTTTATCGGGCATAAGATTGATCAGGTACATCTGTGAACCGAGTGGTGCGATCTGATCTGTTATTAACCCTCCGTTTACGCCAACTAAACGGTTCTCGAATAATACTCTGGCGTTGCCATAAGTTTTGCCGAAAATTCTTATAGTTAATGCTATCGGTTTATTTATTCGACTGACTGCCATAACCAGCAACTGACCATCGTGAACCCTTGAGGATACAAGAATATCAGCGGAATAAGATTGCACCTTAAGAGTTTCTTCATCCGAAAGTAACCAGGGTGTGAGCTCAGCAACCTCCATAGCCATCCTTCCGCATTCACTCCATGTAGCCGTTGATTTTGGAAAATAGTTAAGTCCCTGCCTTACAAAATACTGTATGCCGGTTGCCCCTTTTATTATAGATTGCCATGTCATCGAACGCATCTCCTGGATTGTAGGTTCTCTGCCCCATATCTCTCCCCCGCCAAATACCTGCGGAACGATCCAGACCGGTATCCTTCCATGAAATTCTGCACTTAACTGGCTTGTAACGTCTCCGACAAGTGATACCGGAAGGTCAGGAACTGGATAAGGATCGGCCATTACAATATCAAGAGCGTCTGAATATTTTCTTGAATCCATAACAGGTGCTGTAAAAACTATTGTAACAGGGTGCCAGGGATCATTTTCTTTAACAGTGTTGTAAAGTTCCTTAAGTAGTTCCGGATCTAATTTATGACCGTTAGGTTCATCTGAAATGTACCATGCAAGCAGGGCAGGATGATCTCTGAAAGTTTTAATTTCTTCAATTAGCCGGGCTTTCTTAGCACTATCGCTAAGACCATCTATCTTTGAGCCTACTCCACCGCCACCTGATACTGATAGAAG
>DATCHE010000098.1:0-17749 GCA_036508535.1 Bacteroidales bacterium | reverse complement strand
CACTGTATTAAGGTTTGAAAACAGATTTGTATTCCAGGAGCCTGAATATTTAAAAAATGAGATAAGGAAAGTTATCAATAAGAATGATGAAACGATCTGATAAGCCAATCAACCACCCTGGCCGCTACTAGCCTTTGCAATACTTTGATTATCATTGTACTGCGGCTACCCCTCCTTCAAAAGGAGGGGATACTTCTCCTTAACTCTGTTTTTACGATTCTACGTTTTAGTTAACGGCTATACCCCAAGGGGAGCGAAGAAAATCAATGACTTTATTTGCATAAATCTAAGAGTTCATAAAAATTATTATCATGATCCATGTATTTTTTGACTACCAGATGTATTACCTTTGATGAAATTTTAAAATATGTAAAAATGAAAAAAGGTTGTTTAATTTCTATTATAGTAGTTGCTGCCCTCGCGCTTGTT
This sequence comes from Bacteroidales bacterium, assembly GCA_036508535.1. Taxonomy (GTDB): domain Bacteria; phylum Bacteroidota; class Bacteroidia; order Bacteroidales; family VadinHA17; genus LD21. Next base: position 17,320 of record DATCHE010000098.1, on the reverse strand, counting down.
GTTTTATCTGCAGTGGTTTGGGGTACAAAAGTTTATAACGGTATGGTGACAATGCAGGAATCAGTTACCAGCCAATGGGGAAATGTACAAACATCATATCAGCGCAGATCCGACCTGATCCCTAATTTTGTTAGTACTGTGAAGGGAGCTGCTAACTTTGAACAGACTACTCTTACACAAGTCATTGAAGCCAGAGCTAAGGCTACATCAGTAACAATTGATCCTACAAAGATGACCGCTGAAAATATGCAGCAGTTTCAACAGGCTCAGGGACAGGTTTCCTCAGCTCTTGGCCGTCTCATGGTTGTTATGGAGCAATATCCTGAGCTTAAAGCTACACAAAATTTCAGAGACCTTCAGATAGAGCTTGAGGGCACTGAGAACAGAATTTCAGTTGAAAGAAGAAAGTTCAATGAGGTGGCATTAGTTTACAACACTTATATCCGGAAATTCCCTCAGACATTCTTTGCCGGAATGTTTGGTTTCCAGATAAAGCCTTATTTTGAGGCTGCATCAGGCGCTGAAAAAGCGCCAGAGGTTAAATTTTAATTCATAAATATAAATGAAAGCTTCATCGTTCTTTAATAAGGAACAACAGGCTCAGATTCTTGCATCCGTGAAGGAGGCTGAATTGGAAACTTCAGGTGAGATCAGAGTTCATATCGAAACTTCTTTCTCAGGTGAAGTTCTCGACAGAGCTGCTTGGGTATTCAATAAGCTTGGGATGCATAAAACAGCCGACCGTAACGGAGTTCTGTTTTACCTTGCTATAAGCGATAAGAAATTTGCAATAATCGGTGATGCAGGGATAAATGCAAAAGTTCCTGACGGTTTTTGGGATGACATAAGTCAACTGCTTCAGAAAAACTTCAGAGAGGGTAAATTTACAGAAGGTCTTTCAGAAGGAATTTTACTCGCAGGGAAGCATCTTAAGACTCACTTCCCTTATAAAAAAGATGATGTAAATGAACTGCCTGATGAAATTTCATTCGATAAAATAAAGGGAGAGTAATGATAATGAGAAAAAAAAGTTTGTATTTACTGCCCCTTGTGGTTCTTCTCTTTACAACATCATTTAATAGGATCTATTCACAGGATATACCTGAGAGATCTGTACCGCCGAGACTTGTAAATGATTTTGCCGGACTGCTTACCGGGCAGGAAGTAAATATGCTCGAAAGAAAGCTGGTTTCTTTTAATGATTCAACATCTACCCAGATTGCTATTGTTATAGTTAAAGATCTAAACGGCTATGCACCTTCAGATTATGCACAGCGGTTGGGCGAAAAATGGGGAGTAGGGCAGAAGGGCCGTAACAATGGTATTCTGATAGTTGTAAAAACAAAGACTGATACGAAGGGCGAAGTACAAATTGCCACCGGTTATGGAGCTGAGGGGGCTGTGCCTGATCTGGCCTGTATAGATATTGTTAATAATGAAATTCTTCCGGCATTCAGGAATGGAGACTATTATGGCGGACTGACTAATGCAACAAATACCATCATGTCGCTCATAAGAGGTGAGTACTCCGCAGCCGAATATCAACAAAAGGTAAAGAAGGGTTCAGGTAAAGGTGTTCCTTTTGGGTTAATCATCTTTGTCATCTTCATTATTATCGCACTGATCTCAAAAAATTCAGGAGGATCGAACAGCAAAAATATAAGTACCGGCGGGCTGCCGTTCTGGGTACTTATGGGAATGATGGGGTCGGGAAGAGGCTCTCATGGTGGAAGCTGGGGTGGATTCTCCGGTGGTGGAAGCAGTGGAGGAGGCTTTGGCGGCTTCGGTGGCGGAAGCTTTGGCGGCGGAGGAGCAGGAGGCAGCTGGTAACACTAAATAAGACAAAAGACAAAAGGCACAAGACAAAAGGGAAGAATGTCAAGAATTTGGCTACTAGTACCTACTTTCGAGACTTTTGTTTTTCATTAGGTCTTCCCCTTTAGTCATAAGCCGTAGGTCTTTTGTTTACTTTTATCTTTATACTTTTGTCTTTTATCTTATTTTCATTCTTCTTCTCTCCCCGACGTGTATTTCCTCCATTTATCAATTACCTGTTGCATATCGTCCGGCATATTTGAGTCGAATGAAAGCCTTTTGCCGGTAACCGGGTGATCGAATGCAAGCGATTTTGCATGCAAAGCCTGACGTGGCAATATCTTAAAACAATTCTTTATAAATTGATGATATTTTGTAAATGTCGTTCCTTTAATTATCTGATCTCCACCGTATTCCGCATCATTGAATAATGGGTGTTTAATGTGACTGAAATGCACTCTTATCTGATGTGTTCGTCCGGTTTCAAGTTTACATTCGACAAGGGATATATATCCAAGATCTTCCAATACTTTATAATGAGTTATTGCATGCTTCCCTTCTTCTTCATCTTTGAAAACCTGCATCACTTTTCTGTCTTTTACACTCCTGCCTACATTCCCTGTAATAGTGCCCTCTAAAGGATTTGGCACTCCCCAAACCAGTGCGTTGTACCTGCGATCTGTTGTGCGATCGTAGAACTGTTTTGAGAGTCTGTTCAGGGCGTATTCATTCTTTGCAATAACAAGTATTCCGGAGGTGTTTTTATCAAGCCTGTGAACCAGTCCGGGTCTGGCTTGACCTGTGTTGAATAAAGGAAGGTCCTTGAAGTGCCACATAAGAGCGCTTACCAGAGTTCCGGTATAATTTCCGTGTGCCGGATGTACCACCATCCCGGGTTCTTTATTTACAACCAGAACATCGTCATCTTCATAAACAATATTTATCGGAATGTTTTCAGGGACGAGTTCAATTTCTCTCGGAGGGGTAGGCAAAACAACCTGTACCAAATCCCCCGGTTTAACTTTGTAGTTTGGCTTAACAGCGATATTGTTTACCAGAATACATCCTGCATTCGCAGCATTCTGGATGCGTGTTCTGGAGGTGCTCTCGATTCTGTCTGTAAGGAATTTATCTATTCTGAGCAGTGTTTGCCCCGGATCGGCCTTAAATCTGAAATGTTCAAAAAGTTCCTGCTGGTCAACTAATTCTTCTTCTGTCATTTTTGATGATTACCTTGATTTAATTATACGGTTATAACCTATTGATCTGCCGTTCATTGTCGTAACGATAATATAAATTCCTTCATGCAGCGAGGATATATCAATGCGCTCAGTGTAACCGGTTTTTATTAATTCACGACCGGAAATATCGAGAATAGTTATTTTTATTAATCCTGACTGAGGCAGATCTCCACTGTTAATATTAATATAATCAGTTGCGGGGTTAGGCCAAACACTGACCATGCTCTTATTATTTGAATAAATATCATTAATTGCTGTTATCCTCAGAGGATTTCCAACGACCGGTCTAATCATTATGCTTCCATTTACCTGCGATTGTTGCCATTGGCCATTTAACCAGTATAACTGCCTGCCGGCATTAGGAGTATTAATATCGAGACCGGCATTCAGAAAGGTTTCAGAGCGCTGCCTCCATCCCACATAGAATATGTTATTTAACATAACTCCATCCGGAAGAACGTAGGTATAAAAACCGTTGATCACATCTCCCTGTTCAACCAGCACCTCCTCTTTTGTATATAAAACATTCCCGGGAACACCATTATCATCATCCCAGACCATCAGGTCGAATGTTCTTTTATTAGCATCCAGATAGCTGTCATTGAAACATATACGGATAGCTCTTAAAGTATCGGGAATGAATACGGCAAACCTGTAAGCTGCCATAGCGTTTCGTGAGCCAAGCCCGTTTATTCCATATCCGGCTTCAGCTGTCCCGTCATCAAAAGCAAAATAGTCGTTGAAAACCTGGTAATAAACTAAAGTGTCGTTTCCCTTTGGATCAAACTCATCGGTTTTTAGAGAGCACGTAATCCGGAACAGAGCTGAATCGATGTACGGAGTATTGAAAGTATAGACAAGATTAGCCTTATAATCGACGTTGGTTAAAGGACTTATATTTGCAGCGCCAGCGGAGAAAAAATCCGATTGTACATTTTTATAAACATCCCAAATCTCAAAATTACGGGTTACATTCCTGGTTATAATATCATTATTGCGATAATGAATCGGTATATAAGAGCCCATCTCCTGAAGTTCGATCTTTTTAAATTGTTTCCAGGGCATCGCCTCATGATTTTTAAGCAGAGACCTTAGGGGTAATCTGAAAGCAACATCTGCAAAAACTGTGTCGGCAGCATTTCTGTTTTTACCCAGAAGAACATAATCTACATTCCATATATCACCATTTCCGGCCATTGACGGATCTTCTGAAAGTATTGAACTGAGGCTTGCATAGTTAATGAATCTAAACTGAAAACCTTTTTTCAGGAAACGTGCATTATCTATCTTTAGAATAACCGGTTTAAATCTAAGATCTGAGTTGCCTTCCATTCTCCATACGGAATACCATTTGTTCTCTCCGGGAGCAAGAAACTGAAGTGTAAGGCTGTCTCTGGCCTCCGGAGGATCGCTTAATCCACCAGCCTGATAAAAAAAGCTAAACCAGATATTGTCTGAGGAGGTATAATTAAGATTTAACGGTTTCGACGTAAGCTCGTCAGCTTTAAACCCTGTCGTGGAGGCCGTCTCATACAGCCGTCCTGTGCTGTTGAGGGCATCAAATGTTGCAATTCCGATTGTGATCTGGCTGTCGGAGTAAGTGTTGTTAATAAAGACATTTTGGTCGATCCATTTTTTATTGTCAGGGAAAATTGATCGTCCTGAAAAATCGTCAAAAAATGGAAGCTCAAGAGTATCTGAAGCAGATAGACCTTTGTTTATTTTCGTATTATCCTTTGAGCCGGTTATAACCCAATTCGATTGGAGGCCGGTAACAACTTCCTGTGCCGAAGAGAATGCCAGACTAACATTTAAAAAAATAAAATATAGAATTATCTTCTTCGTCATCTGGATTAGTTAGATGTCACTCTGGTAGTATCAGTAACCGGAATTGAATCGGACCTGATTATAAGTGTATAATCTACCGTCAGTTTGGCGGAATCAACTGTTAGCCATAGGTATATTGCAGAGCCGAGTTGAAGGCTGCCGTCTATATTGTACTCCGGATTCTGTTTATATACAAAAGCGTTAGTGGTATCATTCCCGCTCTTAATTGAATTATCATAAATATATGTTCCCAAATTAAGAGATGCTATAAGTATCTTCTTTTTTGCGGGTTCAAGGGTCATCCCTGTTAAGTCAGGAATGGAAGTACGTTGATTACTTAATCCTTTGCCCAGTACCAGTCCTATAACCGACCCTTTCTGAATTGAATCACCGGCTGCGATCTTTTTACCATTATAAAGCTGTTCCAAAACAAAACCTACAGAGAGATCTGGCTTGTATCTTGACTCGCCCATTTTAAGACCGGAACTTTCAATCATATAGGATGCCTGAATTATTGGCAGATCGATAAGATTTGGCATGGCAACCATCTCAGGACTGAATGCATTTATTATAAGTACAACATTTCTCCATTTCTTTACTTTGAACCCTGGTTTGGGATTCTGTTCTGTTACACAACCACGTGGAACAAGAGTTGTATAAACTGAATCAATGATCTGGTATTTTAGCTTACTTTTTTTTGCCAGTTTAGCTGTCTGATCCATTGTAAGGCCATAAAAATTGGGTACTGGCCGTGCCTGCCCATGTCTCGTATAGAAATTAAGCACTATCAGTAACAACATTAACCCTCCAACAGAAATTGCAATCGCAAATGCAAGATTTTTAAAAAATACTTTGCTTAAGAGAAATTTTTTTAAGCTCATGCTGACAAATTGATATTAGTAATAACGCAAAGGTACTTATAAAATTATAAGAAATATTGTCGGGAAATTCTAGACTAGACTTTTTTGCTACTAAATCCTGCTCTTTTTTGCCCCCTGCCCACTAAAGGGAGTTCTAAGTCAAATGTTTAGCCCCCTTCAGTGGTCCAGATAATTATCGGGAAGGTGACTAAATGGCGTTGTAGAGTGAATCTCTCTCTACCGGAATGTATCCCGATTCGCTTATTATTTTGCAGATCTCATCGGTTGTCATAGCAGGGTTCCCTTCTTTCGAACCAGCCATCGAATAGATTCTGGTTGTATCGTCAATTGTTCCATCCATATCATCTGCGCCAAAAGAGAGAGAGAGCTGTGCCCCTTCTTTCCCTATCATTGGCCAGTAAGCTTTTATATGAGTGAAGTTATCGAGGAATATTCTGGATACAGCATAGTTCCTGAGATCCTCAACAATACTCACCTCGCCAAGATAGGACATACTGTTATTCGACTTCTTGTATTTTAAGGGGATAAATGCATTAAATCCACCGGTTCGGTCCTGAAGCGAGCGAAGGCGATCGAGATGATCTATTCGATGACTGTAAGTTTCCATATGGCCATATAGCATAGTGGCATTGGATGGTATTCCAATTTTGTGGGCGGTTTCGTGAATTGTCAGCCACAGTTCTGAGGAGGCCTTTTCATCACAGATGGTTTTTCTGAGTTCCTCATCGAAAATCTCAGCGCCGCCACCTGGTATTGAATCGAGACCATAAGATTTCAGCTGCTTTAATCCATCTTCGATTGTATAACCGGCTTTGTTTATCATATAGTCGAGTTCAATAGCCGAAAAAGCTTTTACATGCAACCCGGGACGGTGTTCTTTGATTTTCTTAATCAGCGAGCCCCAGTAATGCAGGTCGTACGATGGATGAACCCCACCAACGATATGAACTTCAGTAACCTCTTTATTGTCAAAGCGTTTTACTATTTCGAGCATTTCCTCATGACTGTACTCCCAACTATCAGGGTCGCCCTCTGGTTTATGATAAGAGCAGAACCTGCAGTTATAGATGCACTTATTTGTTGGTTCAATGTGAAAGTTCCGGTTGAAATATGCAAGATTTCCGTTATGATTTCTTCTGACGATGCTTGCCAGCAGACCCAGAAGCGAAAGATCAGCTTTATTGTAAAGTAATAAACCGTCATCCTTAGTAATACGGATACCTGATGTTATCTTGCCGGCTATCCGTTGGAGGTCTGCATCATCAATATGGGTTAAAAGATTATCCATTTTTTAAAATTAGAAGGCTGGTAAAGGTAAGAATTTAGGGGCTGAGTTAAGGGGGTACATGTAAACAAAAAAGGCGTCCTGTAAAGACACCTTTAAGAAGATATTGTAAAATGTGTATTATCCTTTTAATTTAAGCTCCTCGGAAACTGAAAGTTTTTTTCTTCCTTTAGCTCTGCGGGCAGCAAGAACTCTTCTTCCGTTTGGAGTTGACATCCTTTCTCTGAAACCATGTTTATTTGATCTCTTCCTTCTTGATGGCTGAAACGTCCTTTTCATCTTTTCAATAATATTTGTTGACTAACATTCAAATTTGAGAATGCAAATGTAGTACTTTTTTGAAATATAAAAACCAGTAAGGTGTTTTTTTTCAAAAAAATCAAAATGAGAGGTATATTATCTTTTTAGTTTCAAAAAAAGGTTCCTCAAAAAAGTCTTTTATATCCCAAACTTTTACGCGTTTTTTAAAAGGGGAAAGTTCTTCTGAAAAATCACCTCCTTTAAGGTATAAGATCCCATTCCTAAGGCTGTTAATCCCTGAGGTTTCAATATTTTTGGAGGTCATACTTACAAATCCCGGGAACTCTGTAACTGCCCTGCTCACTATGAAATGGAACCTGCTTTTTTCGTCTTCAACCCTTTTCCTTGTTGGAACGACATTTTCTAACCCAAGTTCCTCTGCAACTGCTTTTACCACTTTAACCTTTTTTCCAATCGAGTCGAGAAGAGTGAATTCAGAGTCGGGGAACATAATTGCCAGTGGTATGCCGGGGAACCCGCCCCCCGTTCCAACATCAAGGATCCTTGTTCCGGGTAAAAAGCCAATGATCTTCGCTATTGCCATTGAGTAGAGAACATGATGAACCAGAAAGTTATCCATATCCTTACGGGAAATCAGATTGATCATACTGTTCCACCGGTCGTAGATCTCCCTTAACTGCGACAGCTTCTCCTTCTGAGAGACAGATAATAATGGGAAATACTTAAAAATTCTTTCTGGCACTACCTGTTACCTGTTTTAGTTAGTATGTTGTAAAGCAGAGTTTTGGCTCTGTATAATTGAGCTTTTACAGTTCCAATAGGCAGCTTAAGTTCAGATGAAATCTCTTCATACGAGTATTCTTTGTAATAGCGTAGTTCGATAAGTGATTTATACCTCGGTTTTAGCTGGTTTACAATATCTTTCAGGGCCGCAATCTCCTGACGATTTATTAATGACTCTTCAGGGTCGGGCATATCAGACTGAAGGTTTACGGTTAGATTGTCTAAATCATCCTGCTGATTATCAAACGGAGCAGGAGAGAGTTGCTTCTTTCTTATAAAGTCAACGCAGTTGTTTGTTGCAATTTTAAAAAGCCAGGTGCTGAATGCAAATTTCGGCGTGTAAGACTCCAGATTCCTGAACGCTTTTCCAAAAGCTTCAATTGTCAGGTCTTCAGCATCGGATGAGTTGTTTACCATCTTAAGAAGCATATAGTAAATTGAATCCCGGTAACGGTTCATCAGGCCGGCAAAAGCTTTTTCATTTCCTTTTCTGGCCTCTTCAACTAGCAGCAGATCACCCTTTGCCTTGTCCGATAAAACATGAGTTACTTCCATCTGTTTTTACCCGGAGTGTTCAGAAGATTACTAAAATACAATAGTGCATTTATTATTGGGGAAAAGATATCAAAAAATAGCGAAAAAGTTACTAATCCTGATTCATTTAATTTTTTCTGAACAAAAACAAAAATAATAATTTGTGTAATGAGCCTTAATGCGAATATACCTAAAACATAAGGCCAGAGAAAAGTGAATGAAAGCAGGACAATAAATGTGGTATAGAATATTATTCTGGTTATAGTTTCAGTAATTAAGAGAATTCTGTCTCTTAACTTATAATATGGAGCAGTTGTCAGATGCCTTTTCTTTTGTGCTATCCATTCTCTCAAACCCGAACGTGGAACAGATTTGGTATGTGTGCTGCTTCTGAACTCAACCCGTGTATTTTTTCTCGTGGCATTTGTATTAACAAAAAGATCATCATCTCCTGAAATAATATGATTATGAGCTCCAAAGCCCTTATTGGCGAAAAATACTGACCGGCGGTAAGCCAGATTGCGACCAACACCCATGTATGGAATACCACGAATGGCCATGCCCAGATATTGCATTGCTATTATCATACTGTCATATCGAATGAATTTATTGAGTAAACCTTTCTCTTTAAGATAACCTCCGTATCCCAGCACAAAAGATATCCTGTCATCAAAATTTGAAGTCATCCCCTCCAGCCATTTGTCAGATTCGGGCTGGCAATCCGCATCTGTGAATAGAAGAAGCTCGTTCTTTGCTGCTTTAATTCCAATGAATTGAGCGAACTTTTTATTATGTGCAAATTTAGGATCTTTGTTTATTGTAGAGATCTTTAAATTCGGATACTGCATAACAAATTTGCCAAGTACATCATAGGAATTATCTTCAGAACAATCATTTACAACAATTACTTCAAAATCGGGATAATCCTGTTCCAAAACTGACGGTAAAAAATTGGAAAGGTTCTCAGCTTCGTTACGTGCACAAATTATAATTGAGACAGGTTGTCGGATTGATTTACTCACTGCTGGTTTATAAATATGAACAGCAAGATAAAAGAACAGGTAATAAAACAACTGAACAGCTGCAACAAAAGAAAAGATTAGAAATACGGCTAAAAGAAGAACATTCTCACTGTCTATCATCTGACTTCCATTTATTTCAGCAATATTAATAAGATAATCTGTATGACAAAAAAAATAATTCATGATAATTTTCTTAGGCCGTATGGAAGAATTACATTTGTGCTTCGAAAAATGAGCTAATTATATATGTTTAAAATAGAGAGTAGGGATAAGGAATCAAGAGCACGGACCGGTATATTGAAGACTGCTCATGGTGATATTCCGACTCCGATATTTATGCCTGTTGGAACGGGGGGTACTGTAAAAGGAATTCTTCAGCGCGATTTATCAGAGGATATTAATGCAAAAATAATTCTTGGGAATACATACCATCTTTATTTGCGACCGGGAACAGAAGTCCTTAAAGCAGCAGGTGGTCTTCATAAATTTATGTCGTGGGATCGTCCGATATTGACAGACAGTGGTGGCTACCAGGTGTTCTCTCTTACAGGAAACAGGAAGCTTTCTGACGAAGGAGCTGTTTTTAAATCCCATATTGATGGATCAAAACATGTTTTTACTCCTGAAAATACGATTGATATACAACGGATTATTGGTGCAGATATAATGATGGTATTTGACGAGTGTGCTCCATGGCCATGCGATTATCAATACGCAAAAAAGTCGGTTGCTCTTACTCATCACTGGCTAGACAGGGCAGTGGTAAGGTTCAGGGAAACAGATCCTTTATGGGGAAAAGAGCAGTTCCTTTTTCCTATAGTTCAGGGTGGTGTATTTGATGACCTGAGAAAAATATCAGCGGAAAAAATTGCGTCGGCAGGGATGGCAGGAAATGCCATTGGTGGTTTGTCTGTAGGAGAACCGGCTGAAGAGATGTACCGGATTATAGAGATTGTTAATGAGATTCTGCCTCCCGATAAGCCACGTTACCTGATGGGAGTAGGTACCCCGGTTAATCTTCTGGAAGCAATTGAAAGAGGAATAGATATGTTCGATTGTGTTATGCCTACCCGTAATGGTCGCAATGGAATGTTATTCACAAGTGAGGGGACCATAAACATCAGAAACCGTAAATGGATGGATGATTTTAGTCCAATTGATCCGGAAGGGCCATCGACTGTAAGTCTTTGTTATTCAAAGGCATATCTTCGACACCTTGTAATATCCGGTGAAAATCTCGGAGCTCAGATTGCAAGTATACACAACCTGGGATTTTATTTAAGACTTGTTGAGGAAGCAAGAAAAAAAATTGAAGAGGGTAATTTCAAAGTATGGAAAAGCGCAATGGTAAAAAAACTTTCGGAGAGGCTTTAGATTCTCTGAAGATTAAGTTGATAGATAAGTATATTATTAGAAAGTTCCTTGGTACTTTCTTCTTCTGTCTTGCATTGATACTTACTATTGCTGTTGTTTTCGATTTTGCTGAAAAAATCGACAATTTCATGGAGAAGCAGGCCCCTGTGCATGCAATAATTTTTGATTATTACCTAAACTTCATTCCATACTTCGCGACACTCTTCGCCCCGCTGTTTGTCTTTATTTCAGTTATTTTCTTCACTTCCAAAATGGCGATACATACTGAGATTATCGCTATCCTGAACAGTGGAATGAGTTTTAAAAGAATGATGTGGCCCTATTTTGTTTCAGCTCTGGTAATTGCCGCTTTCACTTTTATTCTGACCAATTTTATAATTCCAAAATCAAATCTGGTACGGATGGATTTTGAAGATAAGTACTATCGTAGTTCAGCCCGGAAAGTAATGGTGGAGAATATTCACAGACAGGTATTTAAAAATTATTATGTTTATATGGGAACCTACAGTCCTCTCAACCACAGAGGACAAAATTTTACAATTGAAAAATTAGATAGTGGCAGAATTGTATCTAAACTATCTGCCGAGTATGTTACTTATGATACAATAACAAAAAAATGGTCGGCATTCAATTATTATATACGCGAAATAAAAGGAAATGTGGAGGAATTCACTCAGGGTACAAAAATTGACACTACTCTTACAATAAACGAAAATAGTTTTTCAACCGATCCTGGCTTTGTTGGTACAATGACCTATAGAGAACTTGGAGATTATATCAGCCTGCTTCAGCTGCAGGGATCGGAAGAACTGAAACTTTTCCTGATTGAAAAACACCGGCGGTTTGCCAACCCCTTTGCTGTTTTTATTCTTACACTTATTGGCGTTTCATTGTCTTCAAGGAAAATACGGGGAGGCATTGGCATGAATATAGGTATTGGGCTTATACTAAGCTTCTCATATATCCTGTTTCTCCAGTTTGCATCACAATTTTCACTTAAGGGAGACCTGAGTCCAATGCTGGCAATGTGGATACCAAATATTATTTATTCAGTTATTGCGTTGGTCCTTTACAAAATGGCCCCGAAATAGTTTTATATTTTAAAAAAGAATTATATGCTAATTAACAAAAAGATTCTGGAGTTACAGGAGAAACGTGAGAAGGTATTGCTGGGCGGAGGTGAGCAGGCAATTGAAAAACAGAAAGCTATGGGTAAACGCACAGCTCGCGAGCGCATTATGGCCTTGCTTGACGAAAACTCCTTTAATGAATACGACATGTTTGTTGAACATGACGCCCGCGATTTTGATATGTATAAAAAATCGCTCCCGAGCGATGGGGTAATTATCGGATCGGGAACTATCTATGGCGCTCCGGTCGCAATTTTTGCCCAGGATTTTACAGTTGCAGGAGGATCGCTGGGACTTATGCACTCAAGGAAAATTACGAAAATAATGGACCATGCCCTGAAAATGAGGATGCCTCTTATTGGTATTAATGATTCAGGAGGTGCTAGGATACAGGAAGGAGTGAACTCACTTGCCGGTTATGGTGAGATTTTCTTTCGTAATACAATATCGAGCGGTGTCATCCCCCAGATATCTGTTATCCTTGGACCATGTGCTGGAGGTGCAGTCTATTCCCCTGCTCTTACAGATTTTGTTTTTGTTGTCGATAAGATCTCGAAAATGTTTATTACAGGACCAGAAGTGATAAAAACGGTTCTTGGTGAGGAAATCTCTATGGAAGATCTGGGAGGCGCCAGGGTGCATAGCGAAATAACAGGTAATGCTCATTTCTTTGCTCTGAGTGAAGAAGAGTGTTTCGATCAGATAAAAAAACTCATCACATTTATCCCATGGAATAACGGGAAGAAAGCCCGTATGTTCGATCCGGCCGAACCAAAACCGGAATATAATATTGGTAAGATTGTTCCCGCAGATCCTACTCTCCCATACGATGTTAAAGATGTAATAAGATCAATTGTGGATAATTCGGATTTCTTTGAGATAATGGAACTTTATGCAAAGAACATTGTAATTGGTTTCGGACGTATGGGCGGACGAACAACAGGGTTTGTAGCTAATCAGCCTTTGGAAATGGCAGGGGTTCTGGATGTTGACTCCTCAGACAAAGCTGCAAGATTTATCCGCTATTGCGATGCTTTTAATGTTCCAATAATAACTCTTGTAGACCTTCCGGGTTACCTCCCTGGCGTAGATCAGGAACATGCAGGTGTTATACGGCATGGTGCAAAAATTCTTTATGCATATAGTGAAGCAACAGTACCCAAACTGACAGTTATTCTTAGAAAAGCATATGGTGGTGGTTATATTGCAATGGGTTCCCGTCATCTCCGTGCTGATTTTGTTTTTGCATGGCCTTCTGCCGAGATTGCTGTTATGGGTCCGGAAGGTGCAGCAAATATCATCTTCAAAAAAGAGATAATGTCAGCTGCTGATCCCGATGCAATGAGAAAAAAGATGGTCGAAGAATACAAAATAAAGTTCGCAAATCCTTATGTCGCTGCCTCAAGAGGGTATGTTGATGCCGTTATTGAACCTTCAGAAACCAGGAAATTCCTTATGCACGCAATTGAAGTATCTGAAAATAAAGATGTTCCAATGCCTTATAAAAAGCACGGACTGCCACCATTTTAGTCAATACAATTTTTAAATATTTAACTGGACAATAATGATTAAAAAAGATAAGCCAGGAATCCTGAATATCAATACCACCTTATATCAGACAAGGATAAGTACGAAATTTGAAAACAGGAAGCCATACAAGCCCACCGATCCTAAGATTATTTTAAGTTTTATTCCCGGTACGGTTCTGGAAATATATATAGAACCCGGGAATGTGGTAAAAAAAGGTGAAGTCCTTATGATTCTTGATGCAATGAAGATGCAGAATAAGCTTAAGAGTCCTCTGGATGGAAAAGTAAAATCAATAGTAGTAAAGAAAGGAGATAAGGTTTCGAAGGGGAGTGTACTACTCATATTAGAGTGACCTCACCCTAAATCCCTCCCCCAGGTGGGAGGGACTTAAGAACCACAAAAGTACAAGGACAGGACGGGGTGAGGTAATGTTACAAAACTCCCTCCCAAATCACATAGCCTTTTAATTTATCCGACACTTTTGGTTTTTCTGAGAATATACCGTATACACTCGACCCGCTGCCCGACATCAGACTAAAAAGTGCACCAGAGCAATACAGTTCATTTTTTATTTCACCTATTATTGAAAACTTCTTAAAAGCGTATTCTTCAAAATCATTAACTATCAAATCTTTCCATTTGTTAAACGGTTGGTCAATCAATTGAATAAGACTGATTTTGGGATGTTCAGTATGACAATTCTGATATGCTTCTCTGGTATCTATCCGAACCCCGGGGTTAAGAAGTATCAGATAATAACCAGCAAGAACAGGGTTGATAGATCTAAGAATTTCTCCTCTCCCAGTGGCAAAAGCAGGTGTCCCTTCAATAAAAAACGGACAATCGCTACCCAATTCCAGAGCAAGAGCCTTCAGTCTCTCTTCATCAATAAAGAGACCGAAATACTTTATCAGAGCTTTTAAAAGACATGTAGCATCAGATGAACCTCCACCTAAACCAGCGCCTATCGGAATCACTTTATGCAGATGAATTCTAAGATATGGAAATGAGTACTTCTCACGTAACTTTCTTACGGTTTTCATCGCCAGGTTATCATCCGGTGAACTACCTGTACTGATGCCGGTCGATGTAAGAATATCTTTCCGGTCGGAGGAATTTGAAACTACAAACTCAAGTGCATCGTTCAGCCCGACAGGATAGAATATAGTTTCAATATCGTGATACCCATCTGAGCGCTTACCCGTTATGCGTAACCCAAGATTTATTTTTGCTTTTGGGAAAACAATCATCTGTCTCTATTTTATGTAAAAGTATTATCGAGAATCAGGCATACAGAAGCGTAAATAGCTTTTGGCTGCGCCGAGCTCGCACTATTGTGCTCGGTTCTTCGCTCCCCTTGGGGTCGGGGTAAACGAAGAAAATCAATGAATTCTTATGCTTGATTCCCGATTCCTATTTTATGTAAAAGTACCATATGGTTTTGAATTATTTGGTATCGAATAGTTTTTTAGCTTTTCAACAAGTTTTTAACAGTGAATGTTTGTAACAAAAAATTGAACCTTTTCAATTATTGATCGGGGTTGTTATACCTTTGAAAATGCCCGGATATTAAAATATCTCATACTGTAAGTAATTGTAAATAAGTAACATATCATTAATGGCGAAACAAAGAAATAGCACAAGGCCCACAACAACAGCACTGCCTGATTTTGGAAAAGTACCCCCACAGGCCAACGATATGGAAGAGGCTGTCCTTGGTGCTGTAATGCTTGAAAAGGAAGCAGTAATAACTATTCTTGATATTCTCAAACCGGAGAGTTTTTACAGGGAAGCACATCAGAAAATATTCAAAGCAATTTCTGATTTGTCCATCAAAGAATTTCCGGTTGATCTATACACTGTTACGGAGGAATTAAGGGCACATCAGGAATTAGATAGTGTTGGAGGACCTGTTTATCTTACCCAGCTTACTTCAAAAGTGGTATCAGCTGCAAACGTCGACTTTCATGCAAGGATTGTTGCTCAGAAATATATTCAGCGTGAACTTATAAGAGTATCTACTGAAATACAGACCAGGTCTTTTGATGACACTTATGATGTTACAGAGCTTCTCGATTATTCGGAAAATGCTCTTTTTCAGATAGCTGAAGGAAATATTAAAAGAGAAGTTGCTCCAATTAATGTTGTTATTAAGGAAGCTATAAGGGAAATAGAGGAGGCAGGGAAAAGGGAAGATGCCCTGGTAGGAACTCCTTCAGGTTTTACCAAACTCGACAGGCTTACCTCCGGTTGGCAGAAATCTGAACTTGTCATTATTGCAGCCCGCCCTTCAATGGGAAAAACTGCATTTGCTCTTTCAATGGCGCGGAACATGGCTATTGATCATGGTAAAAAAGTTGCAATATTTTCTTGCGAAATGTCTTCTATTCAGCTGGTAAACAGGTTGATAATAGCTGAAACAGACATTGCCGGAGACAAGATCAAAAACGGACGACTTTCAGAAGACGAGTGGAAACAACTCGATACCAGGATTAAAAATCTTGTTCAGGCTCCGATATTTATCGACGATACTCCGGCAATATCAATTTTTGAATTGAGAGCAAAATGCCGGCGCCTTACTGCTCAGCATAAGCTCGATATTGTTATTGTCGACTACCTTCAGCTCATGTCCGGCCCTGAAAATGCCGGCAGTCGCGAACAGGAAGTAAGTAATATATCACGTTCACTTAAAAGTATTGCCAAGGAATTAAATATCCCAATAATTGCTCTTTCTCAGCTTAACAGATCGGTTGAAATGAGAGGTGGTTCAAAGAGACCTCTGCTTTCCGACCTTCGCGAATCAGGTGCAATTGAACAAGATGCCGACATGGTTCTGTTTATTCATCGTCAGGAAAAATTCGGCATCCCTGCTTTTGAAGACGGGTCTTCCACCAAAGGAATTGCTGAAATTATACTTGCAAAAAATCGTAACGGTCCAACAGATGATGTAAGGTTACGCTTTCGTGAAGAGAAAGCTCAGTTTGTGGATATTGATGATTTCGACATGGAGACCAGCGCTGAAATAAGAGATGGTTCACAAAGCATTACTCTTGGCTCAAAGATGAATCACGATAACCTCAGGAAACTGGGAGGAGCATTCGATAAGGAGTCGGATATGCATGACGAACCTCCTTTTGCATAAAATAGTTAATTAAACCGGAAAACCATTTTTACACCAACACTCTTATTCTTAAGATTCTCAAACCCTGCGTAAAAGCCTATCTCACCAATTAGCAGTATCTCGCTGATACTATAACCTATTTCCGAGTAGCTTTTGTTATATCGTGAACCCAGGAATGAAAAGCTTAAATTTTCCCGCAACAGAGTGTTGCTTAATATGGGAAGAAGTTTAATAAGAAGGTAGGGTGTTGTGTACTTCATATGTACCTCTCCAAAAAATTCGGGTGTACTAAGAG
This sequence comes from Bacteroidales bacterium, assembly GCA_036508535.1. GTDB lineage: Bacteria > Bacteroidota > Bacteroidia > Bacteroidales > VadinHA17 > LD21. The sequence goes on along the minus strand of DATCHE010000098.1, from coordinate 221 downwards.
AATAGTATGCAGGTAACATAAATGCATCCTGATAATCATCCAGAAGAAATATTATTGGCTGGGAGTTAAAATGAAAGAAGTCATAATAGGGCAGACTTCTGTTATCGAGAAATCCTCCGGCTCTTACCCTCCATCTGAATTCGCTGAATGCTCCTATATTCTTGCTTTTATCGGCTTCCACTCTGAACATGTCGTATTGCCTGATCTTTTCAGTCATTTCA
>DATCHE010000097.1:0-33134 GCA_036508535.1 Bacteroidales bacterium | reverse complement strand
TCAGCATTGTTTATTATTATATAACTAACTATATTATAATAAGATATCAAAATTATAGGAATAATTAATATATGAACCAGACCTGTTGTTTTATTCTTAAAGGATACTAATAAAAGAATTATAACTCCAATGAAGAAAATGTAGAAGGAAATCAGCATCGGAATCCTAAATGGAGGGACTACTACGCTCTCAAAAAAGGGAATTCCAGCGATCTGTGATTTATCCCCGCTTATAACCTTGAAGAGAGAGTTACAGATTACAACCAGACTTATCAAAATAATGAAAATTGCAAGAGTTCGAGGGATAGTCTTCCGGAACACGTCAGGAACATTTAAAATAGTTAAAATCAGAGCGATTGTTGCAACTATAAGGCAGATTGATGTTAAAATGCTCATTGGTTCCCAATTTGGACCGATACTTTTTAAGACCGTTAAGTCAAATAACCAACCAATAAGATCGAAAATGCAAAGTCCGATTACGATAATAGCGGAGGTCCAGATAATTCTACGCAATGTTTCCGGTAAACCAATGGAATACCAATGCTGCTTAGAAAAGGGTTGTGAAGGATTTTCTTCCATTTCTGTTATAATTATCTCAAAAATACAGAAATATAAATCTAAATTAAATGTTTTTAAAGATGATAATTATTTAATTAAAAACGATAATTATTAACGGTAAACCGGTAGAGACGCGATGCTTCGCGTCTCCAGAATCAGCAAACATAAAACCGTAGAGACGCGATGCCTCGCGTCTCAATAAACATTGAACCATACACCGCAGAGACGCAAAATTTGCGTCTCTGCATCTCAAATACATTCATTAAAATCTATAAAAAAACATTTAAAATTATTATTAGGATTTAAAAATATTCTTAATTTTGACCTTGTTCTGAATACACCTGATCCGTTAAACAGGTAGCAGTTTTGATCTTATTGACATAATTGAGGATGAAAATATTGCTTGTTGAAGATGATCCTAAGATAACATCGTTTGTTATAATAGGTCTGGAAAGTAACCATTGCATTGTCGAGAATGCTTACGATAGCACGATGGGTGAAAAGCTGGCCTTAACCGGTAAACACAATGTAATAATCATGGATGTTATCATTCCTGGTATAACGGGTTTCGAACTGTGTAAAAAACTCAGGAACAAGGGTGTTCTTACACCTATAATAATGCTGACCTCTCTCGACAGTGTAGAAGACAAACTAACAGGATTTGATTGTGGCGCTGACGACTATCTCACTAAACCTTTCAGTTTCCAGGAACTCTTTGCACGTATAAAGGCACTGGACAGAAGAAACAAAGAAGCTATGGTTCATCCGGTGCTCAAGGCACTGGATCTTGAGCTCGATTCAATTGCACGAAAAGTCAAACGTGCCGAAAAGGAGATAAACCTCACTGCTACAGAATTTAAGATTCTCGAACTATTATTGAGCAATAGAGAGAAGGTTTTCGACAGAATGCTTATTGCAGAAAAAATATGGGGAGTATCCTTTAACTCCGGCACCAATGTAATTGATGTTCATATCAACTCCCTGCGGAAGAAGATCGATAAAGATTTCGAAAAAAAACTAATCCAGACCAAAAAAGGGTTTGGTTATGTATTGAGTGTGGAAGATACTCAGCGAAACTGAGTTTTCTAACGCGATTTACGGTTTGCTTCGTCGTCCCTGCCGGGACTCCTCGCAATGACGCGTTTTTTCAGTGTTGCTTCGACTCCGCCGGCTGGCGGATCCTCGCAATGACGCGGTTTGTTATTAATTGAAAGCTGTTTATTTAAAATTTTAGGGATTACTTCTTAAGAACCAGTTCAGGAAATGTCTACATATCGTTCTACGAGTCCCTGTCAGCGACGGCATTATACGTTTGAACAATTTATACATATTCCCGTTGTACAATAACTAATAAGAAAACTAAATGAAAATAAAACAGTTTGTGCTAGCCTCAAGACCAGTCGGACTTCCAGCTTCAGAAAACTTCAGAATTGAATATAAGGAATTACCGGAACTAAAAGATAACGAAGTTTTGCTTAAATCATGGTATATTTCTGTTGATCCTTATATGCGGGGAAGAATGAGAGACGCAAAGTCATATTCTGCTCCATTTGAAGTCGATAAGCCAATTTATGGGAGTATAGTAGCTAAAGTTGTTGAAAGCAGGTCATCCGGATTTCAGATTGGCGACACCGTTTTTGGATCTTTACCATGGGCTACACATAGTATAGGAATAGCAGAAAACCTTCGTAAGGTTGATCCGGTAATAGTTCCGCCCGGGTACTACCTGGGAGTACTTGGAATGCCCGGACTTACAGCATACTTTGGGATAACAGATATCGGCAAGCCTAAAAAAGGAGATACTGTAGTTATTTCAGGCGCTGCTGGAGCTGTTGGAATTGTAGCCGGACAAATAGCTAAGTTGCTGGGAGCAAGGGTTATTGGTATTACGGGAAGTGATGAAAAATGTAAGTTGTTGCTCGGGGAGTTCGGTTTTGATGAAGCAATAAACTATAAAACAACCAAAACATTAAGAAAGACCCTTGAAGATATTTGTCCGAAAGGAGTAGATGTATATTATGATAATGTCGGAGGTGAGATTTCTGATGCAGTAATTGCAAATCTGAATTTTCATGCAAGAATAGCATTGTGTGGTCAGATTTCGCAATACAATAACACCAGAATTCAAATGGCACCATCTATATTGCCTATGCTGCTCACCCGCAGTGTTATGGTACAGGGTTTTATAGTGAGTAATTACAGCGCCAGGTTTAGCGAAGCTTTTGAACATCTTACAAAATGGGTCCACGAGGGGACACTCAAATATAAAGAAACAATTATTAAAGGATTTGATAAACTGCCAGAGGCATTCGTTGGCCTTTTTTCCGGCGAAAATAAAGGGAAGATGCTGGTGGAGATAGAGTGATTGTTACCTTATTAAAGTAAAAAGCAAATTCCTTCTAAATCTTAATCCAATCTTAATCTAACATTAATACTGTCTTAATTATGGGCTTTATTTGAGTACCTATTTTTGATCATGATGGTTTTCCAACCGACATCATACTTAAGCCTTTATTAATCAGATTATTAAAAATTGAATTAAAATGACATTTGAGTTACCCGAGCTTCCATTTGCGATAGATGCCCTTGAACCTTATATTTCAAAGAAAACTATTGAATTGCATCATGGGAAGCATCAAAGGGCTTATGTTACAAATCTCAATAAACTGCTTACCGGAACAAAGTTTGTGAACCTGGATCTGGAAACAATAATTAAAGTTTCAGACGGTCCGATTTTTAATAATGCTTCACAGGTGTGGAATCATAATTTCTATTTTGGGGGTTTAAAACCCGGACTCCCTAATGTTTTAAAAGGAGACTTTGCCGAAATTATAAAATCAAGCTTTGGCTCCATTTCATTCTTCAAAAGTTCATTCATCAAAGCCGCCGGGTCATTATTTGGATCAGGATGGATTTGGCTGGTTCTCAACGAGGATAGGTTACTTGAAATTGTGCCCAAAAGTAATGCAGGTAATCCGATGCGGACCGGTGCAGTTCCAATTATGGTGTGTGATATGTGGGAACATGCCTATTATCTCGATTATCCTGATAAACATTCTGATTATATCGAAGCCTTCTGGAAACTTATTAACTGGGAAGTTATTGAGGAAAGATATAAAAATGCCTTCTAGACTATAGCATGTTGCCGGTATGGTAGTTTATAATACTGCAACTGCTGGAGATGTAATCCCCGGTTTCTATTTTAATAATGGTACAAGATGGGTTCCCAGTTTACCAAAAGCTAACTCAGCAGGCGAAATGCAGTACTGGGATGGAATTAAATGGTTAACCATACCTTCCGGACAACCCGGACCCTTGGTATTAACATTTTCAAATTCACAACACCAAAAGGAGTGGATCCGGCAACAAATAAGCCTTATTCAGAACAACAATAGATCCTATTCTAATATTTTAATCCATGATCCAGGTATCTGGGTCATGGATTTTTTTATTTTGCAGACTGAAGTTTAATAAAGTTAAGAACCTCTTCTGAATCTTTTTCAGGATCAACAGTCTCGTTTTTGTAAACGATCTTTTTATCTTTTCCTACTATAAATGTCCATCTTTTTATGGAGATATCACGTGTAAGTTCATGCTCAACTCCACCAACGGTACGTTTAATAGTCCCTCCGGCACCAATCGGAACACCAAATTTCTTAGCAACATCACCTTTCTCATCTGAGAGAAGAGTGAAATTCAGGTTTTCCGATTGCTTAAAAAGTTTGAGATTTTCAACTTTATCACCACTGATACCAACAACTTCTATTTCAGCTGATTGAAGATCTGTCATATGGTCTCGGTAAGCGCAGGCTTCTTTAGTGCATCCTGAGGTCATAGCACCCGGATAAAAGTAAACAACTATGTATTTCTTCCCTGGAAATTCATTTATATTCCAGATTGAACCATCATCAGATGTGAGTTTGAATTCTGGAACTTTATCTCCAACTCCCAGACCTTGCTGACCAGTCATTGTCAGGGAGGAGAATATGATAAATGGTAACATAATAAATTGATTTTTCATGATTATGATTTTTAACACATACATAACAATGATAACTCTAATAAGTTCTGAATTATTAAGAATCCTTTAAATGACTATCTGGATTTATGGAAAGAATTTTCATTTATTTATACCCCTTTCCCCCACAAGGGAAGGAGCAAAACCTTTCCCCCTTGGGGGAAATTAGAAAGGGGGTCAATATTTAAGGCTAAACCAGATTTAGCTGTAATGAAAGATCAATCGAAAAATTATATACTATATGAGTAGTCAATTAAAGATAGTTACCCGATTCAGGCCCAATATTAAAAATCAGATCAAGAATTGTCAGGCCGTGGATAAAACCATTACCAGGATTAAAAACCTGAATATATTCTTTCCCCTGATATTGAGATGCTTTCTTTGGTGAGATACTGTACCTGTAATCGTTTTTGACAGAGCCAATGGGTTTAAAATCAGCAGTATAAGATAATAATGAGTTGATTTTTAGTAATTTAAGTATTTCCAATGTCAGTTCCATATTCAGGTCAAGAAGAAAGATATGATTTTGTGAAAAAATTCTTTCGAAACTTTCAAAATAGAATTCGAAATAAGGAGAAGAGTTATATGCTGCTTTTAATGCACCTGAATGAACCTGCTGCCAGCGTTTGGAGTAATCTATCCTTATGTCTTTTGTAAGTGTTTTATGTACACTTCCAAGATAAACCGGAACTGACAGAATCTGAGGTCCGTGCGCTGAGTGAATATAACACCGGTTTCGATAACTCTGTTTGAGGTAGTTTTCTTCTTTTTCAACCAATACTTCATCAGCCTTTGAAATCAGCGAGAAGTATTCTACAGGTGGTAAGTATGCGCTGGAAACCAATATTTTACCTGCCATTTCAAAATGATCACTCCATTTTGTTAATCATGCTTGCCGAGAAACCGGCCCCGAATCCATTGTCTATATTAACTACAGTAACGCCGGTAGAACAGCTTGTAAGCATGGCAAGAAGAGCTGAAATACCACCGAAGCTTGCACCATATCCAACGCTTGTTGGTACCGCTATCACAGGTATGTCAACAAGTCCTCCTACAACACTGGCCAATGCACCTTCCATACCTGCAATAACAATTACAACCCTGCATTTTTTGATTTCAGGCAGCTTATCAACAAGTCTGTGAATGCCTGCAACTCCGGCATCGTAAATTCTTAACACTTTATTGCCAAGGAGTTCTGCCGTAATAGCAGCTTCCTCCGCAACAGGCATATCAGATGTTCCTGCTGTTATAACTACAATACTTGTCTTTGATATTTTTTGTTTTTTCTTCTGAATTGAAATGATCCTTGCCATTGGGTAATAAACAGCAGCCGGTAATATACTGCTTACTGCGTCAAACATCTCCTGGTTTGCTCTTGTGCCAATAACATTATTTTCACGTTCCGACATTACCCTTACAATTTCTTTAACCTGTTCAACTGATTTGCCTGCACAGTAAATTACTTCAGGGTAACCGGTACGCATTTCGCGGTGATTATCAATCCGGGCAAAGCCGAGGTCTGTATAAGGAAAATTTTTAAGGGTCAACATAGCTTTTGCTATGCTTGTATCTCCTTTTTTAACGTCTTTCAGGAGCTTTTCAACTTCTTTTGAATTCATAATTCTTTCTTTTCAGGATTTGAACTTCCTGTCCTGTAACCTTCAAGGTCCAAAGATACGTATCTGAATCCTATTTTTTTAAGATTAGTAATAATATGTTCTCTGTCAGGATTTTGAATCAATTTTTCCATAAAGCCGGGAATGCATTCAATTCTTGCAATATCTCCGTGTACCCTGACCCTTGTGCCGGGATATCCTTTTTCAAATAATATATTTTCTGCCAGCTCAATCATTCTGAGTGTTCCTTCCTTAATTTCAGTATCGTATGGAATTCTTGTAAGCAGGCAAGCCATTGCATGTTTCGACCAGATATCCAGACCGGCAATTCTTGAAAATTCCCTAATATCATTTTTGGTGAGATCCGATTCCAGCAGCGGGCTCCTGATGCCCATTTCCTTTAATGCTTTCATTCCTGGTCTGAAATCACCAACATCATCAGCATTTGTACCGTCAACTATATAATTGTAATTATTTTTTTTTGCAAACGTTATTAGTTCTCCGAAAAGCGCTTTTTTGCATAGATAACACCTTTCAATTGGATTCGTTCTGATATTTTCAGGAAACGGAACATCTATTATTTCATGTTTTATGCCATGTGACTTTGTAAATTGAAGCGCTTCATCTATTTCGCGCACCGGAATATAAGGTGTTCTGATTGTGACAGCGATGATTCCGGATTTTCTTACCTCATGTGCCCGGTGCAAAAGGAATGAGCTATCAACCCCACCGGAAAAAGCAACTACGAATGAATTAAGTTCATTCAGTATAGAATTGAGTTTTAAAGATTTACTTTCTGTCATTTTTTTAATTTTTACTTTTTCTCTGTGCCCCGTACCCCGTACCCTTAGCCTTTTAACAGTTGTGCCATAATCTTATTGTACACTTCTTTTACCGGAATTCCGTTTTCCGTAGCTATTCGTTTACACTCTTCATATTCCGGTTTAAATGAAACCTCATTACCTTTATAATATGACCGTTTAATGGTAACATTACCCCATATGGTTTCAATAGTTTCAAATTTTCTGACAAGCGTGTCCTTCCTGAATGGAAAAGTTCTTATCCCAAGAGTGGTTGATTCAGAAAATATGATATTCTTAACCGAATCAGCCATTTCAGATTCGCATATCACATTAACAACAATACCTGGTCTGCCTTTCTTCATCATAATATTGGAAAAGAATACATCTGATGCGCCTGCCTTAAATAGTCTTTCGGAGATATAATCATAAAACTCAGGATTCATATCATCGATATTACACTCTAAGAGAAGCGCTTCATGTCCTGAACCGGAATCTGAAATTGTCTCTCCCAGAAATACTCTTAAAAGGTTAGGAACATCCGGATGCTCCTTCTGTCCAACGCCATAACCGGTCTTTTCTATTATTATTGGAAGATCAGATCTAAAGTCAGTCCCTAGTGTGGCTAAGATTGCTGCTCCTGTTGGCGTAGTAGCTTCAAAGTCAACACCACCTTTTCTGACAGGAATTCCTTTTATTATTTCAGAAGTTGCAGGCGCCGGCACAGGCAGTTTCCCATGATCGCACTTTACAAAACCACCTCCCAGTTCAACAGTTGATACGTGTACCCCTTCAACATTTAGTGCATTATAGCAAATTGCAGCACCAACTACATCTATTATTGAATCAACTGCACCAACTTCATGAAAATGTACATGATCAAATGATATTCCGTGTACCATCGCCTCTGCCAATGCGATCTTTGTGAATATTTTCAGGCTTAATTCCTTGTTTTTATTTTCAAGACCTGAATCATTAATAATCTTTTCTATATCTGAAAAGTGCCTGTGTGCATGCTCTCTTCGTGTCTGCTTAACAGTTACCTTTGTTCCGAAAATTCCATGACGCTGATCTTTCTCTATTATAAGCTCCCAGCCTTTAAGGTTTAGTTTATTTAATTCCTCTGTCAGATAAATCATATCAACCCCCAGGTCGATCATTGCTCCAAGATTCATATCTCCGCTTATCCCGGAGAAACAATCGTAACTGATAATTTTCATAGTCTAAGAATGATGATATTATATTTTAAATATTATTATCGGTAGTCAATAAAAGGAATCCCATATTTAGTTGTAGTTAGCATTATAGTGTTAATAATCAGTTATTTTCATTTTTTCTAAAATACCCCCTTTCCTGTTTCCCCCTTGGGGGAAATGGCCACCCCTGCAATCTGTCTCCTCCCTAAAATTACCTACAGGGCAATTTCTTTAAGGTCGGTCCCCTTCCCCCGTGAGGGAAGGTTGGGAAGGGGGTGTAAAGAAGATGAACGAATAATTTTCATACTTTAAGCCTGATAATCTAACGTGTTCAGTAGAACAAATAGAATATTAGAAAGTTAAAATAGTTATAAAACTTGTTACCTTTATTTACGTTGCTAATATACAATTACAATCTTTACGGAATAATAAAAAAAAATTGTATTTTCGGCACTTATCCATCATTCAATTAAATACACTAGTTTAAAAAGAATATGAAAAGAAGGGATTTTCTTAAAACATCAGTGGGTGCGGGGATGGCAGCTGGGGCTGCATTATCTCTGGGCGGATATAGTAAACTCTGGGCATCAACACCCTCAGCCGCCAAGTACGATATGGTTGCTGTTATGGGTGGAAATCCCGATGCAATGTTCGATCTTGGAATTCAGGAGTTGGGAGGGATGGGTTCTTTTGTTCAGAAAGGACAGAAAGTTCTGATCAAACCAAATATTGGCTGGGATGTAATTCCCGAACTGGCAGCAAACACAAATCCTCTGCTGATAAAACGCATTATTGAACATTGCTTTAGAGCAGGTGCAAAAGAGGTGTATGTATTTGATCATACTTGCGATAACTGGGTAAATTGTTATAAGAATTCAGGAATTGAGAAGGTCGCCAAATCTGCAGGAGCAAAAGTAGTCCCGGCTAACTCTGAAAGTTATTATCAAAATATCGAAATACCAGGAGGTATAAAGCTTCAAAGCGCTAAAGTTCACCAGCTTTTGCTTGAAACAGATGTTTTTATAAATGTTCCTATACTTAAAGATCATAACTCAACAAGAATGACGGGTTGCCTTAAGAATTCAATGGGACTTGTCTGGGACAGGGGTTACTGGCATTCAAATAATTTAAACCAGTGTATAGCTGATTTTGCTTTGTATGAAAAGAAACCTGCGCTGAATGTTATAGATTGCTATAATGTAATGGTTAAACATGGACCACAAGGTGTATCAAAGGAAGATCTGGTTTTAATGAAGTCTCAGATTCTCACTACCGACTGGGTCGCGGGTGATGCTGCAGCAGCAAAGATGTTGGGTGTAGCCGTCGAAAAAATAGAATATATTCCAATTGCACATAAGATGGGGCTTGGTAATATGAATCTGGAATCGTTGAATATTAAAAGAATTAAAATGTAATTTCTGATGAGGTCACATTTACTTAGAAGAATCCGTATCCTGATTTCAGCGCTTCTTTTTATATGTTTTTTTCTGGTCTTTGTTGATTTTAAATCATATATACCGACTGATTATACTAATATCTTATTGTTTTTGCAGTTTGTGCCTTCAGCTTTAAAATTTTATGATCTCCAAACTCTTACTGTCTGCGGCTTTCTTATTGTATTAGTGCTTACATTGCTGAGTGGCCGCACATACTGTTCATTCCTTTGTCCGTTAGGAATTGGACAAGACATATTCAGCAGGATAGGAGGACGTTTCAAAAGAAAGTTCAGGAGATACGGATTCAAAAAACCTTTTACAGTATTAAGATACTTAATATTGGCAGTAACCCTTATTGTTACTTTAGTCTGGGGTATATACATGATTACACTCCTTGACCCATACAGCATTTTTGGTAGGTTTATGACCTTTTTTGCCAAACCGGTAGTTCTATTTATAAATAACTTTTTTGCCGGGATACTTGGTAAGTTTGATATCTACACACTTAGTAATATACCAGTTAAAGGATTTAATCTGATTACCTATTCCATTCCCACAGCTTTTCTTATTCTGGTTGGAGTGCTGTCACTTACCAAAGGTCGCCTTTATTGCAACATGATATGTCCCGTTGGAACATTTCTTGGCCTCCTTTCAAAAATATCTTTTCTCAGAATAAAATTTGATGAAAAAGCTTGTACCAGGTGTGGCAGATGCTCTCTGGGTTGTAAATCTTCGTGTATCGATTTCCTTAAGCACGATGTGGACGTAACCCGGTGTGTCGATTGTTTTAATTGCATTAACACATGCCCTGATAAAGCCCTTTCTTATGGAATTGTGAAAATTAAGAAGAAGGTTCATGAAACTGATGAAAGCAAACGTAAAGTAATAGTTGGATCTATCCTTCTTCTTATGGGTTCATCGCGAATTGCCACCGGACAACAGAAGATAGCTCCGGTACCTAAGAAAGATTCAACAGTTAAAGAAAACAGAACTCTTCCTGTTTGTCCTCCCGGAGGAATAGCAATTAATGAGTTTAATAATGCTTGTATAGCTTGCTCCTTATGTATAAATGCATGTCCGAATAAGGTATTACAACCTGCCCTTCGTCAATACGGAATTGCAGGGATGTTGCAGCCTGTAATGGATTACCATAAGAGTTTTTGTACATATAATTGTATAATCTGCACAGAAGTGTGTCCGACAAGTGCTTTGCACCCGCTTGTTCTTGAGGCTAAGAAGCTTACTCAGATCGGCAAAGCAAAATTCATAAAGGATAATTGTATTGTAAAAACAGAGAAAACAGCTTGTGGTGCCTGCTCAGAGAGTTGCCCGACTAAAGCCGTCCACATGATACCTTATGAAGGAAACCTTGTCATCCCGGAGGTCACTGAAGATATTTGCATTGGTTGTGGTCATTGCGAATTTGCATGTCCAACTGTCCCGTACAAAGCTATTTTTATTGATGGAAATGCCATCCATGTAGCTGCCAAAAAACCATTAAATGTCGATTCAGAGATGAAAACTCCCGTCGACTTCCCCTTTTAACGGAATAAAATTGATATTTTTACTTAATAATACTATCGATGATGAAACCATCACATATAGAGCATATTGGTATAGCTGTAAATAATCTGGAGACTGCTATCAGTTTCTATGAAAAAGTATTGGGCTTAAAATGCTACAATATTGAGGAAGTACCTGACCAGAAAGTAAAAACTGCCTTCTTTTTGGTTGGACAGACTAAGATAGAGCTGCTTGAATCTACTAATCCTGACGGGCCTATCGGAAAATTCATTGATAAAAGGGGTGAAGGCATTCATCATATAGCATTTGCTGTGGAAAAAATTGAAGAACAGCTGACTCATGCAGAAAAGATGGGAATAAAACTGATTGATACCTCGCCAAGAAAAGGGGCCGAAGGACTTAATATTGCTTTTCTACATCCTAAATCAACAAACGGTGTCCTTATTGAACTGTGTGAAGACAAAAAATATGAAAAAAATAAGTAGGTTTGTATAGCATAACCAACTAAATGGTTAAATGGTACAATCAATAGCTATTGCCGGTAATTCCGGACCAAGGGTAAGATCAGATTGTGAAATTACGCTGGAAATGAAGGAAAGGGGTGGAATTAATATTGATTTGACTTCGAAAGTGAAGACACTTTATGGCGAATCAATAAGATCTCTCACAATTGAAATACTTGAATTTTTCGGAATAAAAAACGCATCGGTGAAGATTATTGATTCCGGTGCACTTCCATTTGTGTTAGCTGCAAGATTGGAATCTGTCATCAAACAATTGATTGATACGGATCTTGAATATCTGCAAGAGTTAATTATTGAGAATACAGGCTCAACGACCCGTAACCGGTACCGTTTCTCAAGACTATATTTACCCGGTAACACTCCGGGGTTAATGATCAATGCAGGTCTGCATTCTGCTGATGGCATTATTCTTGATCTTGAAGATTCTGTCGCACCAGAAAAAAAGGATGAAGCAAGAATTCTGGTAAGAAATGCATTACGACAAGTAAACTATTATGGTGCAGAAAGAATGGTAAGAATAAATCAGGGAGACAGGGGATTGGAAGATCTCCGTTTTGTCATTCCTCATAATGTAAACCTTGTTCTGATTCCTAAATGCGAAAGCGCAAATTACATAAAAAGAGTAGAGGAGGAAATCTATAACATTAAAAAGGAACAAAGTCTCAGCCTTAACCTTAACCTCAACCTCAACCTCAACCTCATCCCGGTTTTCCTCATGCCAATAATTGAAACTGCACTGGGTGTCGAAAACTCTTTTGAGATTGCCAGAGCTTCTAAAGATGTTGTGGCAATGGCAATCGGTCTTGAAGACTACACTGCAGATCTGGGAGTTCAAAGAACCTCAGAAGGAAAGGAATCTTTCTATGCCAGGACAAGAATCGTTGTTGCCGCAAAGGCGGCAGGGATTCAGCCAATTGATTCGGTTTTTTCTGATGTTGGTGACATGGATTCTCTAAAGCAGAATGTCCAGGCCTCAAAAGCTCTGGGATTCGAAGGTATGGGATGTATTCATCCCAGGCAGATTCCTGTTATACAAAACGGATTTGCTCCTGATGAAAGAGAAATTGAAAAGTCGAAAAAGATAATTCTTGCTTTTGAAAAAGCAAAGCGACAAGGACTTGGCGTTGTGGCGCTTGGAACAAAAATGATTGATCTTCCGGTTGTAGCACACGCGAATAGAATCATAGAGCGTGCTATTCGTCTTAAGCTTTTATACCCAGACTGGATTGATACTTTTCGGGAAGAAGATTGATAAGTATTAAAGGAGACATTATGGCTGTCAAAAATGTAATAAATGCTGCCGGCAGATCAGTTCCAACCGAGATCAATGGTAAGCCTGTGATCCCTTTTAAAGGCGTTGGAAAACACAGACCGGAAGGTGGAAAATATTCACCTCCGATACCTACCTGCATTGACTATCCTGATGATGGAAATAAAGTTGTTGCATCACTTGAAGAGGCGCTACGGAAATGTGGTCTTCACGATGGCATGACTATTTCAACACATCATCATCTCAGGGATGGCGACCTTATAAGCAATAAAATATTCGAACTGGCTTCAGAGATGGGGGTGAAGGACCTTATTTGGTTCCCGTCCGCTTCTTTTCCATGTAATGATCCGGTTATCAGGTATCTTGATGATGGAACAATAAACAGAATAGAGGGAAGCATGAATGGTCCACTTGGCCGGTATGTTTCCGAAGGTAAAATGAAAGGAACTGCCGTGCTTCGATCACATGGCGGTCGTATTCAGGCTATACAGGACGGTGAAGTTCAGATTGATATTGCAATTCTTGCTGCACCTTCATCTGACTCATTTGGCAACGCAAAAGGCACAGGTGGCGCTTCTGCAAGCGGAGTAATCGGATATGCTAAAGCAGATTCCATGTATGCAAGTAAGGTAATTGTTGTTACAGATAATCTGGTAGATATGCCTTGCTTCCCGATGGAGATTGAAGGAAATTATGTCGATTATGTTGTAGTTGTCGATAAAATAGGAATACCGGAAAAGATTGTATCGGGTACAACCCAAATTACTAAAAGTACTGACAGACTGTTAATTGCAGAACTAACTGCGTCGTTTCTTGAAAAGTCAGGGATACTGAAAGACGGAGTGACAATGCAGGCTGGCGCCGGAGGTACTTCTCTTGCTATAGCAGTATTTATACACCAGATTCTGAAGAATAAAGGATGGAAATCGAAATTCGGTTTTGGAGGAAGTACAAAATATATGGTTAAGATGCTCGAGGAGGGACAAATGGGATTTATACTTGATGCACAGGCATTTGATCTGGAAGCAGTCAGATCGATTGAGACTAACCCCAATCATATTGCATATTCTGTGTTTAATGCATATAACTACCACTCAAAGGGAAACCTGACAAGCATGATGGACATTATGATACTTGGAGCAACCGAAGTGGACCTGAACTTTAATGGGAATGTTGTTACACACTCTGATGGTTACCTTCTTCATGGAATTGGTGGCTGGCAGAATTGTCTGCACGCAAAGAATGTTATTCTTGCTGTTCCTCTTTTCAGAGACAGAATTCCTGTTATAGTTGACGAAGTAACAACACTTTGTGGCCCCGGGGAACTTATCGACGTCATTATAACTGAAAGAGGTATTGCAATTAATCCACTACGGCAGGATCTTATAGAGAGCGTCAAAGGAAGCGGTCTCCCTTTAAAAACAATTGAGGAGCTCAAAGATGAAGCGGAGAAAATATGTGGAATACCTCAAAAACCTCACTTCGACAAAGAAATAGTTGCTGCAATAAAATGGGTTGATGGAACATTAATTGATGTGGTAAGAAAAATAAAATTATAATAATCGCACCCATGGAAAGGTATAAATGCATTGTTTGTGGATATATCTATGATCCTGCCCAGGGTGAACCTGCCTGTGGAATCGAGCCGGGGATCCCGTTCAACGATCTGCCTGCGGATTATATTTGTCCTGTCTGCGGGGCAGGCAAAGAAGAATACGAACTTTATGTTTAAACCTTTGCTATTACAGGTATATTTTTTAGAACGTCCAAAAGCAGTTCCCAGAACATCTGAACTGTTTTAATTTCGATCATCTCTTCAGGTGTGTGAGCTCCTCTGATAGTAGGACCAAATGATATCATATCTATACCTTTGATTTTTTCAAAAACTAATCCGCACTCCAGCCCTGCATGTATAGCCCTTACCTTCGGTTCTTTATTAAATAATTCAAGATACGATTTGCGTGTTATTTTTAGAATATCTGAAGTGAGATTTGGTTTCCACCCCGGATAACCGTCAGAATGAACAACTTCAGCACCTGCAAGTTTCATACAAGATTCAACCATTGCAGCTACTTCATGTTTAGAGGAATTAACGGAACTCCTTTGTGTTGTAACAATCTCAATTGTATTCTTATCGCGGAACTTAGCAGATGCAAGGTTAGTTGAAGTTTCAACCAGATCATTCATCTCCTTCGACCATGCTATTGCACCATGAGGACAGCAGGATATTGCATTCAGGAATTTTTGCTGATTCTCTTTATCCATTGCAGAGGATGGAAGATCAACTTCCCGGGAAATTATCTTTAAATCTTTTTCAAGTTCGCCAAACTCATCAGCCAGGGTAGAATAGAAATTGTCAATCCGGTATTTAATTGGATCACTGTCAGTTTTGTCAATTATGATTGTTGCAAATGCTTCCCTTGGTATTGCATTCCTCAGGTTTCCTCCGTCAAAATTTGCTATTGATATGTCAAATTTATTTGATATATTCCAGAGAATCCTGTTCATTATCTTCACAGAATTGCCATACCCTTTGTGAATTTCATCTCCTGAATGACCTCCGTGCAGTCCTGTAATTGAAATCGCTAAAGCAGATCTGTTTTTGTCTACAGCAATAGGGTTATATTTCATTGTGCCCACAGTGTCCATTCCTCCGGCACATCCGATAAAGAGTATTCCTTCATCCTCAGAATCGAGATTTAAAAGTATTCTTCCGGTGAAGAAATCTGGCTTAACATTTATAGCTCCTGTCATACCGGATTCTTCATCAACTGTGAAAAGGCATTCTATTTTTCCAGTCTTTAGACTTTTATCTGTCAGTATTGCCATTTGAGCTGCAATACCTATACCATCATCTGCTCCAAGAGTAGTTCCGGTAGCAGTTACCCATCCATCTTTTACAACAGGTATAATTCCATCAGTTTCCCAGTTATGAGGGTAATCCGCATTTTTTTCGCCTACCATATCCATATGACTCTGAAGTACAACAGTTTTCCTGTTCTCCATGCCAGTTGAGGCCGGTTTGATGATTAAAATATTTCCAACTTCATCCTCCTTTGAATCCAGATTGTTTTTTGCCGCAAAATCAAGTAGATATTTTCTGATCTTAGCCTCATTTTTTGACAAACGTGGTATGCTGCAAATATCTTCAAAAAAAATCCATATTGACTTTGGATTTAAGCTACTTAAATTGCTCATTATCGGTAAAATATATATCAAACAGGGTGCAAATTTAAGGTTTTATTTTCATTTTTCGGACTATATTATCAAAATATAGTTGAGTTTTAGTATCAGTTATATTTTGATTATTTTTACAAATAACTTCATTTGAAAATTAAACCATGATATCAAATGTCAAAACGTACGATTGTTACATTACCAGGCGATGGGATAGGAGTTGTAGTTCTGCAGGAGGCACTAAGGGTACTGAATGCCGCCGGATTTGAAGCAAACTTTGTACATGGCGATATTGGCTGGGACTTCTGGCGTAATGAGGGTAATCCTTTGCCTGTCAGAACAATTGAGCTTCTTAAAAAACATAAGATTGCCCTGTTTGGTGCTATCACATCAAAACCTAACGATGAGGCCAAAGCAGAACTTAGTCCTTCTTTACAGGGAAAAGGATATACTTATTCCAGTCCAATAGTAGGTTTACGACAACTCTTTAATCTCGATATTTGTATACGACCATGCAAGTCATACAAAGGCAATCCTCTTAACTTTGTGAGAAGGGGAAATGGAAATACAATTGATGAGCCTCCTGTGGATGTGGTGATTTTTCGGCAGAATACCGAATGTTTATATTGCGGTGTTGAATGGACAAATCCACCGGCTGAGGTCTATCAGGCTTTTATGACGCATCCAAAGTTTGTTGAAAATTTTGGTAAGGTACCGGTTGAAGAGCTTTCGATATCTACCCGGATATTTACAAGAAAGGCAACAACAAGGATACTTATGGCAGCCTTTGAACATGCCAGGAAGTTTGGATATAAGTCAGTTACAGTTTGTGAGAAACCAAATGTGATAAGGGAGACATCGGGATTGATGTGGAAACTCGCAAAAGAAATACAGAGAGTTGCTTTCCCCGAAATTATGTTATTAAACACAAATATCGATGCACAGATGATGTGGCTGACAAAAAACCCTGAGGAATATGGTGTAATTGTAGCCGGAAATATGTTTGGGGACATTGCTTCTGATGCCTTTGCCGGGCTAATCGGCGGATTAGGATTTGCCTGTAGTGCTCAGTTCTCTTCCGACGGTGTTGCAGTGTTTGAACCAACCCATGGGTCAGCTCCGAAATATGCAGGATATGAAGTTTCAATCGTTAACCCGATTGCAATGATAGAATCTGCCTGTATGATGCTCGATTATCTCGAAGAATTTATATTATCATCAAGAATCCGAAAGGCAATTGCTGAAGTAATAGAAGAAGGCAAAGTAAGGACATACGATATGATGAAGATGTCTGGCAGGCCTGAAGTATTAAAGAATGGCGCCGCATCTACAATCCAGATGACCGATGCAATTATTGCTAAGTTGATGTAAAAAACTCTATCAAATGACTGAACAGGTTAAAAAATTATGGCCGGAACTTGAGTGGATCAAAGACCTGTCGCTCAGGGAGAAGACTGCGAATACATGGGAGTTGGCACTTGAAAAAAGTGTTCTTACTTCAGACGATCTTGATATAATACCCTTTACATTGCTTTGTGGACCTGACCTTAAAGTCAGTTTTATGGAGCATAAAAGATGTGTGGTTCATATTGCCAGAGCCAGTGGAGAAAAAATGAATGAGTTCTTCGGGATCGATCTCCCGGTAAATATGGATGTGCTTATTTCAGGAGCAATTCTTGCTGATGTTGGAAAGTTGCTTGAGTATGAGCTTGATAAACAAGGTAAAGCAGTCCAGGGAAAATATGGCCAATACCTCCGCCACCCGTTTTCAGGAGTATCCTTAGCTGAACAGTGCGGATTACCGCCGGAAGTGTGTCATATTATAGCTTCTCATGCACACGAAGGCGATCTGGTTAAAAGAACAACTGAGGCATATATTGTTCATCACGCTGATTTTATGACTTTTCTGCCGTTTAAAAGCAGGTTGGTAGTTTAGCGTTTTAAGTTTCGCGTTTACTGTGCCCTGTGCCCCGCGCCTTTTCCTAGCCCAGTTTCATCTTTTCAACCTCTTCTATATTCCTTTCGTTTGTAACCGCTTTGGCATCAGGAGTATATAGATAATCAATCAGGCTCTGGTATTTATCCATGATTTTCCCTCTTACAATTTTCATCGTTGAGTTCATGAGACCATTATCTTCAGTAAAGCTTTCCTCAAGAATTCCGATAGCTACAGGTAGCCATCTCTGTGGGAACATATTACCATACTTCCCATTTGTACGGTATTCAAATACTTCACTTTCAATTAAATTGATAACTGCCCGTACTCCCTCATCAGAATCAGCTGTAAGGTTTTTCTCTTCAAGATATAATTTTAAAGCATGCTGGTTTGGAACCACAATTGCTACAGTATAGGCTTTCTGATTATTGTAAAGCATACATTGATCAATATATTTTGACTGCTCCGACATTGCTTCTTCTATACCCTCAGGACTGAATTTTTCTCCATCGTCAGCAATAAGCAGGCTTTTAAACCGGCCTAACACATAAAGGAAACCATCTTCCGACATATATCCCATATCGCCGGTATATAACCATCCATTTTTAATAGTCTCTTTTGTAGCGGCGTCATTCTTCCAGTAACCATACATTACGTTTCCTCCTCTGATGACGATCTCACCTTTCTGTCCTTTTGGCAACTCATTGCCATCGTCATCGCAAATTTTAAGGTCCATATTATTAACAATGACACCGGAGGATCCAAGTTTATGTCTGCTTGCGGAATTGGATGATATAACCGGAGAGGCCTCGCTTAATCCATAACCCTGAAACATAGGAATCCCCAATGCATAAAAAAACCGTTGCAGTTCAATATCCAGCAAGGCACCGCCGCCGATGAAAAAGTCTAGTTCCCCGCCGTAACCCTCTCGTATTTTGCTAAAAAGAATCTTATCATACAATCTCAGAAGAGGTTTCTTAAATCTTTGCAGGCCTGTTCCTTTATTCCATCCCTCTTTATTATATGAGTAGGAGATTTTAAGTGCATGATTAAATAGCAATTCTATGGTACTGCCTTTTTCTTTGATCCCCTTTTCAATATTCTTCCTGAAATTCTTCGCAATGGCCGGAACGCTCATCAGAAGATTTGGTTTGATTTCTTTCAGACACGATGGAAGGTTCCTGAGAGTTTCCATAGGAGTTTTTCCTGTTTTAACAGAGGCTATACTAGCTCCTTTTCCCATAAAGGCAAATATACCGCAGGTATGCCCAAAAGAGTGGTCCCATGGCAGAATAATAAGTGTTTTGTAGAATGAAGGGATGTCCATCAGGCTATATGACTGATAAACATTTGTAACGTAATTGCCGTGAGTGAGAATGATTCCTTTTGGATCTGCAGTAGTGCCAGAAGTATAACAGATGTTTGCAAAATCGTCGGGTGTGAGGCTTTTGAATAATTCTTCAAATTTCGAAGTATTAGTATATACTTCGAGCCATTCCCTTCCTATCTTTCTGACTTCATTAAAATGTATCTCATTATCAGCATACTCTTCCTGCGTATCGAAATGAATTATTTTTTCAATATTTGAGCACTCGCTGATTACTTCTTTTAATTTCTGAGACTGAATGGAAGAAACCAGTATCATTCTTGAACCCGAATGGTTAATTCTGAATTTTATTTCATCGGGGTTCAGTTTTACAGATAAGGGAACATTCATAGCACCTGCATACAAAATCCCCATTTCGCCTATAACCCAGCTGTTACGACCTTCAGAAATAAGACTTAACCTGTCACCTTTTTTAATTCCAAGTTTAATCAGGCCGGCTGCGAATTCGTAAACCTGTTTTCTCGTTTCTCCATATGTTGTACCTTCATATTTATCGTTGGGTTTTTCCCATAAATAAACATTGTTGCTGTACTTCTCAACGCTCTCTTCGAAAAACTGTATAAGGGATTTCATCTACCGGATTCTTTTTAGTTAAGCAATTTTAATATGCCGAATATACAAAATCCTTTGGATATTGCTAATTCACATAAAATTTAATATGACTATCAGGAATCACGAATATCAAATTTTAGATCGCTTGAAAATCAATTGGGCTTTATGCGTCATTCCTGATACTCATAAAATTTAATGTCGTTTGGTTTGGTATTCAATAATTTGTATCTTTGATTTACAACAATGCTAAACTGCTGACAAAGAGTTATTTTACATAATTAAATATTTTATTATGAGACATTTATCAGTAATCATTTTATTCGGACTTCTTTTGGTACTACCTTCATGTAAGTTCTTCAAGAAGAAAGAAAATGCAAAGGCTATGGCTGCACTTATTGCACAAAAGGACAGTATACGGGTTGCTGATTCAATAAGAACCGTCCATGAGCAATTAGTGACCCTTGAAAATGCTAAATTAGAAGAAACAAGAAAAGCTGATGAATTATTGGCATTAAATAGTAAGTATAATATTATTGTAGGCAGCTTCAAAACACCTGAGTATGCAAAAAAAATGGCTGAAGAATATGGTAAAAAAGGATATAAGCCAACTATTCTAAAAATGCAGGGAAGTACATTTGAACTGGTGTCAGTTGAGGCTTATTCAACTGTTGGTAAGGCTTTTACAAGCCTTAAAGAGTTTCAGAAATCGATTGAGTTTAATGCCTGGATCTACGTAAAAAAGTGATCAGTGAAAGCGAAGTTGCAAACTTCGCTTAGCTTAATTTGTATCGCTTAGTTTCTAAATATTGTTTCTTTGCGGTCTGGACCTACTGAAACCAATGTTATTGGAACATTGGTTTTGGTTTCGATAAATTCAATATATTTCTTTAGAGAAGTAGGCAGCTTATTGAATTCTTTTATTCCGGAAATGTTTTCTTCCCATCCCGGCATTATGGTATAAACGGGTTCAATTACAGAATCGTTATTGAAAGGTAACTCTACACATTCCTGCCCGTCTACTTTATATGACGTGCATATTTTAATGGTTTTGAACCCCGACATCACATCAGCTTTTGTCATAAAGAGTTTAGTAATACCATTAATCATAATGGAGTATTTTAAAGCCGGCAAATCGAGCCAACCGCATCTTCGGGGGCGACCAGTTGTAGATCCAAACTCGTGTCCGATATTTCTCAGGTCAGTACCCGTCTCGTCGTTTAGTTCAGTTGGAAATGGACCGGAGCCAACCCTGGTACAATATGCTTTAAAGATTCCGAAAATTTCTCCGATAAGTTTAGGGGAAATACCTAATCCGGTACAGGCACCTGCGCTAATGGTATTAGATGATGTAACAAAAGGATATGAGCCAAAATCGATATCCAGCATAGTACCCTGCGCTCCTTCAGCCAGTACTTTTTTGCCTTTTCCGGAAAGCTCATTAACGAGGTATTCGGTATTTACGAATTGAAATCTTTTTAACATTTCAATACCTTCAAACCAGCCCTTTTCATACTCTTTAAGATCGAATTTGAAATCATAGCCTTTCAGAATGTCCAGATGGTTATGCAGATGTTCTGCATACAGATCATTGAAGTTTTTCCGAAGAATATCACCAACGCGCAGACCGTTCCTGCTGGTTTTGTCAGTATATGCAGGACCAATGCCTTTTAGAGTGGATCCTATTTTGGTATTTCCCTTATGAAATTCATAGGCAGCATCGAGGACCCTGTGACTGGGAAGAATCAGATTTGCTCTGGTAGAAATTATAAGCCGCTTTGTAAGTTCATTTACCGGAGGCCCCAGTTCATCGATCTCCTTTTTAAAAACGGCAGGGTCGATAACAACACCATTGCCTATGATATTTAATTTCTCGGGATGAAATATCCCTGAAGGTATCAGGTGCAATACGTGCTTAACATTGTTAAACTCGAGGGAATGACCGGCATTTGGTCCTCCCTGAAAACGGGCAATTACATCGTAATCCGGGCTTAATGCATCAACAATTTTACCCTTTCCTTCATCACCCCATTGCAGGCCTAACAGTATGTCAATGTTCATATTAGATAATTATCAGCTATTAACAAATATGGCAGTAAGGTAAGGAATAATTTTAAGAAATTGCACCAATTAAGTCCTGATGAGAGGAATTTTTCGATTTGATGATATTGAGGAATCAGAAGTAAGATATTTATTTTTGGCTGTCGGTTAATGACCCATATATGTAGAGTGAATGATACTGAGGACTGAAATTGTGCAATTCGCTGGCTGTATTTATAATCTCATTAATTCTTGGGTCACAGAATTCAATAACTTTCCCTGTTTCAATATCAATAAGATGATCGTGTTGCCCGCACTGATATGCTCTTTCAAATTGAGCTATATTCTTTCCAAACTGATGTTTAATTACCAGATTACAGCTAAGCAATAACTCAATTGTGTTATATAATGTAGCTCTGCTTACCCGGTAGTTTTTATTCTTCATGAAGATGTAAAGCGACTCTATATCAAAATGACCAGTTCGGGAATAAATCTCATCAAGTATTGCAAATCTCTCTGGGGTCTTTCTGTGCCCTTTCTTTTCAAGATATTCAGTGAAGATTTTCTTAACGGTTAATTTGGTATCGTCACTAATCATATTTGATCTAATTTAAAATAATAACAAAAGTATGCATTTTTATCATAAAACGGATGTTGACCTGATGAATAATTATTTTACGAAATCTTCTACTCTCTTAACGTTTTCAATTCCATTTATATTTGAAATTTTAAGGATCAGGTTGTTCAGGTCTTTTGTATGGTGAACGTATAAATCAATTGTACCTTCAAAGATTCCATTCTGAACAGTAATATTAATATTTGTCATATTTACTTTCAGCTCGGAGGAGATAATATTGGTTATGTCATTTACAAGCCCTATCCTGTCGATACCGACCATACTTATTCTTGCTATAAAAGAAACTAATTTGTGGATAGCCCATTTAACAGCAATAATACGGTTCCCTTCGTTCGACATAATCCTAATTGCAACAGGGCATTTGGGTTTGTGAATTACAATCGCACCTTCAGGTGAATGGTAACCTATAACCTCATCACCCGGAATAGGGTTACAGCATTTTGCTATTTCGTAAGACTGTTCTGAATTATCTACATTTTCCCTAAGCAGGAATGGTACGCTATTATCAATTTTATCCTGTGGAATTTCGGAATCTTGTTTCTCTTTCTTCGATCCAATGAGTTTTAACTCCCAGTATTTAATAACATTTTTAGAAAGAGACTTGGTAATTATCTTTTTTATGTTGTTGAGGTTAAATCTTCCAAGTCCGATTCCTGAATAGAGATCATCTTTATTTAAAGCTTCAAATGAAAGTAGTAGATTCTTAAGAATTTCAGCATTAGAAGTCAGACCCAGTTCTTTCAGTTTATTTTCAAGAATTTCCATTCCTTTTTGAATGCTGTCTTTTGACTCATTCTTTAAAGCATTTTTTATAGCTTCTTTAGCTTTTGAGGTTCTGACAAATGCAAGCCATTCTTTTTCAGGTTTAGCTATTTTGGAAGTTATAATCTCTACCTGATCGCCACTCATCAGAATAGTGTTTATAGGATTCAGTTTATAATTTATTTTTGCACCAATAGCTATATTACCTACTTCAGTATGTATTTCGTATGCAAAATCGAGAGCTGATGCTCCTTTTGGCAGACTGACAAGAGTACCTTTCGGTGTAAAAACCATTATTTCAGAAGAGAAAAGGTTCATTTTAAATTCATCAAGGAACTCAATTGGATCTTCATGCGGGTTCTCGAGCATAAGGCGGATTTTTTTTATCCATTTATCCAGCTCGCTTTCCTGCGATTCATCTCCTTTGTATTTCCAATGTGCCGCATATCCTCTTTCTGCAATCTCGTCCATCCTTTTACTTCTGATCTGTACCTCGACCCAGTTTCCTTGCGGCCCCATTACAGTTAAATGTAATGCTTCGTATCCATTTGGTTTAGGGCGGCTTACCCAATCGCGAAGCCTGTCGGGTTTAGGAAGATATGACTCAGTAATGCTTGAATAAATATTCCAGCATTGGGTTTTTTCAGGGATCCCGTCTACCGGTTCAAAAACAATTCTTATAGCAAGAACATCATAAACCTCTTCAAAAGGAACATTTTTTGCCTGCATTTTTTTCCAGATGGAAAAGATAGATTTTGGTCTTCCGCTGATGTCAAATTTCAAGCCCGTTTCGGTGAGCTTTTCAATGATAGGTAATGAGAATTTATTTATGAGCGAAACATACTTCTTCTCACTATGCTTTAACTTCGTGGAAATCTCTTCATAGATTTGTGGTTGCCGGAATTTGAAGCTCAAATCTTCCAATTCACTTTTTATAGCATACAATCCAAGTCTGTGAGCAAGAGGAGCATAAAGGAAAATTGTCTCACCGGCAACTTTCATCTTTTTATGTTCAGGCATCGAATCGAGTGTTCGCATGTTATGCAGTCGGTCTGCAATTTTTATCAGAATCACCCTCAAATCGTCAGAAAGTGTCAGCAGCATTTTTCTGAAGTTCTCGGCTTGGAGGGAAGATGAGTTTTCTTTATTGTAAGTGCCCGATATCTTAGTTAGTCCATCAATTAATGAGGCTATTTTCGGATCAAAATCCCTTTTAACATCATCAAGCGAATACTCTGTATCCTCAACAACATCGTGGAGAAGTGCAACAGCAATCGATTTTGCTCCCAAACCAATTTCCTGGTTAACTATTTTTGCTACAGAAATAGGATGGATAATATAAGGCTCTCCAGACTTCCTCCTCATATTCCAATGCGCTTCATTGGCAATCTTAAAAGCTTTGTCAATCAGCTCCCTGTCACCGGGTTTGCCACACCTGAGAAGATTATTTACCAGAGAATCATATTCTTTCTGAATACGCGTTTTATCCTCATCATCAAAAATGTCCTTGTTCCCCATAAAAGTCCTTTGCGCACCTTTTTATGCAAGGTACAAAGATAACTTTTCCCGATTAAAATTGTGCTGAAAAGAACAAAGGAGTAGTGTAATTTTATTATTCCGATTAATTTGCCCCCCAACCTCTGAAGGCTGGGCGTTTTGCCCCCCAACCCCTTTGAAGGGGGGCTAAGAAAAGAGAGGGATTTTTGAACCCCCTTTAGGGGGCAGGGGGCAAAAACGAGGTAATAATCTGAGCATTTTCGTATTATAGAAGTGCTTCTGATTATTTGTTAATTATTGTAACTGTACCTGTCTTTGAAATACTTTTTCCCGAGGGCGTAACTACCTTTAAATACCACAAACAGACATCCTGTGGCCGAGGAGTCCCATTTTGCATACCGTCCCAAACTGCCATGTAATCATTTGATTCGAACAGAACCTTTCCCTGCCTGTTGGTAATAACAAAATGGTAATTCTTAGGTGTAAAGGATAATACCGGCTGGAAGAATGCATTTACTGTACCACTGTTTGGTGTGAAAACATTCGGTACTGTGATTACTTCCATTGGAAGAGTACAAACACGCGAGGAGAAACTTTCTTCAGTTATTCCGTATGAGTTTGACTTTTCCGAAGCACTTATGTAAAAACAAACTTCCTTGTCGGTTATTTCGTACATTATTTGTTTATAATCAATTGTGAACGTTGTATCGCCAGGAGAGATTGATGATTTTTCCTCAAAACCATTTCCTGTGTTTATAAACATCTTGCCAGACAATAAATTTCCAGATATTTTTTTAAACAAATTCCACGAAAAGTTTAGATTATTACCCGATTTTTCTAATGAAAGTACGATGTTAGATGCCAGTTCTGAAACCATTACTGGATTATTGCAGTTATTTATTGCAGAAAGCCTGTAATAGTAAACTGTATCAGTATTTGCCTGGACATCTGTAAATTTAACTTTTCCATTAACTGAGACGGGTAGCGCTATACTCTTAAAAATTCCGGAAGTCCCGCTTCTTCTTTCAAGCCGGAAGTGTGAGATCTCTGATAATGGATCGATCGTATAAGAGAGAGCGATTCTGTTTTCATTGGTTACAGTCACCTGATCTGCATTTATCCATACCGGTGGTCTTTGCATCCTTGTCGATAAACAGGTTGTTTTATTTGATGTGGAGAATGTTCCGTCCTCAAGATTTGCCCTTACAACAAAACAATATTCTGAATTAGTTATGAAGTCGCTTAAGGTAAAACTATTCTTGTCAGATCCAATAGTACCTGCTTCAGTGAAGCTATTGCCGTTAATAGAAACAAGTAAAGAATAGCTTGTAACTTTTTTTGGAAAAGAAGAATAGCTATTCCACGATATTGCAATTTTTTTATTGCAAGTATCAATTGTTGCATTTGCAAATATTGCACTAAGAACATTTGAAAGCTCACTTGGACATCCAAACCTTCTTGAGATTCCGGGTGTTCCGGGCAATCTGTATGCCGCAACTACAAAAGATGTACTAAAATATTTATAAGCAGTACTTATATAATTATAGCTCGTTAATGAAGAATTCCATAATGTATCTTTTGCTGTTGCATCCCCGTTTTCAGAAGTATATATTATATAGGCAGCTACATCGGATGAGCTACTTAATGTCCAGCTTAATTCAACCTTTCCTGATTCGGGCTCAACAGAAACTAATGAAAGAACCGGTGGTGAAGGAACAAAACAATAAGTCTGGGAATAAGCATTATATGAAAAAAAACAGCTTAAAAAGAAAACCATTAACCGTAAAGTCCCGATAGGTATGTATCTTTTCAGAATTCGTGTAATCGAAATATAAAATTTATTTTTGATTTCTTCCGGGTTTTTAACCCCCTTCCCAACCTTCCCCCACGGGGGAAGGAGCAAAACCTTTCCCCCGTGAGGGAAATTAGAAAGGGGGTAATAATCAACAAAGAAAACTATTTTTTTTGCTACCGAAGTTCTGAAGTATAACATAGCTATCGGGATCAAAGAAACATTGCGGTTAAAAAAAATCTTCGCAGGAGTTGTTTTTTTCATTTTTCACCAACTGTGACCTGGTATAAATCATCGATATTATAATACGTCTTAGCCAGTTCAGTTATTTCATCAGGATCAATTGTTTTTATCTTTTCAGCAAGTCTGAAATAGTAATTATTATCAAGTCCGAATTCCCAGGCTGACTTAAAACTTTCTGCCAATGCAAAAGGTCCGTCGAACATCCTTAACATCTCACCTGACATATAATTCCTTACAATAGTCAACTCCTCCTTTTCAACCGGAGTGCTTTGCAAAAGATGTATCTCTTTGTATATCTCTGCTAACGTTTTCTGACAGTTATTAGTACCTACATCTGTTGAAATAACTTTATACCCGGTAAGATCAAGTGAAGATACTGCAGAGCTTATGCCATATGTATAGCCTTTTTCTTCCCGAATGTTTTTCATCAACCGGGAACCGAAATATCCACCCAGAACAGAGTCGAGAATTTTCAGACCAGGATAGTCAGGATGCCTTTTGTTGATAGTGGTGGAACCTATTCTTATGGCCGATTGCACTGAACCAGGTTTATCGATATGAACTTTTCTTTTCTTTTCTCCTTTTAGTATATTCCCTGACTCCTCAGTGTAAATATTTTGTGTCTTAATATCACCAAAATAATAATTTAGCAGTTCAAAAGTTTTTTCATGTAATTTACCTGATATTATAACAGCCATATTATCAGGTGTATAATATTTTGCATGAAAATCTTTTAGAATGGCCGGATTAATATTTTCAAAATCACTTTCTGACAATTGATGGCCATAAGGATGATGCCTGCCAAAAACAGATTCAAAAAACTGATCTATTGCCAGATTCTGAACTTTTTCCCTGTTTACTTGATACCAGCGAAGTCGTTTTTTCATTAATGAGTTGAGTTCGGGTTCGGAGAAGACAGGACGAAAGAGTATCTCGCGGCTGAGTTCAAGAACCTTATCAATATGTTTACTAAGAAAAAATATAACTATTCCGGCACGATCTTTTTCTGCTGAAAGATTAAGAAATGCACCATGAAAATCGAGAATCCTGTTTAGTTCTTCAGAAGAGTAATTTTGAGAGCCTTCTGAGAGCATCCTGTTAGTTGTGGATGCGAGGAGAGGCAGATATTCATTTACCTGACCGGCTTTGAAAGTAAATTCCAGACGCATTATATCTTCTGTTCCTGCATCAATAAGATAAACAGGTACACCATTATTCAACCGTAAAGATATCGCGTCAGGGATAACTACTTTTTCTACCGGAAACGCATGTGGCTGAATTCTTTGAAGGATATTCATTATTTGTCCTTTCGGGTTGATTTGTAATATAATGTGCTGCAGTTCGATGGAATAAAGTATTTAGTGGCTGCCTCAATGATCCTTTCCTGACTTACCTTTCTATAGGTGTCAACTTCCTGGTTAATCAGGTCAGGATTACCCAGTAATTCGCAGTATGCCAGGTTCATTGCTTTGTTCAGAATACTTGTATTGGAAAAAACCGTAGACGATTCAAATTTATTCTTTACTTTTTCAACTTCATACTCGATTTCAGAGGTGTCACATAGATCATTAATTACCTCATTTACAGCTTCTTCTGCATGCTGAATGTCAATGTCTTTCATGAGTTTACCCTGAATTGTTATCAGCCCAGGTTCTATATCTGAAGAGATGTAAGCATTAATTTCGCTGAAAAGTTTCTTTTCTCTTACCAGTTTAGTATATAATCTTCCTGATTCACCCCCTGCCAAAAGATCTGTGATCAGATCGAGAGTATAGAAATCAGTACTCATTCTGGGACCAATATGCCATACTTTATAAAGAGCATCTGAGGGAACATCTTTCTCAATAGATATTATCCTTTCTTCCTTCTGTAACGGCTCCTCAGACAGGTTTCTCGATTGCACTTTTCTTTTTCCGATGGGGCCAAACCATTTTTGGGTAAGTTTAAATGCAAGATCAAAATTGATGTTTCCCGATAGTGTCAGTATTGCATTATTAGGGGCATAATGTGAAAAGAAGAAGTTTTTTACATTATCAAGATCAGCATTCTCAATATGAGTGATATCCATTCCGATTGTGGGCCAGCGGTATGGATGTACTTTATAGGCAAGTGGTCTGAGTTTTAGTAATGCATCTCCGTAGGGCTGATTCAAATAACGTTGATTGAATTCCTCTATTACTACATTTTTCTGATTATCGAGATTTTTCTGAGAAAAATCGAGTTCAAGCATACGGTCCGATTCGAGCCAGAAGCCGGTTTCAATATTTTCAGAAGGAATAGTCAGATAATAGTTTGTTAAATCATTGTTTGTGAAAGCATTATTTTCACCACCAACCAACTGAAGGGGTGAATCATAATCAGGGATGTTTACAGAACCTCCAAACATCAGGTGCTCAAATAGATGAGCTAGTCCTGTCATGCCCGGATCCTCATCCTTTGATCCGACATTATACAGGATATTCATTGCAACAAGAGGCGTCGATTTGTCTTCGTGAACCAAAACTCTTAATCCGTTTTCAAGAGTGAATCTCCGATATTTTATCATAATGACAAACTTAATTAAAAAACAGCGAAGCTTTAGTATTGTTTTTATATTTGCACAATTATGTCCAGATACTTTAATTTCAAAAAAATATTTCATTCCAGGCTTGTTAATGTTGATCAGGTTAAGATAGTCTACTTCCTTAGCCTCGTAGTCGGATTGCTAAGTGCACTTGCCGCAGCCCTGCTTAAGAACACAATTCATTTTACGCATAATCTTATTACTAAAGGTATAACCATTGAATCCGGAAGTTACCTTTATCTTATTTATCCGCTTATCGGAATGTTTCTGACATTACTTTTTGTTCGTTATATTGTAAAGGATAAAATTGGACATGGCATCAGCAAGATACTTTATTCCATTTCAAGGAATAGAAGCTATCTGAAGGCTCATAATACATGGACCTCCATTCTGGCGAGTACTCTCACTATTGGTTTTGGTGGTTCTGTAGGAGCTGAAGCACCTATTGTATTGACAGGTTCAGCAATTGGTTCAACTTTAGGAAGAGCGTTTAGATTGAATTATAAAAACATTACACTTCTTGTAGGGTGTGGTGCAGCCGGAGCAATTTCCGGGATTTTTAAAGCTCCGATTGCAGGGATTGTTTTCGTTCTGGAAATACTTTTTCTCGATTTAACTATTTCATCAATAGTGCCGCTCTTAATTGCATCTGTGACTGCTGCCACGGTTGCCTATTTTCTAATGGGAGATACTGTGTTGTTTACTTTTAATGTCGTAGAAGCATTTAGTATTTCAAATATTCCATGGTACATTTTGCTGGGAATAATATCAGGTATGATATCTCTGTATTTTTCAAAAATGACACTTTTCCTTGAAAGTAATTATGAGAAAATCAGAAATACTTATATAAGGCTTATTCTCGGAGGAATTATTCTTGGAGGACTGGTTTATTTGTTTCCACCATTTTTCGGAGAAGGTTATGATACAATAATGTCACTTCTTCAGGGTAATTCGGAATTAATACTGAATAACACAATTTTTGAACAGTTTTCTGACCACTTTCTCGTAATAATTCTGTTTATGATGGGTCTTGTTTTGCTTAAGGTTGTTGCAACAAGCTCAACCAATGGCGCAGGAGGAGTAGGGGGGATATTTGCACCTACATTATTCATTGGTGGTGTAAATGGATTCCTGGTCGCAAGCATTTTAAAGAAATTTATAAATGTGGATATTCCGGATAACAGGTTTGTTCTTGTAGGTATGGCTGGTATGATGGCTGGTGTTATGCATGCCCCGCTTACAGCAATATTTCTGATTGCTGAAATTACAGGAGGATATAATCTTCTTATTCCACTTATTATTACATCAACTGTAGCGTACATTACAACAAGAAGTTTTGAAAAACATTCAATTTACCATGTTCAATTGGCAAAAAGAGGCGAACTGATTACGCATGATAAAGACAAAGCAGTAATGACACGCATGAACTGGAAAAATGAAATTGAAACTGATTTACTTAAGGTTAAACCATCGGATACTCTTGGTGAATTGGTCAAAATAATTGCCAGATCCAAAAGAAACCTTTTTCCGGTGGTAGATGAATATAATATTCTTGAAGGAATTGTTTGTCTGGATGATGTACGGGAGATTATGTTCCGTCAGGAATTGTACAATTCTACCTTTGTTAAAGACCTCATGACCATTCCACCCTCCTACATTGATAAAAAGGAGAGCATCGAAACTGTTATGAACACTTTTAGGAAAACCGATGCCTGGAATCTGCCGGTTCTGGATGATGGTTATTACGTTGGATTTATTTCAAAATCAAGAATTTTCTCAACTTACCGTGAATTACTTATAGAGTTTTCAGACGAATAGAAATCCTAAAAAACATATTTTATGAAAAGAGATACACTCATTTTTGACCTTATTGAAAAAGAACGTCAGCGTCAGATAAATGGCATTGAGTTAATCGCTTCCGAAAACTTTGTTAGTCTTCAGGTGCTCGAAGCCATGGGGTCGGTAATGACAAATAAATATGCAGAAGGCTATCCGGGGCATCGTTATTATGGAGGCTGTGAAATTGTTGACCAATCGGAGCAGATAGCTATTGACAGGCTTAAGCAGCTATTCGATGCTGAATACGCTAACGTCCAGCCTCATTCGGGAGCTCAGGCAAATATGGCAGTATTTATGACTGTTTTAAAACCAGGCGATACCTTTATGGGATTAAACCTGGCTCATGGCGGACATCTTTCGCATGGTTCTTCGGTTAATTTTTCAGGTCTGTTTTATAAACCTATAGCTTACAACGTTAAAGAGGAAAACGGACTTGTTGATTACGATATGATGGAGGAGACCGCACTGAAAGAAAAGCCAAAGATGATTATCGGAGGCGCCTCAGCATACTCCCGTGAGTGGGATTATGAGAGAATGAGAAAGATCGCTGACATGATCGGAGCTATTTTTCTTGTAGATATGGCACATCCGGCAGGTTTGATAGCTGCAGGACTCCTTAAGAATCCTCTTAAATATGCTCATATTGTGACTTCAACAACTCATAAAACACTTCGTGGACCAAGAGGTGGTATAATCCTGATGGGTAAGGATTTTGAAAATCCTTGGGGTATTGCCACTCCAAAAGGAGAGATAAGAATGATGTCATCCCTTTTAAATTCAGCAGTCTTCCCTGGTACACAAGGTGGGCCACTTGAGCATGTAATAGCCTCTAAGGCAGTCTCTTTTGGCGAAGCGCTCGATCCAAAGTTTGCAGAGTATCAGGTAAGAGTAAAAAAGAATGCATCAGTAATGGCAAAAGCTTTTATGGATAAAGGTTATAAAGTTATATCTGATGGTACTGATAATCATCTTATGTTAATTGATCTAAGAACCAAATTTCCTGAAATTTCGGGGAAAAAAGTTGAAAACACACTGGTGCTTTCACATATTACTGTAAATAAGAATATGGTTCCTTTCGACAGCCGGTCACCGTTTCTTACTTCTGGCTTACGGGTAGGTACACCTGCAATTACAACTCGCGGACTGACTGAGGAACATATGGGGGTAATTGTAGACCTTATTGATGAAGTAATCTCGAATATTGAAAATTCAATTGTTATTCAAAAAGTTGGAGAAAAAGTAATTAAAATGATGAAATCCTTACCTCTTTTTTCGATGTAATCTGAATAATAAATTCATAGATTACTATAATTCGACTGATTTGGATTTTTTATTTTAACTTTACAGGTGCCTATTATAAAACATTCTATCGATGAGTAAGCAGAAACTTATTTTTGTGGTTGATGATGATCCTTTTATTAACAAATTGGTTGTTAAGCGGTTTACATCGGAAGGTTACCATTTGGAGGCTTTTGAATACGGTGAAGATTGCCTCAAAGCTTTAGATCAATCACCCGATCTTATAATTCTGGACTATTTTTTTGTTAATAAAGAAAGGGAAGTAATGAACGGGATGGAGGTTTTTGACAGAATTAAGAAATTAAAACCCAATCTTCCGGTTATCATGCTTTCAGGCCAGGAAAAAGGAGAAATAGTTCTTGAACTTGCCAGAAAAGGAATTGACGATTATATTATCAAAGACAGTAATCTGATTGATAATCTGAATGTTGCAATAACAGAATTGTTTGATAGGATGCAATAAATTTTATTT
>DATCHE010000096.1:0-3088 GCA_036508535.1 Bacteroidales bacterium | reverse complement strand
GTCAATTGTTTCAATCAGACCCGGCAGTACAGGATGATTGTTATAGTGATCGGTAATTTGGTTTTCTTTCATTGAAAGATTAAAAGGCAGCTAAATTAATAAAGTAGAATGATTCCTCAAAGATAATGATCGACATACATTGTGATAAAAATCAGCATGGAATCATTAGTGATAGAGATGAAGAAATTCTTCTAACTTTTTTACCATGTTATTTGATCCAACGTAAAAAGGAGATCGCTGGTGAATTATTGACGGAGTAATATTCAAGATGTTCTGCTTACCATCGGAAGCAAGGCCGCCGGACTGTTCAGCAATAAATGCGATGGGATTGCATTCATAGACTAACCTTAGTTTTCCAAGAGGCGCTTTTTCGTTTGCAGGATAAAGAAAAATACCACCACTGAGCAGATTTCTATGGAAATCCGAAACCAGTGAACCTATGTATCTTGATGTGTATGGTCTGTGGGATTCTTCATCTTTCTCCTGGCAATATTTTATATATTTTTTTATGCCTGAAGGGAAATGTATGTAATTACCCTCATTTACAGAGTATATTAATCCATCCTCAGGTGTTTTAATATCAGGGTGCGACAGACAGAATTCTCCGATAGACGGATCAAGCGTAAATCCGTTTACTCCATATCCTGTTGAGTAGACCAGCATTGTTGAAGATCCATATACAATATAACCTGCTGCAACCTGCTTTGATCCTTCCTGGAGAAAGTCTTCATTTCTAACCTTTTCTCCTCGTTGTGTGATTCTCCTGTAGATAGAAAAAAGCGTTCCGACCGAGACATTAAAATCAATATTTGAGGAGCCGTCGAGCGGATCAATACAGACAATATATTTACCTTTCGAAGCAAATGTTTCGGAAAAAACTATTTCATTCTGATTCTCTTCTGTTGCAACTCCACAGCATTCACCGCTGGAAAGGAGTGCACTAATGAATACTTCATCGGCATATACATCGAGTTTCTGCTGATTTTCACCATGGATATTGACCTCTCCGGAACTGCCAATTATATCTACAAGACCAGCTTTATTGATTTTTTTATTTACCATTTTAGCAGCAGTCCCGATATGACTCAACAGGCTGGAGAGCTCTCCCTTTGCATATGGGAAATCCTTCTGCTTCAAAATGATAAAATCGTTGAGTGTTGTTATTTTGTAATTCTGCATCTGAAAGTCTACTTTATAAACAATTACAAAATTAATAACCGTTTGTTCATTTATTCACCTGATTTAACCTGGTCTTTTTAAAGGTATTTTGTTCCTGTGTTTTCTCTGTGTCCCTCTGTGTTGTCCTCTGTGGCTCTCAGTGTAATTAAGAAAAAAACTGTCACAGAGCGGCACATAGAAGCAGAGAGATTCACAGAGAGAACCAGTTGATTCTTCACGACCTCAGGTTATAAATCTTTGCGATCTACCCGAGCTTGTCGAGGGGTACGGTTAATTGATTTCGACTTTATTAATAAAGAATTTTATTCGAAAAATTGTGTTCTGGAGAGGAAAGTCTAATTTTAGCAAAAATTATATCAGGAATGAAGGTCTATAAGTTCGGAGGAGCATCGGTAAAAGATGCAGCAGGGATAAGAAATCTAGCAAAAATTATAAAAGCAGAGTCGGATAATCTCGTAATTGTCGTGTCTGCATTCGGAAAAACAACAAATGCTCTTGAAAAGGTTCTCAAAGTCTGGCTAAGCGGTGATGAAAAATACAAATCCTTGCTCGATGATGTGTACACCGGACACTTATCTGTTGTTATGGATCTTTTCGGACAAGATTCAGAATTAAAAGGAATGATAGATGTCTCTTTTGCCATACTTCAGGATTATTTAATGACTTCAACAAAAGAGGAATACGATTTTGAATATGACCAGGTAGTGTCGAATGGGGAACTATGGTCAACAATAATAGTTGCAGAATATCTGAAAATGAACTTTCAGAATGTAGAATGGTGCGATATCAGGAAAATCCTTCTGACTGATGACAGGCACAGAGATGCAAATGTACTGTGGACTGAAAGTACAAAGAGAATACGAAATACCTTTGACTTCAAAAAGGAGAGAATTTACATTACCCAGGGTTTTATAGGAGGAACTTTTGCAGGTCATACTTCGACTCTTGGCAGGGAAGGATCGGATTATACAGCGGCTATTCTGGCAAATATGCTTGATGCTGAATGTGTTGTGGTATGGAAAGATGTTCCAGGGATCCTTAATGCAGACCCGACATGGTATCCTGATGCCATAAAACTTGATGAAATATCTTATAAAGAGGCCGTTGAAATGAGCTTTTCAGGTGCAAAAGTTATTCATCCAAAAACCATTAAACCGCTACATAACAAGAATATACCACTACACGTAAGATCTTTTCTTCACCCGGACGAAAATGGGACAGTTATCAAGGCTGATGCACCTCTGAGAAAAATGATTCCGGTTTTTATAAAAAAAGAGGATCAGATACTCATCTCAATTCTTCCCAAGGATTTCTCTTTTGTAATGGGTGATAATTTGGGCCGGATATTTCATTCATTTATTGCACATGGTATAAAAGTAAATCTTGTTGAGGCAAGTGCAGTAAGTATTGATGTATGTGTGGATGATGAAAGATCTAAAGTGGAATCTCTTATTAATGATCTGAAGATTGAATATTCCGCTGTTTACAATGGAAATGTTGAAATGCTTTCCATAAGGCACTACACATCTAAAGCACTGGAAAGAATCACAAAAGGCCGGGAGATACTTTTGGAACAACGCACCAGAAGTACAGTTAGGTTTGTTGTAAGAAAGGAAGAAAGTCTATAAAATTATTCTACTATGGATCAGGAGATTGCTTTGTCTCCGCCAGCCGGCGGATCCTCGCAATGACCGCCTACTTTATCATGTGCACTGTCATTGCGAACCCGAAGAAGGAGGGCGCGGCAATCTCAATCTCCCACTCACAGCATTATCTGTCAAACAACAATCGTTGTCCCCGGTAATCTTCTTTTATATGACCCTCATCAAATACGATTGTCCCGTTTACAATTGTCTTCACCACTTTTGATCTGAAGGTTGTTCCTTCAAATGGTGACCATCCACATTTA
>DATCHE010000095.1:0-16146 GCA_036508535.1 Bacteroidales bacterium | reverse complement strand
ATATAGCCTGCAAGTTTCCGAAATCCGGGACCCGAAAGCTCCCTGTAGGTTTTTGCATTTGAACTAATTGTTGCAATAGTGGCAGAGGGATAAAATCTGATTTCAAAATCCTTGTACTTCTGAATGATGCTATACTTTTGTTCCTCAGTTTTATTTGTTGACATAATTGTAAAAGATTGAAGTAATATGATTAATAAAATAACCACAGCTAAAATTATGATAAACATTTTCATATTTACTTGATTTAAAGTTCATTTAATTGCAATATACCTTATCAATCCCCTGAAGATGAGTCCATGAAAAGGCAGAACGCTATACCAGTATAACCTGCCCCATAATCCTAAAGGTCTGAAAGTTGCAGTCTGATGCAATATATTCTGATAGTCAATTCTGAATTCCAGCCAGGCCTCGCCGGGAAGTTTCATTTCAGCAAAAAGAAGCAATCTTTTTTCTATTTTGTCGGCTATCAGAACACGCCAGAAATCAAGAGCCTCACCAGCTGAGATTTCAGTCTGGTTTTTTCTGCCCCTTCTTAACCCTACACCACCTAATAGTTTATCGATAAAACCACGAATTTCCCAGAGCCAGTCGGCGTAATACCATCCGTTTTTTCCTCCTATTGACCATATCTTTTGCATTGATGCTTCACTGTTACTGACATGAAGTTTCCTGTGATCAAAAAAACACCCATTTACCGGTACTTGAGCATATTTTGATATTCCATCATTCAAAGTATTGGAAGTAAGAGCATCTTTCCAGCTGGATGGTACCTGATTCAGCTCAATTTTCTCGAATGCTTCCCTTATTGCATCCTCATAACTTACAGGCATAATTCCAAGCATCTCTTTCAGGTTGTTCTCTTTACACACCACCTCAACTTTCATACTGTCGACGAGGTTTTGAGCAAGTGAGTACGAAGTTGATGTAATAAAATAGAGCCAGTAAGATGACAATTTAGGTGTCATTACAGGAACAATCCCTATGCGTCGCTTAAGTCCCCTGACCCTGGCAAATCTCAACAGCATCTGCTTGTAGGTCAGAATGTCAGGACCACCTATATCATAGCTTTTATTAAATGTTTTTTCATTCATTAATACGCCTGACAAGAATTCAATTACATTCCGGATTGCAACAGGTTGAGTGATCGTATTGAGCCAGCGTGGAGCTATCATTAGCGGAAGTTTTTCAACCAGATCACGGATAATTTCGAATGAAGCGCTCCCTGAACCAATTATGATACCTGCCCTTAGTGTTGTTAGTGAGTAAGATCCGGAACCGAGAATTCTTTCCACATTCTTTCGGCTGGTAAGGTGCTTTGATAATATAGTCTCGTTTACAATTCCGCTCAGGAAAATCACCTGTCTGGCTTTTGTTTTTTCAATGCAATCTTTAAAATTGATGGCTGAAATCTCCTCCATTTTTTCAAAATCACCTGTTGAAGTTGACATGGAATGAATAAGGTAATAAGCTGCATCAATGCTATGAGGAATATCCTGAAGAGACTTCGGGTTTAAGAAATCAGCTTCAACTACCGATAAAGACGATGAACGGTATTTGGCTGAATTAAACCTGGCTCTGTCACGTACACAACAGATTACCTCATGGCCATTGCTCAATAGGACTGGCAATAATCTTTGTGCTATGTAACCGGTAGCTCCTGTGAGTAATATCCGCATTTAATGTTTATTATAAGCATAACAATATTAAAGGGGAAAAGGTTCATATTATACTTAAGGGGTTCCTGATAGAAGAAGCCGGATTTTTATAAATGTATGTATTTTACCGGCTAAATGACATTAATAATTTGCCTATCTTAGTTTTATCAAATATTAAAATATGGAAAATATGAAAAATTTACGGCCACTAGGACGAACAGGTATCATGGTAACCCCAGTAGGACTTGGTTGCTGGCAGTTCAGCAAACAAAATAATATGGCTGGAAAATTCTGGCCCACTCTTGAAGACAACCTTATTGAAAGGATTGTTTCCCTTTCCATTGAAGGAGGTATTAATTGGTTTGACACTGCCGAAGTCTATGGAGGAGGAGAGTCAGAGAAAGCGCTTTCAAAGGCTCTTAAGGCAGCAGGCAAAAAACCAGGAGAAGTAGTTGTTGCAACAAAATGGTGGCCAATGTTTCGTTTTGCTTCCAATATGAGAAAAACAATAAGCGAGCGCATAAGATTGCTGGACCCTTATCCGATAGACCTCTACCAGGTGCACCAACCGTGGGGCTTCTCCGGCGAAAAAAGTGAAATGAATGTCATGGCTGAGCTTTTTAACAGGAAACTGATAAAAGCAATTGGAGTAAGTAATTTTTCTGCACATAAAATGGAAAATTCCTGGGCGACCCTCCAGAAATCAGGTATCCCGCTTGCCTCAAATCAGGTTAGGTATAACCTTCTTGATCGCAGTATTGAATCCAATGGAGTGCTGGATCTGGCAAAGAAACTGGGTATTACCATAATTGCATATTCACCCCTGGCACAGGGTCTGGTTACCGGAAAATTTCATGACAATCCTGAGCTGTTAAAAAACATCGGATTCAGAAGATACAGTTCACAATTCAAGCCTGCAGCGCTTGAGAAAAGCCGGCCAGTAATTATTTTATTGAAGGAACTTGCCATGAAGTACAATGTAACACCGTCACAGGTTGCTCTTAACTGGCTCATTCAATATAATGGTGATACAGTTGTAGCAATCCCTGGTGCAACAAAAGAGATTCATGTAAAGGAGAACTGCGGAGCGATGTCATTCAGTCTTTCCGATGAGGATATGGCCAGACTGGATAAGGTGAGTGCGATATTCAGATAGTTATTACGATATTTTCTTAGGATAATGAAGATAGTACGGTATAAAAAAAATACCAGAAAGTTCCTTCCATATTTTACAGATTACCCTTTTTTAAGAAAGTCGCTCCGGACAGGAGTGAAGGTGTCGATTAACCGGACATCCTTACTGATGGTCTGAATTGTGTGAAAGACTCCGGATGGGATGGTAACCAGATCACCTTCAGTGAGGTGATTTTTTTCATCACCTATAAAAAAATACAATTCACCTTTTGCGACATAGGTAATCTGCTCGTGAGGATGATTATGAGGTTTCTCAGGTTGAGCCCAGGGGCCGTTTGAGAAATCGCATACGACCACCATCAGGTTGTCGAGATTAACAAGCCTGCGCTCCAGCACAGGGCTTACTCTTTCTGGAGCAGATTCACTTCTTTTAAATACTGGCATTAGAATATAATTTTAAATTAGAAATATATCATTGGTTTCACCATTTGATCACATTATTCCGGGAAGTTATCTGTTGTATCTTTTCTGATGGATCTACCTGTACGCTTCCGTGGCTCAGATCAGTACCTTCAGGAACAGGAAGCGAAATATCTGTCCAACGGGGTTTCAGATCCAACGGCGCATCAAGAGGAGGTACCGGTGCAGTAGCAACCAGGTTCCCTTTTGCATCTTTTAACTCCAGAGTTGTAACAGGTGTGGCAACAGCCCCCAGGCTATGAACACGCACTGTTACCGTTTTACCGGAAATCTTTATATCCTCAGGTCCTATACCAAGGTCAGGACGTTGCCAGTATCCTTTTTCTGCCGGTTCTATAAGTTCCAATGTGACAATATTATACTTACGGGAAGCAAAGGTAATGTTTAGAGGGTCACCACGCTTAAGATCTACAATACGCTCTTTTGCATCAACGTCTATCTTCTGATCGTCGTTGGTATCAATACCCTGGCGTACCCGCCATTTCCCTGGTTTAACATCCCACACAGTCATGTCAGCATTAACGGGTTTAAGATCCAGGTTATAGGCTACTATTCCTAGACTATCAGGGCTTGCTTTATTTACAAAAATTGCCACACACTCGTAGTTTGCCGGTGCATTGAACTTCCAGCTTACAAAATTCTGTGGCAGAAGAACAGTTAATCTTGTCAGAGCAGTACCTCCAAGACGATCTTCCTGAATTATTGGACTGTAAGGAGAGGTACGATCTATCCAGAGACTTCCTAAAGTGTTAATATATTCACGCACTCCCAGGTTGGTTATCTCCTCACTATAACTTTTTGCCAACCTGTCTTTATCGAATACTCTGAGTTCAGGATCCACCGGGGGGATGAATTTCAGATACTTTTTATCCCCTGTGATCTGGTATGCTGAATTAAAGACCGACATTTGTCTTTCTCCGCCCATTGCGTTTGTAGTCCTGCCCTCGTCAGTAGCAAAGTTGATTTCTGTGGTCAGTATGCCATCTTTAACGTGAGCCAGCAGGCCATCAGCAACTTCTACTATCATCTTTTGCAACTTAGGATTCCCATTATAGCCAGAGGTAAGAAAAGACGTCTGCAAGACAGGATATGAGCGGGCTACAGACCATTGCCATGGATCTTCTGTACCAATTTTCGTACCACTATAATATCGTGTGCGGATGTGCCTGTGTCCGGCAGAGTTGATCTGGGTAATATCATTAAGCATCCTCA
The DNA here is from genome assembly GCA_036508535.1 of Bacteroidales bacterium. Taxonomy (GTDB): domain Bacteria; phylum Bacteroidota; class Bacteroidia; order Bacteroidales; family VadinHA17; genus LD21. The sequence continues at coordinate 11,665 of DATCHE010000095.1, read as the reverse complement.
GTGAAGTTTCCATTCCTCTTTCGAAATAGAGAGGGTTGCCATAGTCGAGAATTTCCATAGCTCCAACAACCTGCATTCCGTCTTCAAGGGCATGCAATTCATCAGTAAAAATGGTCGCCAGTCCGTTGGTAAACAGTGGCAGGCTTCTCTGCTTAAGACTTGCATAATAGGAGGGTCGCTCATTATCATAATATGCTGCCATATGGAGTCGTAGTGACTCAAGGATTTTATCCGGTTCGATACCCAGAAAAGCTACTCCGGGCCACATATTAACCAGATCACCATCATCTGACAGACCACCACCAAACTCACCATTAGCTATCTGACGTTTGTCTATGTAATACATAATCAAACGGTTCAGATGTCGAAGGTATTCGATCTGAAGAAAAGCCCATTCCGGTATACCATCAGGAGATTTGGCTATTTTATAATCGGGTTTATCCTGCCTTGTAACTGCGAACTTATATGATTTCCCCAACCAATGATCAGGGTTTACCGACAAAAGGTCATTAAGGTCAGCTGAGAACCGATTGAAAAGATTTAGCCGCGGTGATCTTGGATTTTCCTCAACTATGTGTGCATACAGATCGCGTACCTGGGTAAAACGATCCAATTCATGTTCGGCACGAGAAGCCTCTTTAGACTTGTATACCATTCGAATACGTGTGTCTTTCAAAATGGCCGGTGTAAGGTCTGCTCCGGCACCGGCTATAGTAATATATAAAGCCCGTCCCTTTGGAAGGATTCGATCGCGTGTGTCAATCCACAGGGTTGGAGAATCACCAGGTTTAACTGAAAAGCTGAAATCGGTAAGGTCACGTATTTGCCAGAGTGGATCTTTTACACGAATGTTTATTGGAAAAACGCCATTATGTGTTGGTTTAACTTTTAAGGAAGGAAATTGGATCTCAATTCCATCTAAACCGGCATTGTCCATATCAGTATAAGGAATCATAATATGTATGAAAGGATATGGATATACCGGACCTTGTTCCGGTTTATATTGTTTATTGGTTCCAGCCGGTACTCCCAGCATCATTGTACGCTCATCTGCAGGATACCTTCCACGGATAAATGCTGCCAGATCTTCTATCGCTTTACTTTCAAACTCTGCAGGGGCTGCAGTTATCGTAAAGCTTTCGCTGATTGACCCCACCGGGGCTTGCCCTTTATCAACATAATATACTTCAAATGAACCTATAGGCTCTTCAATAAGAGCGTTGTCGAAGCGGATCGTACCGCCATGCTTAATTTCATTTAACCGGTTATATGATTTAATCTGTTTTTGAGAACGTACAGCAAATGTAGTGTCTGGCAGAAGTTTACTTTCAAGCGTCAGCTGACCCCATGCTTTACCCCACATCTCAACATGATTCCAGGGTTCATCGGGCAGGGTAAACCTTACCGACTGGCCCGACCCTGAGTAGCAATCCCAGTCAGGCAACACAAAATAATCATACCTGCCGGGTAACCGTGACATATTGTAAACGCCGGGCCAGGTGGTCTCACGTATTCCGTCATTAGCTTTCCAATACCAGCGTTTTATGTCGATAGCCTCGTGGATCTCAACTTTTCGTACCGACGTTTCGGCTGAAGGCAACAATGGAGGAGGTGGATTAGGAAGATTCCATCCATGTCGTATCCACCAGGCGTCTCTCCAGCGACGCTCGCTTATGTTACGGACAAGCGGGGGAAGAGGTTTAGAGGTATTACCACTTGCCAGATCGGCAACATATTCATCAGGGAGCATTCGGTCGTAAATACGTAACTCATCGATATCGCCACCCCGCATAAAGCAGTAAGCACTCTGAACCTGATAAGGGCTAATTATACGTGAATGGGGACCGAACTGATCAAGTCCTGTATCATAAATATTTCCAACAACTGACTGTTTAGCAGCGAGTTCACCGTTTACATAAAACCTGATTCCCTCGGTTTCGTCCCACGAAAGGGAAAGGTGTACCCATTCGTCAGGGCCGGGGAATTTATCCATAGAATATGAAATACGGGTTCTGGTCAGACCTATATCAGTGACAAATGCATCGAAGCCTGATCCGTTATAATCTATCCTTAGCCATACCATGTCCCAGCTCGAATGATCAGCATATCCGACACGAAAAATCGGGAATGGAGTCGGACCGATAGGATAGCGCGAACGCCAGAAGAATGAAATGTTGCCTCGCTGGGCAAAGATGTTTCCAGGCGCCCAGTAGGTCATAAGCTGAGTGTCATCCGCACTGAACCCTTTTCCTTTGGCCCCATCAGGAATCATTTTTACATCCCTCAGAAAGTTTGGTAAAACCTGTCCGCCACCGGCAAAGTCGGCAGTAAAGTCTTTATCGCCTGATAAATAAAACAAAAGGCCGGGTTCTTGCGAAACTGTGGATTTTGTTGCCTGACCTGCCATATATCCTAAAAGTGGTTCTGGCGCCTGTTGCCCATGGCAAAGCTCACTTAGAAAGTTAGAACTGATCAGAAGAATGGCCAGAAATGTTGTCTTTCTGATGTCTTGAAACAGATGTCTCAAAGTTGGGGTTTTGCACATAAGTGATTTTATTAATAGTGGTATACCTTAGAAATTTGTTTTGATAAATTTTTATAGTTTCATATAAATATTCCTGATTATTTTTTACAGATCCATGCTACGGCAGCACCTTCAAAGGGAGCCTTTACAGTGGTTTTAATACCTCCTGTAATACGTGTCCCTGAAAGAACAATTTCACCTGTCTCCGGTTTTATCCATTTTAAAACATATTTTGTATTATCGCCAGACAGATCAATTACTATATTTTGGGATTCGCAAAGGATGATGTATCCGGTTCCATTCTTACCAAGTACATATTGTTGATATTGAGCATTGTCCATAGTAATATTTCTCATTTCAGCAGCATTTTTTAAAAACGCAGCATCATTGATTTTTGGCAACGATACAAATGATCCTCCTGCCATAAATGCAGCCCAGTTTGCTAATCTCATTTCCGCACGGTTATAGATCACGGCTTTCTCAGGATACATGGTTCGGAGTTCATTTACAGCTCTGTAGATCTGGCCAAAAGAAGTTTCACCTACTTCGATAATACGTTCATATTGCCGTGGTGCCAGGCTCTCACCTCCGATCGGTGCATATAAGCTCCCATCTTTGCGGTATTGCCACTGGTTTATATCAATAATATCTATCAGTTTAGACCGCTTGGGATCAGCCAGTATTGCATCCTGAACATCTTTTGTACCTGTAAGCATAACCAGAACTTTCTTATTATTCTCTTTTTCCCAGTCAGCAATAACATCAAGCCAGAATTGGACAAAATGTAAAGGTCCTGTAAATTCCATTCCAAGATGGTGGATAATGTTTGTGTTATCTTTAAAATTATCGAGGTTCTTTCGAATATAGTTTCTATGTAAATGATTTAGAACACTGTTGGTTGTATCGTAAAATTCCACAGCCATATATACACGTTTGTCTCCTGCGTAAGAAGGGTTTTCTGCAAACCCCGGATTATTTATATTATTGGCGGTACGCCATGGATAGTCTGCCCAATGAGCACCTTCTTCAATAATGTTATGTTGCAGGTAATGCTCGTCTAAAAACATCAGTCCATTTTGATCTGCCAGGTCTGCAAATTTCTTAAGCCGCAGCCAATACCAGGTATTCCACCTGGTCAGATCGTATTTACTTAGCCTGTCGAAAGCTTCGCCTTGTCCGCTACGGCTGAAGGGCTGTTCATAGAAAGGTGTCCAGACATCAGCGTCAGCACGTCTTGTTCGTGCATGATCGTCACGTCTGCGTTCATACCATAATGCCGGAAAATTTTGCATCAGCACAACATTATCTCTGATCATATCGCTGGTGAGGGTGTCGAGGTCGTCGGTAAGTCCTCTTCCGGTGCGTCCGGGAACAAAACGGACGAGATTAGGTACCGGACTGACCAATTCGCCGGGTCTTGTTGTCCCTTTCCATAGCGAAGTACGATTCCTTCTTCCGGTTATAACCATATTGTTTCTGAGGACCCGCCCGTCCTTAATTGAAAAAACAGGATTAATTGTGGCTTTCTTTAACGGAATTTTATATCCGGTTTCATCCAGATTTTTCGCTACTGAAACATCAGATTGAATAGGAAAACGATCAATCATTATATCTATCCATTTATCCATTATCAAATCGGGACTTTTTGATCGCTTGCTCATCTCTGCGGCGTATTCAGGAGCAGGAGCCGTACTCTCATTTGATTCATATATCAGGATCTTATCAGTTTCAGGAGTTTTTTTACCTGTCCTGGCTTCCAGTTGAGCATAATAAATACTTTCAGGTTTCACAAAAGTATGTTGCAACTCATGATGCCCGTTTCCATATCCCTGGGCCCAGCTTGCATATGCCCAGTTTTGAGCCCCGGGAGGAGCCGGTAGATAAATCTGTGCGGCCCTGCATTGCCAGCATAGAGAGTTTGCTGCACTCCATCCGCCACCTTGCCCGTCAACATCACGATAGGCTAAACTAATAATGCCTCCATCAACAGTCATTTTATCAAATAATACTCCGTTTGCCCAACCCCCAAGAGCTCCGCTGAAATCAGACGGCATATAGGAATAACATTGAACAAATGCATTCGGACCGGCTGAAGTAAAACCAACGGTAAAAGCATGATATCCATATTCAGCATAACAGCGCTGGAAAAGCACCTGTTGCCCGTTAGATTGAAAGGAATAACGTCTGAAGCCTCCAGTCTCCCCAATAGGAGCAAGTGATTTACAATCTTCTATAGTGATACGTCTGGCTGATTCCCACACTGCCACTGCAGAGCTTACAAAATGTTCGGCGATAATCCTTCTCACCCATGAATCCCTGACATTCTCCATTGTGATGGCCATCCACCGGTGATTTTCATCTTTAGCATTTGAGTCGTCAAAAGAAGAGACACATCTTAAGTTCTCCACTCCAATATTACTGATCTGGCTATCCCAGACATATTTTGCAACATTTCCACCGCCAAACTTCGGATCAAGAGCATTTGTTATCGGGACGTCTATGGTAATTGATTCCGGAGATACTGCAACAACTGTACGATACCAGTTTATGTCAAAATCACCAGGACTCCACATAGTCAGCAGATAATCGACATATATCCCTATTTTATCGGCACCTATCTCCTCTAACCATTCCTTTGTTGATGGACGGTTAACAATAACCTGGTCGCCAACTTTAAAATTGTGACCATTTTTAAAAGTCAATACGGTTGAATTCACCGGGAAATAATTATCGGATAACTGTAACGGTTTTTCAGTTTTCCGGTTATTTTTTCCTGAAACTTTGATGAGAGTCTCTCTGTCTACACCTGTTGCAAGCAGTATTGTTTCATCAGTTTTGGATCCGCTTCCGCGTAAAATAACTCCTGATGACTGAATTATTAAACTTCCGGCAATCTCATAAGTACCTTTCTCAAGAAGGATAGTACCCCTGAAACCGTTTTTATCTAATGGTAAGGAACTTACGTAATTGATAGCAGCCTGTATGCGTTCGGTAGCATCACCTTTCATGGCAGGAACCAGAACTTTTACAGCAACATCAGGTATAGGTATTTCGGAGGCCATGTAACCGCAATACGAGAAATCAGGGACCCTGTTGCCTTTTTCGTCAGCCTTATACTCTAACTTCCCATCTGAATTTATGTGAATGGGAGAATCAGGTGTAGTTTTCGAATGCGAAAAAGATACTTGCGGATAAACTGAGGCCAGAATGGATAGGATAAATGGCATCAGGTATTTTAACTTTGCGTTCATGGGGTCTGTCAATATTGTTGGTTATTTGGTTAGAATATTCTGACCAGGAGCCCATTTTTTCTGCCATTCGGGGTATTTATCCAATACCATCATTGGGGCATAAGTGTACCACCCATATCCATCACGTCTTTCACGACTGACTTCTGCAATAGAGTATAGAAATTTACTGTTACGGTCGGAAAACAAAGGCTTTTCTGTTCCAAGTTCATAAAAACGAGTCCATATAGGTAGTGCAAGCGAATCAATCACAACGACCTTGTCGCTTGTACTTGTTTTGTAGGGCGTTTTTTCCGGCGGAGCCGGAACGGTTTCCACTCTTGTGTAATAAATCTTCGAATCAGAGAACCATTTCACGGCACTCTGAACAGATTCAATTATTCTCCTATCGGGATTATCAAGCTTCATAAGGAATAGCACAATAGGAACGCTTTCTCCGTTGCATATACTTGGTGGTTCATAAGCTCTGGCCCAGGCAGGTTTAAGTGTAATTTCATCATGTTGCTGGCACCATGCGGTAAGTTTCCCGTTATCGACAATCTGTAAATTCAGTATACATTCTAATCCCTTTTTGTAAGAACTTTTTACCTTTTCGCGAACATCATTTCCGATAAATGAAAAATCAGGATTGTTGTCAACGATCTTTTTAAGTAATTCAATTATTCCGATGTATGCTCCGTCGTTGAAAGTTATTCGCCGGCTGTAATTATTTTCCAATGGGAAATATTGAGGCCAGCCACCATTTGGATATTGAGCTGAAAGAATAAAATTGATCCCTTTCAGGCAGGCATCTTTGTATTTTTCTACTTTAGTTATGGTATAAGCCTGTGCCAGATAATCTATATGAGTGTAGGTTGTTGAATTATCGAAAGTAGTATGAAACAGGCTTTTGGCTCTTACCAGACTATCAACCTGATCACTGGTAAGTATGGCCTGCATGTCATAATTCTTAGGCCATCCGCCATTATCTCTCTGGTATAAAAGTATATTATCTGCAATTTTAGTGATCTCTGTTTCCTTGTACCTGGGCTGATCTTTCTTTGGATTGACAACATTTCCATCATCATGGATATTGTACCAGTGATTCACACTATCCATAAAAGGATTCAGACTTATCTTGTCCTTTTTTTCAGCACTCACATTTGTCTGTGAACATAGAGGGAGACTGGAAATAGCCAGCAATAGAATCAGGAATACTCCAGGTTTGCTTAAATTTTTCTTCATCATTAAAGAAGTTTTATTTATAGTTTATAAAATTTATTTCCAGTCGACTTTCAATCCATTAATCATTATACTTGAACCACCCAGGTACTGAATGCCAAATCCACCTGATTCATCAGCAGATATTTCGGCCTCCATATTGATTTCCCGTACTACAATTAAAAACATCTGGGTCGATCCTGTTACCGCGCTGGTAATACGTAAAACCATTGATGTATATATTGATCGTGAAGATCCGGATAAATATTTTATGGATATTGAGTGAAAAACGAGGAACCTTGTTTTACTAAAGTTTTACCTGTTCCCCGTTGATAGTTGAATTTTTAAATGTAAGTCCCTCAACAAGACCTACTATTTTGTTATTGTCTTTTACGTTTGTCCATGTACAATTGAGAAGGTTGATGTTGGAGACATTTGTCATATCTTCATAACCTGAGATAAATACACCATATAGGCTCTTTTCGCACTTAACATTGTCAAGATATACGTTCTTTACAACAGGTGGAAAATCTCTTGTGCATTTCTCTCCGGGTTCGTATAGCAGGTCAATTAATAAGACAGCTTCACGGCACTGTCCTACATTCACATTACGAACGTAAACATTTTCAATAACACCGCCACGGCAATTGTTGGTTTTGATTCTTATAACCCTGTCTAATGAAGGGCTGTTCATTTCACAATTTTCGACAAAAAGATTCCTGTAACCACCGGATATTTCACTTCCGATAACAACGCCACCATGACCGTTTTCCATAGAGCAACCGCGAACAATTATGTTTTCGCTTGGAATATTCCAGGTACGGCCGTCATTGTTACGACCTGACTTTATTGCTATACAGTCGTCACCAGTGCTGAATGAACAGTTTTCGATAAGCACGTTTTTGCATGATTCAGGATCGCAACCGTCGCCATTGGGAGCTCCCTGAGTGAATATCTTTACACCTTTTACTGTAATATTTTCGCTCAGCAGAGGGTGGATAGTCCAGAATGCAGGACGGACAAGAGTTAAGTCCTGGATAAGTATGTTTTTGCATTTATAGAGGTTGATCAATTGAGGTCTCAGATTATCAGCAGGACCCATTATTCTCTGTTCAATCGGGGTGTTTTTTTCACTCCATTCCATTAAAAGAGGTCTGCCTCTCACTTCCTGGCCGGGAACAACGCTAAGTCTTCTCATACCCCACCAGTTATCTCTTGAAGCACCGCCATCAATTGTACCCTTGCCTGTGATTGCAATGTTTTCCTGTCCGTATGCATAGATCATTGGGGAAGTGTTATTGCAGTCCAGTCCTTCCCAACGGGTCAGAACAGTAGGATACTGGGTTATATCGGAAGTAAACAGCAATACTCCACCCTCGGCAACCTGTAGATTTACATTGCTTTTGAGAACAATAGGACCAGTATGCCATACTCCTTTAGGAATAAGAACAATACCGCCACCCTTACTACTGCAAAGATCAATAGTTGAGTTAATTACCTTATGATTCAGGAATAAAGAATCATCAGCAACACCACCATATTCGGCAATGTTATAAGTCATATCTTTAAATGTAGGAGCTACAATTAGATTCTGAACCTCAGGATACAACTTTGCCCAGGATGTTTTTGCATCATATCCTTCTGTCGCGCAGCTGTACATTACCAGCGAGGTTAAAGCCACCGCTAAAATTTTAATACTTTTCATTTCAATTAGTTTTATGAGTCAAATTTTGACATTGTTTAATATTAAATTCGTCAGACTTTAAGGTTAGATTATTTCAAAGGGAGAGTAAATGGTAAGTTTGAAATTATTTCGAACCCCCTAATTAGACAATTTTAACAATTTCTTATATATTTTGCAAGAAAATTAAGGTTTTTAAACATTCTCCCGGTTTTCATTTAACCATTTGTAACTTTACCGGTAACCAGTCTGAAATATCTTGCAGTACAAATGTTTCACATTCATAAATAGCAAAGAACTTGCAGTCGTACATATACTACAATATTTTTGATTTTATTTTCGAGGATTTTCCTGTATCTGTTTCCTGGTGCAGATCAATTCTGTTATTCCAAAAAAAATCATTTCCACTTGAAGGCAAAATATGAGCACGGTTCATCTTTTGCATTTCGAACGACATGAAACAGTTCGGAGTTTATAAAATAAAAATCACCTGGTCCGGCTGTGTATTCCTTACCATCAATTGTCATTTCTGTTTCACCCGATATAACCAGGATTATTTCAGTTTCGAGATGGGAATGAGGAATATGACCTGGGTCTTTTTTATTTAATTGAGTAACGTGCATTTCCATTCTCTCACACATTGCAGTAGCTCTGTCGAAATAGGAACGCACTCCGCCTTTTTCGGTTGGTTTGAATACCAGGGAATCTGCGTTTATAATTAACGATCCCTCTCCGGCAAGTCCACGCTGTATATTCATCGGGTTTTCCAATGTATACTTCATGATAAAGTATGAAAGATTGCTGGTTCCAACATTTTCGAAAGACTGCATTTGCTGAGGCATTACTATAAAAGCACCTCCGGCACCAATAATTGTACTCTTGCCATCAATGGTCGCCTTCATTTCGCCTTCTTTCACTATAATTAGTTCTTCAATATCTTTATTGGCATGTGCATTACTTGGCTTCGCTCCCGGATATTGTGTCGTAGCATGAATTTCTAAATACTTGTTATGGGGAGATGGCCCTTCAAGGAATCTTCTGGTCTCTCTGTCCGTTCCGATCTTTGGAGGGTGATCAGCCCACCGGTATACCCCTGCATTCACTTGTGGCAATTGTGCAAAAGTTGCCGATGTTAGAAGAGAAAATATGCTGCTTAATATTCTTTTCATAATTTATTGAATTATTTATAACTATTTAATCTTATCAACAACTCAAAGACAATTCTGTTTCCAGTCGCTGATTGAATCTGCAACTGCACCAAAATCAGTAATTTTAAACGTTTTATCTGAAAAAGTCGGAGCTTTTATTCTTGCCAGAATGTCTTCCTTTGAATCAAGTGTACTCTTACAGGAAATGAGGAACACTACCAATATAGCAGGTATTGCCAGGGAAAATAGTTTAAAACTATCAGGTATAGTTTGTAATTTTTTCCTGGTAACTGATTTTATGTTCATTGGAATAATTTTATCATTTATGTCCGGATTTTACAAGCCATACAATTGTTCCACATATAAGATACTATTTTTTAAAAGGAGTTTTCTCAAACCAAAAAGTGGGTTTGCAAATCTATCTATTTTAGTTCAAAGTTTTGATATCTTTTATTTTTGGTTTATTGGATTGAAGTAGATCAATTCTGTTTTGAAATCGTAATAGTCATAACTGGTTACCTTTACTACCATCTCGAAGAATTCGGGAAACTTTCCATGTTTCCCGACAATCTCCTTTTTCAGTTTTGAGATCGAAGCTTCGTTGGTGATAAAATCCGAAAGCCCCTTGATGCCTGATGCATGGAAATCGCCCAGCAACGAGATAATTGTATTATTCATCCCCGGTACTTTTGCCATAAAAGCATAATCGACATAGTAGCCATGTATTTTCTCAGGAACGCTAAGCACAAGGCTGTCAGTTCCTTTGTCTATAATTATTTCCCTGGGATTGGTCTTCAGCCTGATTGATGTTTTTTCAAGAAACTTATTGAAGAAACCGAAGGAATTGATATTACCGATAAAAACCTGGTTGCTTCTCTTTATATCTTCGATATTGGTTTCCGACAGAGTCTGCAAACGAACATCTATGCCGGCTTTTGAGAAAACATTTATAATATCTGGCAATGGACGTATGTTATTGGTTGATAGATATGGATAATCGAGCATCCCGATCTTCATGCTCTTATCGAGGTATTTGCCCATGTCAACTTTCTGAAGGTCATCTGCCGAATTGATTTTAATATCGCGCACCACAATACCCTCGTCAGTACTGTCCTGGGTTGCCCTGAAGAAAAACGGATCCCCAAGTGTGATCGAAACCGGAAGTTCGCTTATCAGGTAATCGGTCCAGACCGGGTTCTTTTTTATTCCTGATTTCCATTCCGTATTTATGAGGAAAATGAGATTGATGATAACCGAAACAAACAATATGAGATAGACAATTTTCTTCTTTGGAATCTTTCTGACCGGCCTCTTTTTTCCCTCTCCCTTTTTGACAACCCTAAGTGAATAACTACCTTTTGGCAAATCAAAGATGAGTTCATCTTCTGCACCTTCGTTTTGATAATATTTTTCCAGAAGTGCCCTGAGCTTATAAATACTTACACGGACTATGGTGTCTTCGCCAGGCTGAAACGTATCGCCCCGCTTAAAAAAATCGAAAGCAATATCGATTTCGCGAAGTGCCTTGCCTTCGTTTGCCGAGGAGAACAGGAAGCTAAGCAAACTTTTTTGTACCTCCTTGTTGGCAAAGGTTGCGCTATCCAGAATTTTTTGAAGATGCAAAAGAGAATCAGAATATTTTTCCATTTTATAGGGTTTTTCGACCTTCATAAATATATCAATTATACACCTATCTACCCACGGTTAACAGAAATAACATTGTTACCTTAACTGTTATTCACCTGAATATGAATTCAAAGGTAGATAATTTCGGTTATCGTTCTTTTTGTTCCTGTATGATTACAAGGCAAAACATGAACGGAAAATTAACGTACGAAACTAAAATCTGTAGTTATGGAAAAAT
>DATCHE010000094.1:0-3336 GCA_036508535.1 Bacteroidales bacterium | reverse complement strand
CACCAGATGAAACCGTTGACTGGGAAGCGGTGGCCGAATATTTCAAAGACATTCTATAGTCTGATTACAATAACACAAAAGTCAACCTGATTCCCAGAGGGGTTTTAAGAAAATTCTATTTTAATTATTAATTGACAATCTTCGCAGGCATGAAAAAAATTGTATTAATAGGAGCAAGCGGCTTTGTTGGCTCAGCTATTCTGAACGAAGCTCTTGATCGTGGCCATAAAGTGACAGCTGTAGTCCGCCACCCTGAAAAGATAACAGCAGTGAGCAAAAACCTAGTTATAAAACAAGGTGATGTTTCTTTTATTGAAACAGTAGCAGAAGTGAGTAAAGGTGCTGATGCTGTGATCAGTGCCTACAATCCGGGTTGGAAGAATCCGAAGATTGCAGAGGAAACCACAAAGGTTTACAGGGCAATACTTAATGGAGTCAAACAAGCTGGAGTAAAGAGATTCCTGGTTGTTGGCGGAGCAGGGTCTCTTTTTAATTCACACGGGGAAAGGCTCATGGATCTTGGATTAATGCCGGAATCATTTCTGCCTGCCGTAAGGGCCCTGGCAGAAGTCTATCTGATTGATCTGATGGCTGAAAAAAGTATCGACTGGGTATTTTTCTCTCCTGCCGGCATGATTGAACCAGGTTTGCGAACCGGAAAGTTTCGTCTAGGTAAAGATGATCTTATTGTTAATGAAACAGGAGAGAGTAAAATATCTGTGCAGGATTACGCTATGGCAATGATTGACGAACTTGAAAAACCTGCTCACCACAGGGAAAGGTTCACAATTGGTTATTAAAATCACTTCATAAATCAGGCAAATGATTCCGGTGTCTGATATTATCAAGAATTAATGTTGATGGTGAAGATTATAGAAATTCAAAAAATCTGTGTGTTGAAGGTATGCTTATTGATTGGGTTGACTCTTCAATCATTCTTTATTAAAGGTAACGAAAAAGAGGCAACTCCTTTTATACAATATTCAGTTTCCATGCCTGAGCCTTCAAATCACTTATTCCATGTTATACTTAATTGTAAAGGATTAGAAGAGGATACGATTGATTTTAAGATGCCCCGATGGATGCCGGGATATTATCAGATCATGGATTACTCGGATGAGGTAAGAAATTTTTCAGCAAACAACAGTAATGGCAAAAATGTACCTATTAATAAAGTTGATAGAAATACATGGAGTGCAATACCTGGAAAAAACACCTCATTCAGCATAAGTTATGATGTCTATTCTGATAAGAAATTTGTAGCCTGCAATTACCTTGATACCACACATGGTTATATAATAACTGCTGCAACTTTTATGTACATAGATGGACATTTGGACATTCCTGTAAACCTGAAGATCATACCATTCAGTGGCTGGAAAGATATTGCCACCGGACTCGATAAGGTGGTTGGCATGATCAACGAGTTTACTGCCCCTGATTTTGATGTTCTTTACGATTGCCCGATACTGATCGGAAATCTTGAGAAGCTTCCTGCCTTTGAGATAAACGGTGTTGTTCATCGATTCATAGCATATAATCCAGGTATTTTTAATCGTGATCAATTTATTTCCAGCCTTGAGAAAACTGTCAGGACAGCCATAAATATAATGGGTGATATTCCATACAGTGATTATATTTTCATAGGTATCGGTCCCGGATATGGAGGAATAGAACATCTTAACAACACAACAGTAAGCTTCAGCGGCAACGACCTTGAAAAGCCGGGTGCAATGATCCGTATGCTTAAATTCCTTGGGCATGAATATTTTCACAATTATAATGTCAAACGCATAAGGCCATATGAACTGGGTCCCTTCGATTATAACAGGGAAAATAAAACCAATCTTCTATGGGTCAGTGAGGGATTGACTGTTTATTATGAATATCTGATTGTAAAAAGAGCAGAACTTATGAGTACTGAGGAACTTCTTGCAAGCATCGAAAGCAACATAAATACAATTGAAAATGATGCCGGGCGTCACTTCCAGTCTTTATCCCAGGCCAGCTACGAAACATGGGATGATGGTCCTTTTGGCAACAGATCGGGAGGTCCGGATAAATCCATATCTTATTACGATAAAGGTCCATTAATCGGAATGATCCTGGACTTTTCGATCCGTAACGCAACAGAGAACAGAAAGTCACTTGATGACGTGATGAGGTTTCTGTACCGGCATTATTATAAAAAACTACATCGGGGATTTACTGATGCCGAGTTTCAGCAGGCATGTCAGAGCATTGCAGGCATTTCGTTGAGCCGGGAATTTGAGTATGTCTATACTACAAAAGAGATAGATTATTCAACTTACCTGTCATATGCCGGGTTGAAGATATCGGAAGAGGCGGATAAAAATACCGGGATGAGAAAGTTCACACTCATGAGACAAAAAAATGTAAATCCCTTACAATTGTCCATACTCCAATCCTGGTCAGGGAATTAGAGCATTATCAATAATATTCATAAACTCAACTTAAATAAAGTTCTGTAAAATGAAAAAGAATCAATACGCTCAATACATTCTGATAATCGTAATTTTGATTTTATCGTTTAAAAGCCCTGAAAAAGTGAATATATGGATGATTGGCGACTCCACAATGGCTAATAAGAAGGCAGAAGCTGCTCCGGAAACCGGATGGGGAATGGTTTTGCAGCAATTTTTTAACGATGGAGTCAAAGTACATAATCATGCAGTAAATGGCCGTAGTTCGAAAAGCTTTTTGTCGGAGGGCAAATGGAAATCTGTTTGTGATAGTTTAAAAAGGGGCGATTATGTCATTATCCAGTTTGCACATAACGATGAAAAACCAGATTCTATTCGCCATACAGAACCTTTTACCACCTATAAACAAATATTAAAATTATATATCGACGAAGCGCGTTCAAAAGAGGCTATCCCTGTTGTCTGCTCCCCAATAGTGCGCAGGCATTTTGATAACACCGGGAATTTGAAAGACACCCACGGAGACTATATTAAAGCTGCCCGTGAAATTGCCACTGAGACCAACACTCCCTTTATTGACATGGAAGCTAAAACCCGTAAACTTGTTGCTGAACTGGGTCGCGAAAAATCAAAATCACTTTTTTTATTTTGTGATCCCGGAGAATATATAAACCGTCCAAAAGGTGTTCAGGATTCAACACATTTAAACAGCTATGGCGCTCATCGGGCTGCTAGTCTGTTTGTTGATGGTATAAAGGAATTAAAATTGTCTATAGTGAGCTGTTTAAAATAAACCCCAAAGGTCGAAAGTTGTAAGCGGTTTAATTAAATATTTTTTACCAGTTATCCCTGATCAAGGCTTACTTTAAAATAGTTGCCTCAAAAGGAGAGG
>DATCHE010000093.1:0-21755 GCA_036508535.1 Bacteroidales bacterium | reverse complement strand
TCTTTTGGCAGCGTCGAATTTAAAAAGTCCGGGTTTATCACCTCTTGGTAGAGTACCTATCCACATATTACCATTTGGATCGCAATATAGTGCTGTAATGAGGGTTATTAATGTGCTATCGAGTGAGTTATACCTACGGAAATCAGACTCATTGATACGACCAACAGCAACCCCGTCAGCAGTTCCAATCCAGAGATTATTCTGTTTGTCAATTTCCATGGCAGTAACCTGGTCAATTCGTGGAAGAGCTGAGTTAATATTGGGCTGGGCTTCAAATTTGGAAGTCTTCATGTTAAAAAGGATCACGCCGCCTTCATTTGCTCCGATCCATAAGTTCCCATCCTTATCCTCTCTGAAAAATCCTATATAATCGCTTATGGAATTCGTTTGTCTGTTATAAAATACAGGTTTTTGCTTCGATCCGGGCGTATAACGGGTAATCCCTGCGTTTGTTCCAAACCACATTGCACCGGATTTATCCTTATAAATTGCATTGACATTCGGATCTGGAAGAATTTCTTTTTCATTGATTGTTACAAATGCTTCACCTTTATAGATTGTAAGCCCGTTATTCGGATCTGCAATAAGAATATTACCTTCCACATCCTCAATAATATCATATATCCTCGTTGCTTTCAGACCATTAGCTTCATTGAATATTTTAACACTATCACCATCGAACACTGTAATTCCTCCACCCCATGTTCCTACCCAGATCCTGCCTCGACTATCCTCGCTAAGGCAACTTACGGCGTTACTTGAGGATCCTTTCCTGATTAAATCGTAAAAGTCCATCCTGCTCTCCGACATGTTATACTTATAGACACCACCATTATATGTCCCGAACCAGATATTACCTTTTTTGTCTTCAATTAAACAGATGGTACTAAAATATGTAGTAAGGTGAGGCATTCTGTAGTTTTCGAACTTTTTATCAGTAGGGTTATACCTGTTCAGACGAGGCTCGGTAACACAGATAAAAGTCCCATCGCGGTTAACATTCGATCCGGTAACACGATCACTCAGTCCATCCTTTCCGGTAAACTGTGTTGCCTTAATATGTTTAATATCATTTATTGGAAAATCAGCCCTTAGGGCTCCCTCATTATAGGTTGTGAACCATATCTTATCTTTAATCTGAGCAATACTTGTAATATCACCTGTTAACTTTAATGAGTCGAAAGCCACCTGCTCAAAATTTCTGCCGTTGTAACGTGATATTCCACCGTTAAGATGGCCCAACCAGATGTAGCCCAGAGAATCCTGGGTTAAGCATCTTACCCCTCCGGTAGATAGACTATCCTGCGATGTGAAGTTTTCAAACTTCTTCCCGTCGAAGCGGGAAACACCATTGGCAGTCCCAAGCCAGATATAATCTTTAGAATCCTGCAAAAGGGCGTAAACTTTCTGTTCACTAAGCCCCTGTTTAATACTATAGTTATCAAAAAAATACTTCTGTGATTTGGCGGGGATTATTGTAAATGACAATAAAAGGATAAGCCAGACAAAAAGTCTTGTCTGGCGCCCGTGGAAGTTTAATACTGCCATATTGTTTCTATTTTGCAACAAAAAAGAATGTTCCGATACCGTAGTCCAATCCCTGGATATTACCGAATTTAGGTTTCTGCCCTGCACCGGTGGTTACTGCTGCTGTAACAGTTTTTACAATGCTTTCAATAGGAATACAGGCATTTTTATTATTCATCAACGCACTTGCAAATGTGGAAGTGAATTTAGAATTGTCAACTGCCAGCTCGTATCCTGCTGATGAAAATACCTGTGCGGATTTTGCTCCGGCTACCTGAGCATTGTCACATGTGGGAGATTCATTTGAAGAGCGCATTGCTGTGTAAAATCCAGGACCTGATTCACAAGCATCAGAAACAACCAGAGTATGAACAACTACATCCCCATAACCCTGCAACCCGGCCTTAAGACCATTTATATTAAAATATGTAAACTCATCATCCCTTTTTGCGTCGACGGGAATCCAGTAACCGATGTCATTTATAAATTTCCCATGGCCTGCATACCATACCAGCAATGATTTAACCTGATTTTTCTTGACCAGATCGCGGAGTTCAATGTTAAAATACTTCTCCATCTCAGCCTTAGTCATATCATTTTTGACTATAGTCTGATGAATCTGGTAGTTGGCAAGCGCCCTCTGTATGGTACTAACATCTTTAATCGGACCATCGAGGCTTGCAAAATTAACGTAACTTGAGTTTTCAATTATTATCGCCCAGGTTCGGCCCATTGGATTGTTTCCAGCAATCTCGGCACCTTCTCTGTTAAGTTTAAATTCAGTTTCCTGTTTGTTGCCATAAATATCCTCAGCAACTACAGTAAATTTAGATAAATTTGAAACATCCAGATTAGCTGTAAACGCAGGATTCAGTTCACTTGGATTATAGCTGGCAGTAAGCCCTCCGATAGTAATAGATTTAATTTTGCTTGCATCTGAAATTCTTCCCTGTACAGCAATATTTGGAGTTTTGGAGTCAAGATATACCTGTCCGTCTTCAGAAGTATAAGGAGCAACAAGAGTTATCGCCGGTGGATCAATTTCTGTACGTAGCAGCGGATAATTCACAACCTTTTCATTGTCATAGTCATCACTGGCAATTAATGTTATTTTATTAATTCCGCTGACATCAATATTTGAAAAGAACTCATATTCCCCATTTTTTTCGGAAAAAGTAACAGGTCCGTTATTAATTGTCAGGGACTTGATTTTACTTTTATCTTTTATCTTCCCGGAAATGAGTATTGCAGCCTTGTCGCCTCTGATTTCGATAGAATCTTTTACTGGTAACGGGCTGATAATTGCGATTTCAGGAGGATCTTTTTCGCGATTTAATTCATAAAGCCTTGTTTGAGCATCCTTGAGCATTTTTCTGGCTTTCATATCGAATTCCGAAAGGACTGTAATCTTAGCATAGTCTGCCATAGCCTTATCAAAGCTCTGAATCTCTTCATACGATTTAGCTCTGGCGAAGTAGGCATCAGGATCGTCGGCTCTAAGAGAAATATATTTAGTGAAATCATTTATAGCATTTGTATGCTGATTAAATTCCTGATAGCAAATGCCCCTATCGAGGTAAAATGTCGGATTTGAAGGATCAATCATAATATTTTTCGAAATATCATTTATTGCATTTGGGTAATCGAGATTCTTCTTGTAAACTTTGCTTCTCATCAGATAAGCGTCTGTGTTTTTGTCATTATTTTTAATAACTTCATTACACTGAGCCATTGCTTCTGTAGGATTGGTAGCAAGAATCAGATCTGCCAAAGCAAGTCGGGGTTCTGCTAACTTTTTGTCTTTGCTGATTGACTTTTCAAACTCTTTTTTTGCCAGTTCGATGTTATCGAGATTTTTATAAATAACACCCCGGTAATAATAATCCATTGGAGTGTCCTTTATAATTATAGCAGTATCAGATACTTTAAGAGCTGCAGTATACTTCTCGAGTCCAATCAAAGTAATAACTTTTTGGGTGTATATTCTGATATTGCGCTTATCCATCGTAGAAGCGCGGTCGAGAAGTTTTAGTGCCTCCGCATAATTACCTGTTTTGTTAGATATTTCTCCCATGCTGATTACTATATCAGCGTTCTTCGGAGCAAAAACCAATGCCTTTTCAAAATCAGCTTTGGCTTCAGGGTATTTTGCCAGCTTTTCATAAGTCTGACCCCGCTCAATATAATAATCAGAGTTTGAAGGCTCCATGCCTATGGCGCTCGTAAATTGGGCTATAGCATCTTCATACTTCATGCTTTCAACGAACTCCTGTCCTGCTTTGTAAAACTTCTTGGCATTCTGCCCAAAAGTACATACTGATACCAGGATCATCATACTTGAAAGAAACATCATTCTCTTTTTCATATCTTATAGGACTAAATTTGATGACGAAGTAACAAAATAACTAACAAATTTAAAATAAATTATTGTAATTATCACCCTAAAGTGAATACTAACTTGCGTTTATATATATTTCGAGGGTGCTTTTGCTGAAAATTGTTTTAGAATATAGAGCTCCACTTATTTCCGGTGCTTTTACCCCATTCCTGAAATATTCCCCTCCTGTAAAAATCTTTGCCTCATCCCACACACCCAATGATATAAAATGATTCAGAACTTTTGCTCCACCTTCAATAAAAAGTGATTGAATACCGGAATTAAAGAGATAGTCAGAAATTTGCAGTGAAGAAGGTATATTTTTATCCAAATTCACCTTTTTTGCATCTGGAAGAATTGCATCAGGATTGTGAGTAAAAACTATATCTGCTGCTACATTTTCATTCCCGGAAGATTCCTGATTCATTAAACCCGAACTACTCAGAATTAATCTTAATGGATTATTTCCTTTCCACTCTCTTACGTTAAGCTTTGGATTGTCAGTTCTGAGAGTGCCCGCTCCAACAAGAATTGCCTGCTCGCTTGCTCTCCACTTATGAACCAAAACTCTTTCAGGCTTACCCGTTATCCAGTTTGGTCCTGTCTTCTGATCTGTTGATCTGATCATATCCAAATAACCATCAGCACTTTGCGCCCATTTTAGTGTTATATAAGGTCTTCTCTTCTCATGAAAGATAAAAAACCTTTTGTTAAGTCTTCTGCATTCTTTCTCCAGAACTCCTGTAATGACCTCACATCCGGCATTTCTTAATCGGGCTAACCCGTTGCCAGAAACTTTTTCACTTGTATCAAGAGTACCAATAACTACCCTTGGAATAGAATTCGCAATAATAAAATCTGCACATGGAGGAGTTTTGCCGAAATGAGAACATGGCTCAAGGTTTACATAAAGCGTTGAATCTTTTAATTTTACTTTATCTGAAACATTGTTTATGGCATTAACTTCTGCATGAGGACTTCCTGCTTTGAGATGGTATCCTTCACCAATAATTTTGCCATCATGAACAACCACAGAACCTACCATTGGATTAGGGTAAGTCAAACCCTCAGCCTTGGATGCAAGTTCCAGACATCTTTTCATGAATTTATTATCTTCTGCTTCTGCCATTTCAATGAAAATGCTAAATTTGACTTATGGGTATTACGATTCAAACAATAAAAGAGATCCGGTTATATCTTGCAAAGGAACTTAAAGAAATCTATAGAGAACCTGAGATAAACGCCATTGCCAATATAATCATTAAGACCATAACTGGAGTAACAAGGTTGCATCAGCTTTATATGCCTGAACATCAGGTTACAGGCAAACAGGCTGAAAAAATTATGGATATATGCAATGAACTTAAGACCGGAAAGCCAATTCAGTATATCATTGGAGAAACTATTTTTTTCGATTGCACAATCCGGGTGTCTGGCGCAACTCTTATCCCACGGCCTGAGACAGAGGAACTGGTTGATCGAATTATAATGGAAAACAAGGATTACACCGGTAATATTATTGATATAGGTACCGGTACAGGTTGCATAGCAATTGCCCTGGCTAAAAATCTTCCGAAGGCATTAATTACGGGAATAGATATATCGGATGAAGCTTTAGTTATTGCAGGGGAAAATTCATCATTAAATTATTCAAAAGTCACATTTATTAAAGGTGATATTTTAAATTTTAATACTGAGACAGTTAGCAAAACCGGAATTATTGTAAGTAACCCGCCTTATGTCCGGAATTCTGAAAAAAAGTATATGAGCAAAAATGTCCTTGATTTTGAACCTCACCTTGCGCTTTTTGTAGAAGATTCTGATCCGCTATTGTATTACAGAGCCATTCTGAAAGCTGCAGAAAAAATTCTGCTTCCCGGAGGAAAGGTTTATTTTGAGATAAATGAAGCAATGGGAAAACCAATGATTAAGTTATTTGAAATGTTTGGGTATTCAGGAATAGAAATTGTTGAAGATATTAATGGAAAGGATAGAATCATTAAAGGGGAAAAAGATGTCTGAAAATTTATTGTTTAAGACTTCTCTCAATAAAGCAATGGCACAGTGCTCCCGAAGGGAGTTCTGTGTAAGTGATATTCGTACTAAGCTAGAATCCTGGAGTGTTGTGGAAAATGATACCCAGCGAATAATCAGCGAACTGATAAAGGAAAACTTTATAAATGAGGAGCGGTTTGCAAAAGCGTTTGTAAGAGATAAATTCATTTACAACAAGTGGGGTAAGATAAAGCTCGCCTCCCACCTTAAAGTAAAAATGATCCCCGGAAATATTATAAAACTTGCCTTGGATTCAATTGATAATGAGCTATATATAAAGACTTTAAATAGGCTGATTACAAGTCACAAAAGAACTGTCAAAGCAAAAAATAAGTACGATCTGAAAGCCAAATTACTCAGGTACGGGTTATCGAAAGGGTTTGAAAGTTATTTGCTGTATGATATTCTGAATGAGATTGAAGATTAGATTTTTTGTGTGGGCTAAAGCCCGAAGAAATTTTTACTCCTTTACCGTTGGCTAAAGCCAACGGCAATTAACTGTAATTATGTTAATTATATCTTTAAATGATTTTAATAGCTGTCGGTTTTAACCGTTTTGAAAAAGAAATCCATAATTATCATTGACTTTAGTTGCCGTCGGTTTTAACCGACGGATAATGGAAATTCAATGAGTGACAGGGACTTTAGTCCATAATGATTTAAGAAATAAATCCTGATATTATACTCGCAATAAACGGCCAGAAAGAAATCAAAAAAATCAGTCCTGAGCCAATACAATCGATCACAATCAGTTGTTTGCGGGTTTCGGGGTACCGGAGATAGAAGATCGAAAATACTACTCGCAGGATTAGTTGTGACACAAAAAAAATAAAGACCCTCATTCCATAAATATTCCACTGATAAGCTTCATCAATTCTTCCTCTTACAATTAAAGAAAAACTATGCGATAAGCCGCATGAGAAACAAGGTTCTCCAGTCAGTTTTTCATGTAAACAGATAACAGGATAGTTATTTTTATCGGGAGAAAAAAAGCCGGAGTATGCTATTATCAGCAATATTACTCCGGCAAAAAATATATTGATAATAAGGTAAGGATCATCTCTGAGCAATACCTTTAAACTTTGTCCTTTACTGCTTTTTCTTAGGTATTGTATCATTTTTAGGTGTGTTTCCTTTTTCCAGATCTTCGAGCTTCTGCTCATTATTCTTTTTATCGGTATTGGTAGTTATTTCAACCTTATCACCGTTGCTTTCGACTTTTATAGAGACATTTGCATCTTCAAGATCCTTAATTACATTATCCTGCACATCATTAATAATATTCTGAATGTTGTTTGGCCATTTATCGGCTTTTTGAGCAATTTTACCGGCGACAAACATCTGCGAAATTGAAATTAGTGTAGCAAGTATGGCAATTATAAGTCCGGCAATTAACAACCCTTTTGGTGAGTTGTTCCTTGAAGCCTGAGAAAGTCCGACAAACGCCAGAACTAATGCTATAATACCAGGGATAATTGCAATCAGCCCTACACAAGGTATTACGGCAAGGACAAATGTTATAATTGCTGTAATCAGGGCAGCGACTCCCAAATTTTGTCCTGTATAGTTTTGTCTCGGATTGTTTTGTACTGTATTATTTTGTCCTGTGTAGTTTTGTGAATCTTCCATAATATTATTATTTGTTTCTATTCTTTCTTTGTAAGGATGTTAACCATATCCTGCTCTAAAGACGTGACTGGATTTTCAATGATGCGTCCCACCTCAATATTATTTTTATACATGATAAAAGTTGGTACACGTTGAATATTGAGTTTGTCAAAATCTCCGATAGGGCAAAGCTTTGCGTTATCAACCCCTAAAATTGTAAGCTTTTCAGAAGTAAACTGCCAGATATTGAGAACCCGCATAAAACGGGGAACCTCTCTCCTGCTGTCGGGACACCATGTTCCCATTACAACTTTTATCGTAAGATTATCCTTATTTATTTCAAGCAATTTATTAATTGCATCAGAGTTAAACTGGTAATCATCAAACCCTTTAAGATACCATGTAGAATATGGTAGCCGTGAAAACTGCCCCGGGTTAACATATCCCAGAAGCCAGGTTGACTGTTCAGAGAAATTAAATTCCTCCGGTTTAGCATCAGGAGTGGTGATAGTTGTTTGCGCCTTATTGGAACCTGTATTCGCAACAGGTTTCACAGTTTTGCATGCCGTGAAACTGATAAGAAGCAGAATTAATGCGGGAATTAGATTTTTCATCGTATTGTATTTAAGAATACAAATTAAAGGATTTTTTTAACTGCTTATTACACATCAACTGTAATATGCTAAGAATTGAAAACAGAATTATTTGTCAGATTTTTTTATCCGGTTGGTATAGTACATTGATATGCCAATTGAAATGGCAGCAAGAAACAGTAATGCCAGTACCCGGTAGATTATCTCAATCCGTGCAAGATCGACTAAAAAAAGGTAAATGGCGGCGCCGATCATAGTACCCAGGGCCATATATCTGTATTTTATATTTTTCAGAAGAAGACTGATAAGAAAATACAGAAGCGCTGCCAGAGTCCACGATAGTGTTACAAATTGTTTCGGTAGTGCATGACTTAAAGCGTAAAGCATCATTAAAAATCCCTCTATCATATACAGGTTTCTCATCAGGTCTGTTTCAATTTTTAGCCGTGAACTCTTCCAGTTTACTATTCTGGCAGAAATAAGAGCTATAAGAGCGAATGAAAAGTTTACTCCATTCACGGAATCTGACGACAGAAGATAAACTGTCAGTATTGCAAAGAACAGAAGACTGTTCATAACTACTATGAGTCTGTTTCGGAACCAGAGAGCCATTGAAACTACAATCAAACTCTGAACCGAAAGAAGAAGATAGACTTTTGGCAGGCCGACAAGTCCGTAGAGAGCAATACTCATTGCCATAAAACCATAAAGAGCGTAAAATGCTGAACCAAAGTTCCAGTCTGATTTAGAATGCAAAATCGTTGAATACACAAGACAACAGATGGTTATTACAGAAAAAAGACCAACATAATCGTTGAAAAAAAACCGTAATACCGCCAGGAGCAGAAGTAAGGTAAAAAGTATTCCATTAACAAAAGTCACGCCTATCAGGAAATCATCTGACCCGGTATCCATCTTTCTGAATAATAATAAAATGGAAAAGCATGCCCCGAGGCCATAAAGATAGATTACTCCCAGATGGTGCTCTGAGATAAGCTGCATAGCGTGACCCATTATCGGATTTCCAAACAACCAAAGGAAAAAAGTCAGATATGTCAGAAGTATCGTTACTACCAGAAGGGGTCTCCAATTAAATCTTATATAAAAGTAAACGGCTCCTATCGAAGTTAAAACTACTAATGGTAAGGTGAAATGTGTTGCATCTCCAATAATGGCTGTAGTAAGGGAGAAAATCACAGCTAAAGCCCCATACGCCTGAGACTTATTACGGATCGATAAATACGTCTGAAAAGCAACAAGTATTAATAAGATTAGAAGACATATTGAACTGTTTGCAATTAACGGCGAAATTGAAAAAAAATGCAATCTGATGGTTATATAAAAGAGAAGTATTTGCGCATTCAACTTAAACGTAAACGCAAGATAATCATCGGCTTTCTTTAAATAATTTGCCAGAATGAAGATAGCAGTGGCTAAAATGTACCCAAGAATTACTGGCGAAAATTGGTGCCCAATATTTATCAGATATTGTGTCAGAAATATAATACCAAAAAGAAGAACAATATTTCCTAACCAGGCCAGCCCAAACCGGCCGATATTATATTCGAAACCACTTTCTTCCTCTTCCGGGTGTTCACTGATACTCAATGCTGAATTATCAGCCTGAACCTTCACATCTTCCGGTGATGAGTTTGTAGTTTCAGTAGTTATGATGCCTGACTCAAGTCTTCTCAAACGTAGTTCCAAAGACTCCAGATGTCTGTTAATTTTTTCAATTGCACTATCCTGATCTTCCATGAAAAATAAATTTAACTTTTATTTCACTTCAATCATTTTCCCCTTTGGCAGTTTCTAAAAAAAATACTGCTATCTATAAGGGGGTATATGCTAAAATCCGACTATTGATATTCCTTTAAGGCCAATCAATCAAGACTTAATCTTTGTTAATCCGGAAATCATATTTGGAAGGCCCCACTTCAATTCACTAAATACCATATCAATCAATAAACTCATTTAAAACAAAAATACTTATAATGAAGTTCATTGTCTCAGGTATTTTAATCTTTTGTTTGTAAAACTGAAGAAAGAATAGCGAAGACATGCAAAAAATATGCTTTTACTAATCTATTTCAAGCAAAATTTCCAAAATCTGTTTTGCCGCTTTGGCAACCGATGTACCCGGACCGAATATAGCTGCGACACCGGCATCATAAAGAAACTGGTAATCTTGTGGAGGTATTACCCCTCCTGCAATTACAAGAATATCTTCCCTTCCAAATTTTTTAAGTTCATTAATCACCTGTGGAACAAGTGTTTTATGACCTGCTGCCAAACTGGAAACTCCAAGGACATGGACGTCGTTTTCAACTGCCTGTTTTGCAGCTTCAGCAGGTGTCTGGAAGAGAGGCCCGATATCAACATCAAAACCGAGATCGGCGTACCCTGTCGATACTACTTTTGCACCCCTATCGTGACCATCCTGACCCATCTTAACGATCATAATTCTGGGCTGGCGACCTTCTTTTTCAGCAAACCTGGCAACAAGCGCACGGGCTTCTTTTAAGTCATCATCGGACTTATACTCGGATGAATAAACACCTGATATTGTTCTTACCACTGCTTTATACCTCCCTGTTATTTTTTCACATGCGTAAGAAATTTCACCAAGACTGGCACGTTTTGCTGCAGCCTCAACAGCAAATTCGAGGAGGTTTCCCTCCCCCGTTTGTACACATTTTGTAATGGCGTCCAGTGCAATCTGACATTCTGCTTCGTTTCTTTCAGCACGAAGTTTAGCCAGTCTTTTTATCTGCGATTCCTGTACTGCTGAATTATCAACTTCCAGAGTATCAATAGGATCTTCTTTATCGAGCCGGTATTTATTTGTGCCAACTATTGTTTGCACCCCCGAATCAATCTTCGCCTGCGCCCGTGCAGCTGCCTCCTCAATCCTCATTTTCGGGACACCTGATTCGACGGCTTTTGCCATACCTCCCAGACTTTCGACCTCCTTTATATGTTCCCAGGCCCTTTGAGCTATTTCATGGGTAAGAGTTTCTACATAATATGATCCTGCCCACGGATCAACAGCTCTGCAAATCTGTGTTTCTTCCTGAAGATATATTTGTGTAT
Organism: Bacteroidales bacterium; assembly: GCA_036508535.1. GTDB lineage: Bacteria > Bacteroidota > Bacteroidia > Bacteroidales > VadinHA17 > LD21. Next base: position 10,502 of record DATCHE010000093.1, on the reverse strand, counting down.
TTCTGGCAATCCGGGCCGAAAAATCTGTTGGAAGCGCCATTGCCTCATCGAGGGCATTCGTATGAAGACTCTGGGTATGCCCCAGCGCGGCTGCCATTGCTTCGATACAAGTTCTGCCTACATTATTATATGGATCCTGCTCGGTTAAGCTCCATCCCGATGTCTGACAATGTGCTCTGAGAGCCAGCGACTTCGGGTTTTTAGGTTTGAACTCACCTACAATTTTAGCCCACAGCATACGGGCAGCTCTCATCTTGGCAATCTCCATAAAATGATTCATCCCGACAGCCCAGAAGAATGAAAGTCTTGGTGCAAAAGCATCAATATCAAGGTCTGCTTTAACACCGGCACGAAGATATTCAAGACCGTCTGCAAGAGTATAGGCCAGTTCAATATCGCATGTTGCGCCAGCTTCCTGCATATGATAACCCGAAATGCTTATTGAATTGAACTTAGGCATTTTGGCTGACGTATACTTGAATATATCTGCAATGATCCTCATTGAGAATTCAGGAGGGTAGATATAGGTGTTTCTCACCATGAACTCTTTAAGAATATCATTCTGAATAGTGCCGCACAAATCTTCAAGTTTAGCTCCCTGTTCAAGAGCAGCAACAATATAAAAGGCCATTATAGGTAATACTGCGCCGTTCATTGTCATCGACACAGACATCTTGTTCAAAGGTATCTGGTCGAAAAGTAATTTCATGTCAAGAATTGAGTCAACTGCCACCCCTGCCATGCCAATGTCGGCTGCAACCCGTTCATGATCTGAATCATATCCACGGTGCGTAGCCAGATCAAATGCAACAGATAATCCAGTCTGACCAGCCGCAAGACTACGTTTATAAAAGGCATTTGAATCTTCAGCAGTCGAAAATCCTGCATATTGCCTGACAGTCCAGGGAAGCAAAGTATACATGCCTGAATATGGTCCCCTTAGAAATGGAGGCAGGCCGGCAGCATAGTTAAGATGCTCCATTCCATTAAGATCTTCTTTTGTATAAACGCTCTTAATTGGAATTCCTTCAGGTGTCCGCCAATCCTTCATCAGGTTATTTCTCTTCTCCCACGCAACAGAATCTATGCTTTTTACTGAAAGAGTACTTAGGTCACTATATCTGAATTTTGGTCTCATTAGCTTTTTTTATTTTCACGTTTGCCTGCCGCTACGGCAAGTTTTTCGCCGATAAACCCCGATTCCATGCAAGTCAGAAATCCTCCGGATTCTTCAATTTCAAGAAATAGCTTCCATGCGTTTTCGGCGATAAGGCTGGTTAGGTTTTCAATGTAATATGAACCGGCTGCAGGATCGGCTACTTTATCGAAATATGCTTCCTCCTTAAGAATAAGCTGTTGGTTCCGGGCAATTCTCTCTGAGAATTCGTCAGGTTGCCTGAAGACTATGTCAAATGGCTCAACAGTGAGAGAATCAGCTCCGCCAAGAATTGCTGACATAGCCTCTGTCTGTGTTCTGAGCATATTTATATAAGGATCATCCACCGTTTTATTCTTCTTAGTAGTAACGGAATGAATTGCCATTTTTGAGCTTTCAGGATCAGCTGGTTTAAAACCATTTAGAACAACTGACCATAACAACCGAGCAGCCCTTAATTTTGCAATTTCAGGGAAATAGTCCGGCCCGATACCAAAGCAGAACCTGATCTTTGATGCTGCATGGTCTGTATCGAGCCCTCTTTCTGTTAACTGTTTCATATATTCACATCCCATTGAAACAGCAAATGCCAGTTCCTCCACTATACCTGCTCCGGAATTATTAAACCATGAAGCATTCAGGTGAACAGTACGAAGATTCGGAAATACTGATGCTGATGATGTTAATGAGGCAAGATAATCAAACCCTTCTTCAACAGGAACACATAGTTTACCATTTGCCATTAACCGTCCTATCGGATCGGCTTCGATAGCTCCTTTTATTTTAATAGGATCCAATCTCCGTTCTTTTGAAATTATTGTAATATGATCGAGAATTTCTTTGGCTTTCCCGTTACAAAGAAAATTTATCTCCACGATATCAATATGAATATTATTAAGAAGAGTTCTGAAATTATTTAAGCTAACTACCTCAGGATCAGTAATTATAAAGCCCAATGAATCAACTCCTTTCATAAGTATGGTAAGGGCTTTCCTGTTTGCTTCGGAATAATCTGATACTTCAATATTCTGCCTGACAAGCCAATTGTTGTTCTTAAATTTTGTTCCTCTCAGATATGGAAATTCACCCGGAAGTGTATTGATATACATAAGTTTTTCAATATCTTCCGCCCGGTAAAAAGGTTGTACATCAAACCCTTCATCTGTTTTCCAAACCAGTTTTTTATCAAAATCCGCTCCCTTCAGATCAGTTGCGATCTTGTCCATCCATGCTTTTGTTGATATGGGGGGAAACTGTTGAAATAGTTTTTCGCTATTTGCCATTAAATTAACTATTGTTGTTATTGGTGCAAATTAAGTGAATTACCTGTCAACCATAATATGAATTTTATCATATTATGGCTTTGGTGAAATTCACTTTATTTCCCTGCAAACTGCATAAGGTATGCTTTGATAAACGCATTCAGGTCACCATCGAGAACGGCTTGTACATTGCCAGTCTCATGATTGGTGCGGTTGTCCTTAATCATTTTATAAGGATGAAGCACGTAGGATCTGATCTGTGATCCCCACTCAATCTTTTTCTTTTCCCCTTCAATTATTGCCTGTGCTTCCTGCTGTTTTCTAAGCTCGAGCTCATAAAGTTGCGATTTAAGAATTCTCAGAGCATTCTCCTTATTATTTAATTGTGAGCGGGTCTCCTGATTTTCGATAACAATACCTGTGGGAGCATGCTTTAGCCTGACAGCTGTCTCTACTTTGTTAACATTCTGTCCGCCTGCCCCGCTTGAGCGGAATGTGTCCCAACTGATATCCGCAGGATTTATTTCAATCTCGATTGTATTATCGATAAGCGGAGAAATAAATACCGACGCAAATGTTGTCTGTCGTTTTCCCTGTGAATTGAAAGGAGAGATCCTCACCAGGCGGTGAACACCATTCTCACTTTTCAGATAGCCGTAAGCCTGTTCCCCATCGATTTCAATTGTAACTGACTTAATTCCAACCTCGTCGCCGGCCTGATAATCGAGCTCTTTTACTTTATAGTTATTTCTCTCCGCCCACCGAAGGTACATCCTCATGAGCATTGCTGCCCAGTCGTTGCTTTCCGTTCCTCCGGCGCCTGAATTTATTTTTAAAATTGCACCGAGCTGGTCCTCCTCTTTCTGAAGCATATTACGCACTTCGAGGTCTTCGATCATCGACAGACAGGCTTTATACTGGTTATCTACCTCTTCCTCTGTAGCTTCACCCTCTTTGTAAAAATCATTAATAACAACCAGGTCGTCGATTGCGATACCAATTTTATCAAAATCTGTTGTCCATTTTTTTATCTGAGCAATACCCTTCAGGAGCTCTTCAGCCTTCTTGGCATCGTTCCATAAACCCGGTTGTTGCGACAGGCTCTCCTTTTCTGCTATAAGTTCCAGTTTGCCTTCGATGTCAAAGATACCTCCTTAACGCATCGCGGCGTCCCGATAAATCCTTTATCTGTTCGTTAGTTATCATCACTTAAAATTTCGACAAATTTAGTCTTTTATTACGAGCAAGAAAATAAAATAAGATGTACGTCATTGCGAGGCGCGTTCTTTCTGAGGCTTAATTGCCGTTGGCTACAGCCAACGGTTTAAAAGGCGCAAAGAACAAGAGGGCTTTAGCCCAAAACATTATGGACTAAAGTCCTTTTGGGGAGAGGACTCCTCAAACCGTCGGTTAAAACCGACGGCAATTAAAAGAAGTATTGCTCTTAATAAACCCTGTAGCCGGAGAAAGAACCTGTTCCAGATTCCGAAGATAAGCCGGGATTGACAATAACCTTAACTTTATCTCCTGCAATAAGTTTCATTGTTATTGATCTGGTTAGAGATGACCTGCTAATTATGTCGGTATTTAATATTTCATAAATCGAACCATTTAAAGAGATTTTCAGTGCTTTGGTAACATCTAATGTACTTGAATTAAAACCGACTATAAAAGTATAAATCCCTCCTGCTGGGGCAGTAAATACACCTAATGCCCCATCAAAGGCCAAACCATCATTGTAGTCGATAATTGGGGTAATAAAATCATAGTCTAAATTAGAAAGACCAGTTTCCGGTATAGTTTTCCTTGCTCTAAACGCAATCAAACTCCCGATCACAGCCGTACTCCCGCTCTTAGAGATTGTGAGGCTATAGGTTGCCGGATCGTACGAAAGAGTCTGATTGTCTGTGTTATCAAGGTATTTGGTCAAGTCTATTTCTGTAGGACTTGTTTTATTTGTAATCGTCAATTTATTTGTCAGGGGATTGAGTTGAAGATCCTGAATAGCATCATTCTTAATCGGTGAAAGATCCACAACGGAAGTTCCGCCTGAAATAGAAAGTTTATAATCAGCCGGAGTAAAAGTGAGTGTCTGGTTAAATTTTGAAAGATTAATTGGAGTTGTACCGTTAGTTATCGAAAGGGTATTATCCGTATTATTAAAACTCAACTGCTGCTTATCATCAAGAAACCTGGTTAAATCGATAGGGAGTGCCGTCGACTTTGAAAGTTTGAGATTATTGTTGTCATCGATAGATAGATCCTGGATTTGGTTTGGCAAAGTTATATTACTTCCTCCTGTAATTGAAACTACGTCTCCGGAAATTGACAATACATGCGGTACATTAAGAGAAGAGAGGTTTACAGTACTTACAGCCCCGGCATTACCAACCGATATTGACAGATTTGTACCATTGAAGGAGAGTTTCTGATTATCAGATGCCGGATCGCCCTGATCGCCTTTTTGTCCCTGAACGCCCTGTATTCCCTGAGCTCCTGTTTCTCATTTCAATCCCTGAGGACCTGGTTCCAATGATTTCTGGGCATATAAAGCATACGGAACAGCAAGGAATTGCATCGTTCCCATTTCAACAAAAACGTTATCAAACTTAACCTCAACCTTAAGATAATGTAATGCCTGTGACCAGGTAACCTGTGAAAGATTTCCGTATATGCCGCCTGTCGGCGCCCCTTTGCCAATAATAAGTGAAAAAACACCAAACTTAGATGTTATAACATTCGAATGAAGTTCCTGATAAACAAGGGTTCCAAGGGGATTTCCCGAAAGAATAGAAAATTTTACATCTATACTCTTGCTGGTCAGCTCTTTACCGCTATTATCCCTGGCAACAGCCTGATAATTTATCCCGATAGGAACATTTCCCTGCCCAAAACTGGTGAGGGTTAATAAAATCAGGGTCAGCATAAACAGGTATCTCTCTAAATTTTTTACACCCATAATTATAAGATTACATTTTTTCAAATATAAACGTCCTGTTGATTTCCTTATCGCCACTTATTATTCTGACAAAATAAACTCCAAAAGTGAAATTGCTCAAAGAGATCTCTTTCTCAATATAGAATTTCTCCGTGAAAGTGAGCTTTTCCGTATATACTTTTAAACCTGAAATATTAATTATATCAATCGTGAAATCCCTCGGAATATCTCCGAACAATTTTATGGTAATATGTTCTGTAGCAGGATTTGGATAAACATTAAATCCGTTACCTTCATGAGTTGGCTCCCATACAAATTTTACACCGGGTTGCTGAAATCCCTGAGTTAAAATAAAGTCACTACTGCTTACTAATTCTACTGCTGCCTCGCCTATTGTTTGTGAAAAACCAACTGAACTTATAGAAGTTACTCCGGCAACAGGCACCAAAACCTGCTGCGTGAGTTGTTGCGAAAACAGATTATATCCCTGTCCAAGGAGTAATATTAACAGTAAATATCTTATGTTTGATATCATAATTAGTTGTAAATTCCACCTTTCACAAGGTTAGAATATTTATTTAATTAATAGCTCAAACTTAATAAATAATTCAAAATGCTCAAATCATTCCTGTATCACAACCTTATTGAAGCCGGCTGCGATGAAGCCGGAAGGGGTTGTCTTGCAGGACCTGTTACTGCTGCAGCTGTTATCCTGCCAAAATTTTTCAGGCATGAAATCCTCAACGATTCCAAAAAACTTACTCATAAACAAAGAGATATCTTAAAGGACGAGATAATAAATTCAGCCATAGCCTGGAAAGTAGCCTTCATTGATAACAATGAAATTGACGAAATGAATATCCTCCGGGCTTCAATAAAAGCTATGCACATAGCAATTGAAGGTTTGAATACAGAACCACAATTCCTGCTTATTGACGGAAACAGATTTTATCCATACAAAAACATTAAACACAAGACAATAATAAAAGGCGACGGTAAGTATTTTTCCATTGCTGCGGCATCGGTGCTGGCAAAAACATTCCGCGACGAATACATGGAAAAGATTCATTGTGAGTATCCGGAATACGGATGGAATAAAAATAAGGGTTACCCGACAGCTTTTCACAGGGAAGCATTACTTAAATATGGACTAACGCCCTTTCACAGGCGATCATTCAGCCTTTTCGATACTCAACAGAAAATTGAATTCTGAATGTGCCGGATTTAATTAATAAAACTAACTTTGCATATTAATTTAAAAACAATCTAAATAGGTTCACTTATATGAAAAAGGTATTTGTAATTTTAGTAATACTGGCTCTCAGTTTTGGTTTCAAAGTAAAAGCAGACGAAGGTATGTGGCTTCTGCCTCTTATTGAGAAATTAAATATCGGAAAAATGACAGAGCTTGGCCTTAAACTCTCTGCCGAAGATATTTATAGTCTTAATAAAGCCAGCTTAAAAGATGCAATCATTATTTTCGGAGGGGGATGCACCGGCGAAATAGTCTCTTCGCAGGGTCTGATCCTTACAAATCACCATTGCGGATACAGCTCTATTCAGGCTCATAGCAGTGTTGAACACGATTATTTGCGCGATGGATTCTGGGCCATGTCACGTGAAGAGGAGTTACCAAACCCAACACTTGCTGTTACATTTCTCATAAGAATTGAAGATGTAACTACCCAGATTCTCGCTAATGTAAAACAGGGGATGACTGAAACTGAAAGGACTGCTGCTATACTCGAGGCCAGAGTGGCTATTGAGAAAAAAGCTGCTGAAGGAAATAATTACAGAATACAGGTAGGAAGTTTTTACGGAGGAAATTACTTCTATCTTATGGTTTATGAAAGATATACTGATGTAAGGCTAGTCGGAACTCCCCCATCTTCTATCGGGAAGTTCGGTTCTGATACCGACAACTGGGAATGGCCACGTCATACCGGTGACTTTAGTGTATTCCGCGTATATTCCGGTCCTGATGGAAAACCGGCAACCTATGCCAAAGAAAATATTCCGTTAAAACCCAGACGTTATCTTTCTGTCTCAATAAAGGAACGTAATATTGGCGATTTCGCTATGATTCTGGGATACCCCGGAAGAACAAACAGATATATGACTTCCTATGAAATAAATGAGCAACTTCAGATCGTACATCCCGACAGGATAAAAATACGTGGAATTAAACAGGAAATCTGGATGAAAGATATGCAGTCTGATCAGAAGATAAATATTCAATATTCAAATAAATACTTCACCTCTTCAAACTATTGGAAGTACTCAATAGGACAGAAAGCCGGACTTGAAAGACTGAATGTCAAAGCCAAGAAAGAGGAACTTGAAAACCAGTTCAACAAATGGGTTGTTGCTAATCCCGATCGTAAAGCGAAATATGGTGAAGCTCTTGATATGATCAAGACTGCAACAGAAGGAAGATCTGAATATTACAATGCCGTTCAATATCTTAATGAATGTATTCAGGGGTGCGAGATTCTGAGCATGAATCAGGTTGCCAACGTACTTATTAATTCTATCAGAACCGGTGATCAACAGGCAGTTACCGATGCTGTAGACCGGGTAAAAAATTATATCAGCAATTTTTACAAAGACTATAATCCGGCAACAGACAATAAGTCGACTAAAGCTATGCTCAATCTTTACAGAGCTGATATACCTGCCAAATTCCAGCCCGATTTTTATGTAAATATCGTTGATAAAAAATATAAAGGGAACATTGATAAGTATGTTGACGAAATGTTCGCAAAATCTGTGTTTGCAAATGAGTCTAAACTTTTGGCATTTCTTAAAAAACCAGTGTTGAAGACTCTTGAGAATGATCTCGTTTACCTTACAGCTGCATCAATCTATAAGACAGCAGCAGAGGTATCTAAAGAATCAAGTCAGTTTGATACCGGTCTGGCAACCGGAAAGAGACTGTGGGTTGCAGCCTTAATGGAAATGGTTCCTGAAAAAACACAGTATCCGGATGCTAACTCAACAATGCGTCTTTCTTACGGTACTGTTCAGGATTACGATCCAAGGGATGGTGTAACCTACAAATATTATACTACCCTTCAGGGAGTCGTTGATAAATACAAGCCAGGTGATTATGAATTTGATCTTCCAAAGCGGGTGATTGATTTGAATAATAAGAAAGAATATGGAAGGTACGGCTCATCAAAAGGATATATGCCGGTTTGCTTTCTTACAACAAATGATATTACCGGTGGTAACTCCGGGAGCCCTGTTATGAACGGTAACGGCGAACTGATCGGTTTGGCTTTCGACGGTAACTGGGAATCGATGAGTGGAGATATTGCTTACGAACCTGAATTACAAAGAACTATCGTTGTTGATATCCGATATGTGCTTTGGGTAATGGATGTTTATGCGGGAGCAAAACATCTTGTTGATGAGATGACAGTGGTACAGTAGATTTCAGGATTATGCATTTTAGCCTGATTGAGATACTTGCAGCTTTTATGGTTCTTTTTGCAATCATTGATATACCGGGTTCGATTCCGATAATCATCGATATTAAGGCCAAATCGGGCAATATAAAATCATATAAAGTTACACTGGTCTCATTCTTAATATTGCTTGCCTTTCTTTTTATCGGAAGCCCTTTACTTGGGATATTCGGTATTGATGTCTCTTCTTTTGCAATTGCCGGGTCATTTATAATCTTTTTGATCGCCATGGAAATGATCCTTGGCATTGAACTCTTTAAGCATGAATCGCAAGCGGGAGGATCTATCTTTCCTATAGCATTCCCGTTAATTGCCGGGGCAGGATCAATAACCACAATCCTTTCTCTGAAAGCTGAGTATCAAACAATAAATATTTTTATTGCTCTGGTTCTGAACATGGTTGTAATTTATCTTGTATTAAGATTGACTTCATTGTTTGAAAAAATGCTGGGTGCCGGCGGGCTTCAGATCCTTAAAAAGGTTTTTGGCGTGATTCTGTTATCTATTGCAATAAAACTATTCATTACCAATACCGGTATAGTTCTTCAACATGCCAAATGAAATCATAATTTACACCGACGGTGCGTCAAGCGGGAACCCGGGTCGCGGCGGATATGGAGTGGTTCTGATTTCAGGCAAACACAGGCTGGAGAAATCAGAAGGATTCAGGCTAACAACAAATAACCGTATGGAACTTATGGGGGTAATTGCCGGCCTCGAAGCTTTGAAAATACCCGGTAGTAAGGTAGTTGTATACACAGACTCAAAATACGTAGCAGATTCTGTCGAAAAAGGATGGGTGTTCCAATGGGAATCAAAAGCGTTCAGAAATAAAAAGAATCCCGATCTGTGGATCAGGTTTCTTAAAATTTACCGTAAACACAAAGTAAGATTTGTCTGGATAAAAGGTCATTCAAGTAATGTTGAAAATGAAGTCTGCGACCGGTTAGCTGTCGTTGCATCAATGGGAGGCGAACTCCTTGAAGACAAGGGCTATCAGCCTATAGAAGAGAATAATGTATTAATCTGAAATCGGGGGACCGTTTAATAAATTTTGCAATAATCAAAATAATGATGCAAATTTGTAAAAAGATCTGCAGATGCAAAAGCTATATATTTCTTCAACACCTTCTACTCCTGAGATCAATTTTTCTCCTGAAGAAAATATTTTCATGATAAAGGGGAAATCTTCACCAGAAGATGTCCGCGAAATGTACTATCCTGTTGTTGAATGGATTAGAAGCTTCACAAACATTATTCTTTGTGGAGAGAACAAAATCTATACTTCTGAAAATCCTCTTAAATTTCAAACCGATTTAATTTATTTCGATTCATCATCTGCAAAATTTCTCTATGATATCTTTATCGAACTGAAAAAACTTTCTCAATCAGGGAACCATATTGTTATCGAGTGGTTTTATGAAGAAGGGGATCTTGACCTGAAAGAAGCCGGTTATGATATTGCTTTACTTGCTGAGATGGATTTTACTTTTATCCCAAAAAAAAGTATTGTCTGATGCGTGGACAAAAAGAACTTTATGAACTTTTGGAAAAACTGGCAATTCAATTTGAATATTACGAACATCCTCCTCTTGCCACAATTGATGACGCAAAGATCCATTGGAAAGATTACAACTCAGGAAGGTGCAAAAATATTTTCTTCAGGAACCATAAAG
>DATCHE010000092.1:0-5596 GCA_036508535.1 Bacteroidales bacterium | reverse complement strand
TACTTTTTATGATTAGTTGTACCGTAAGCAAGCCTGTGCAAAAAACTGTTGTAATTCCTCCAGCAGATGCTACTCCTTCCGATAGGGTAACTGACATTGACGGAAATGTCTATCGAACAGTATCAATTGGCTCACAATTGTGGATGGCTGAAAACCTTAAAACTACGAAGTACAACGATGGGACTCCTATTCCATTGGTTTCAGAAAATTCCTCATGGGCAAATTTAACAACCCCGGGATATTGCTTTTACGACAATGATGCAAATATCAATAAAACAACTTATGGAGCAATCTACAACTGGTACACAGTTAGTACCAATAAACTCTGCCCAAGGGGTTGGCATGTACCTGCTGACGCTGAGTGGACAACCCTTTCAAACTATTTGGGTGGTGAAAGAGCAGCTGGCGGCAAACTAAAGGAATCCGGTATATCTCATTGGGTTACTCCTAATGATGGAGCAACTAACTCAAGTGGATTTACAGCCCTTCCGGGTGGCTACCGGCAAGAGAAAGGCGGGTTCTGCAACATTAACGACGACGACTTTTGGTGGAGTAATACCACGAGTACCGCCCAAATAACCAAAGCATGGAGTCGTGGAGTAAACTACAATTATCCCTATGTATACAACGACTTCTATCTTAAGTCTTTTGGTTTTTCAGTTCGTTGCCTTAGGAATTAGGCTATTTGACTGTTAAATAAACCCATGCAAACAGCCATCTTATATTGCCATTATTAAAACCACTATAAGACTCCTCGGGAGCTGGTGGTCCGCAACTTATAAATGCGAGAAATTTTATGAATCAGATAAGATTTTGAAAACATTTGGCACGCAATAATTTTAAAAATTTTAAAATGAGAAACAAGTCTTTATTACTTACAGTTGTAATACTGAATATTGCAATGTGTTCGTTAGCTCAGGTATCCGGTACATTTAAAGATTCCAGGGACGGTAAAACCTACAAAACGGTAAAGATAGGCACCCAGACGTGGTTGGCAAATAACCTTGCATTTAAAGCAAGCAGTGGATGCTATGAATACGACAATAATATAGCCAATTCCACTACGTTCGGATATCTATACACCTGGGAAACAGCAAAAAAAGTTTGTCCAACAGGCTGGCACCTGCCTTCCATGGCAGAATGGACGACGTTAATTACAAATACCGGTGGTGAAAATACAGCTGGCAAAAAACTAAAAGAAGCCGGTATTAAGCATTGGGCTGAACCCAATACAGGTGCTACAAACCAAAGTGGTTTTACAGCTCTTCCGGGTGGCGGACGTCAGGAAGACGGTCAGTTCACCCAGCTTAATGTCGATGGAAACTGGTGGACTTCGGATGTAAGGGTATGGAAATCCCCTGGTACAGGACTTTCCAAAACATATTGCGAGGGCATTGTAATGAAAGGAGATCCTGATTATGGCATTGAAATTAATTCAATGGTCATGACCAGCTCGAATAACAAGGAGTGCAGCTATTCTGTAAGGTGTATCAGTAATAAATAATTTATTTGAAACGCTAATTCCTCATTAATACCCGAGGCAAGTTGAGTAACTTTTGAGCAATTAATGTATCCTATATTATTAGTGGACAAAAATCTCAATTGTATCTTAATAATGTCGGTTTTGATACAAGAGATGGCAAATTAAAAGGGTTTGCTTTATGGCCACCATCTAAATAAAAAATGCTTAACACTCAATACCACGAATCTTACTCATTCTTGAAATTTGTCCGTACTCCTGAAAATCCATAATGGTCTATTGTTTGACGAACTCCACCCTGCGGTTTTTCGCCTTGCCTTCATCTGTGTCATTTGAAGCTACCGGCGAGTATGGACCAGCTCCGGCAGACTTCAGGCGTGACGCTGCTACCCCCCGCTCTGTGAGCGTCTTGACTACGGAAGCTGCGCGGTCGGAAGAGAGTTTGAGATTTGATTCGAGGCTGCCGACATTGTCTGTATGACCAACAACGTAGACCTTAAGTGTGGGAGAGTCTTTAAATAATTTCACCATCTCGATCAGAGCCGGCTCTGACTCAACCTTGATTGTGGCCGAACCGGTGTCAAAATAGATGCCTTGGATTGTCGTTTTACCTGTTTCGGCGAGGTCATTACTCATCGCATTGGCATCTGCAACGACATCCTGCTTCATTGTCTGTGATTCGACGATAGTCAGACTATAACTCCTTGCCTCGTTGAATGCTTCCACATAAACACCGGTCAAAGAACCGTTTTTTCTGATCTCAGCTGCCATCCGACGTTCATCACCGGTCCCGAGGATCTTTCCTCCGGCCTTTTTGATCGCTGCTTCGTAGTTTCGTATTATCTGCAGCATACTAATGGGCCGGGCAGACTCTTTCCGATCATATCCGAAGGAATATACTTTCCCTTCCCAGTGAACATCACTACAACCTATCACAGTCGGATCGAATGCGCCAAACTCAGATACAGTATAAGCACTTAACATAGGTCTAAGATGGTTAATTTGCTCTTACCGATCGTGGTCAGGAACACTCACTTATCCAAAGGACTTTTTATTCTCAGACTTCACTAAAAAATTCAGTTTAAGGCAATCTTCTGATTTAAATTTTTTATTTAATTTGCAGGTTGAAAAGAATCTTTTACTTTTTACCAGATAATATGAAAAAACTCATTCTGGGATTCAGTCTGGCCCTAATCTCTATTTTTAGTTTAAATGGACAATGGTATGTAAAAAAATATCATGTATCAGATATTAATTTTCTGACAAAAGAGCAGCTCGAGGTGTCCTTAGGAGAATGCAAACTTGGTCTTCTTACTTCAGCCGGAGTCGCAGGTTTAGGAATACTTGCAATTTTGGTTGCTAAATATGGTGACATGAGTATTGATGATGATGCCTCTGTTTTTGAGCAATTAATTGGTGAAAGCGGGAAGAAAGGAATTGGAATCGTAGCAGGTGTGGGAATGTTTGCAGGAGGTACTGTTGCCAGTATTGTCTTTGCTGGCAGGAAAGGGAGCATCAACTCTGCTCTTCAAATAAAAAATCAATCTACAGGATCAATAAACATTGCTCCTTCGTTGATTGTAAACTGTAGCCTGCGATCTTTGAGCCCGGGATTATCAATAAGATATAAATTCTAAAAAGACAATAGGTTACTCAAAACGATGATAATCGCGCTCCACTCTAAATTTGTATTTCATCATAAATTAAAAAATTTGCTTTTCTAATAAATGTTAGTTATATTTGGTAAACATATAGCTGACTATCAGGTAATAGACCGGTTAAAATTGAGAAAAGTTATAGCTATTACAGCAATTTTCTTTTGTTTTTTTCTTTTATCTCAGGCACAGGTCAGCTCTGTCAAAAAAAACAAGAAATACAAATGAAGACCTTCCAGATTATATTACCAACCTAATAAGTTTTTGACATGAAGAAAAAACTATTCCTATCTATTCTATTCATTTTCTTTGTTTTATGCTCGGAAGCTCAATCCTCTGGCACAAAAGACATCTGGCTGGGAGAGCTGAAGGGAGGTATCAGAGTTCAAAAAGCCCAAAAGCTCTATTGGGAAAATGGGTTTTCGTTTGATTTTACCAGTCCTAAGATTGCAGACAGCAGGATTCATTTTGGAGCAACCTATGTAACCTCCAGGCTTGGAAGCGCTATGGGCTCCAATGCCATTAAGCAGGACAACTTTCTGATTAGCGGCGGTTACCACTTTCTGCATCAAAAACAATTTCAGCCTTTTACCCGATTAAATATAGGGTATTTCCATTCAGATTATGAGGATGCTATTTTTGACGTTTTGCCAAGCAAAGCTTTCCTGTTATCAATAGATGCGGGATTATCCTATGAATTCATGATTCCTTTTACCGTCAGTTTAAGCGCGGGATATAATCTGAATACCGGAAAAGGATCTTCAGGACCGGGAACTTTGTATCCTGTTTTTTATCAAATGAGTATCTATTATACCTTTCTAAAAAAGAAATAAGATGATTACAAAAAATAAATTTTTCAGTCTGCTGGCAATGTCTATATTGGTTTTGTCTGCCTGCTCCAAAAGTCCGGATATCAACAATGAAACGATGCTGGATGGCGACCAGATATTTGACCCATCGCTCTATAATCCTGCAAAGTACTTGATATCAGTTGGTATATCTACTCCAAATACAGCTCAAAAAAACACACCCGTTATTATTGCGGTTCATGGTTATTCATCATCGACTTTTGAATGGGATGAATTTCGGACGTATTGTGATGCAAAGGCCAACATTTTGATTTCACAGGTCCTTTTAGGAGGACATGGCCGCACTTATGAGGAATTCAAAAAATCGACCTGGGAAGACTGGCAGGAACCAATTATGACAGAATATAATGCCCTCCTTGCTAAAGGATATACCAATATCAACTTTGCAGGTTCTTCTACTGCAGGTACATTAGTTATGGACCTGATCAAAAAAGGTAAAATAGGAGTAAACGGTATGAACCATATCTTTCTGGTTGATCCGATAGTTGTCCCCTCAGACAAATTGCTTACTATTATTGGGCTGGCTGGACCAATGATGGGTTATTTAGAGAC
Source organism: Bacteroidales bacterium (assembly GCA_036508535.1). Lineage (GTDB taxonomy): Bacteria > Bacteroidota > Bacteroidia > Bacteroidales > VadinHA17 > LD21. Next base: position 1,040 of record DATCHE010000092.1, on the reverse strand, counting down.
TCCAATGACAACAGCGGAAGAAGGTCATTGGTATCATTTCAGGCCACAGGAAACATTGAAACAATTGTTGAATTTAACAGAAAAATCGCGCAAAGACCTTCAGCAGGGATTTAATCTGCCGGCAGGCATCCGCGTCAAAGTATATAAATCGGTTAAAGATCCTACTGCAGATGCTGTAAGTGCTGTGTTGATATACAAAGGGCTTAAAAACAGCAACGGATCAAATATTGATATCGAAATGATTGATTCAGAATTCCACGTGGTTACCAGATTAGATGGACGTGACAATATTACACAACACGACCGGGATAACCAGAAACATATTTTTGATGATATGTATAGTATTATTATGTATTAGGGACTGCAAGACTGCACGACTGCAAGACAAAAAAGCCGTCCTGAGCGTAGTCGAAGGGCGACTTTTTAAGTTGTCCCGCCAGGTCTCTTTGCCAGCTGACGGATGAATTCTTCTGATCCAGAAACAGACATGTTGCCAGTTAGTCCATTTTCATATGAGAAGATGAAGTTTGAACAATTAATTTATATAAAATAGTTATTTTCTATAAAATAGTCGAGCATAATTAATAGTATATGGGGTATTTTATATGCATTTATAGGTATAAATTATAATATACCTGAATTGAAAAAATACATTCTAACTCCTGAAGACTTTATGAGTAGGAAAGAACGACAAAAAGTGTATTGTCTGTTACTATTCCGTTGCTTATCAAAAGAAAAAACCCTGTAATCAATTGAAATACAGGGTTTTAATAGTACCCGGAGCGGGACTTCAGTCTATTTTATTGCATTTGACTTCATTAGAATAATATAATTGATATACAGCATATTAAAACTTTATGTTTTGTTTATTAGACTTCATTTTATTGCATTTGATTAATTATTAGCACCTAATCAGCACCTACTTTTGGTTTACGTAAAGAGGTATAAAACACTCCTTTTTATTGATTTCGCTCTGAAAATACTTAAAAAGCATGAAGATGATGAAGATCCCCTTCATAAAATGTCTATTCAGAATATTA
>DATCHE010000091.1:0-9777 GCA_036508535.1 Bacteroidales bacterium | reverse complement strand
TAAATCAAACAATAACAATTATGAATAATCTTTTTAGAGGGCTACTATCAGGATACGGAGCTTTGAAATTAGGTGGGGGATGTTTAGGCACTATTGTAATATTTGTAGTCCTTTGGATTTTGCTGGGGAAATGCAGCTAGATATTAAACTGCACCTGAGTATTGTTCAGAATTGAATTTATTACTCGTGCTGCTTCGCCCCTTCCTGCAACTCTTTCTGATACTTTATCCCATAAATCAGGTTTGATTCTACGATTAGTTGAAATTTCAGCTCTTTCCCCGTTGACAGTGATTCTTAGATATATAGGTGCTTCTCCCTTACTATCTTTCTTTACTTCTTTCACATAAAAGTGAGTTACAATTTTGTTTTTCATCTTTATCCTATTTTGAGTCTCGTTTAAATCACAAATTATGTCATTTTAGACATTTTATTAAATGCAATTAGATGCAATTAAGTGCAAAATAAACAGAGAGTTACAGAGTTTAGCGAGACCTTTTTGACGATTTTGAATCAGGTCTCGAATTGGACTCCTTACTAGGGAGTTTTGGCGTACATTTTGACTACCTGTAAAAAAGAAAACCGCCCAAAATCATTGATTATGAGCGGTTATTTAGAAAATCAGTTCATAGCTGGTTGACCTATCAGGGCTCGAACCTGAACTCTTCTGAACCAAAATCAGACGTGTTGCCAATTACACCATAGGTCAGTTTATTCAAAAAACGAGCTGCAAAATTAGAAAATATTTTTAAACGCTGTCAACAATAAGCAATTTTGATAAGGTTATTATTAGAAACATCACTTATTACCTGACATAATCTTTTCATAACGCGATTTGTTCATCGCTTCAACCTCCACCACAACAAAAGTACAATCTACAAGCGACCTCATTATTATCCCCAATTCGCACAAATATTCATCTCCACGCTCATAATACCAGGTGGCGGTAGCGTTTAGTACCATTCCCTTCATCCCGGACATCTCTTTAATAATTGTATAAATCCATTTGGTAGAACTAGAGTTAATATATTCGAACCCCAAATCAATTTTTATCTTTTCATTGCACTCGGGAGCATATTTTGAGATCCATTCAATAACCGGTTTGTAGAAGCCTCCGGGGTTCTCAGGAATCGAGCGACCCATAATAAAAATTTTACCCGGTTCCAGAAAGATCCAGGGCGTTTTCTTTGTTGGCGCATTTTTAAAAATTTCAGGATACATCATTTTTGAAGATCAAAATACTTCTCGGTTCTTCTTATAATTTAAAACCCGTTTGAAAATAGTAATATCAAACCTGAATGTGTAAAATTAGAAAAAGAAGAGTATAATTCAATCGTTATACTGTTATATTCTGATTAAAAATTGTTGGGTCATTCTCTTCCCACAAAGAAGGATGCTCTTCTTCGAACCTCTTAAGTATTGCCTTAATAATTGTCTCTCTGAGAAATTCTGACTTGTTTTTTACCCTGTAACGGTTACAATAAATGTCTAATGCCCTCATTTCCCTATGGTTTAGCATAAGAGAAAGACGGTTTGTGCGTCTTAAACGTTCTTCCTTGTATGTAGTGCTTCTTCCTGACAAAACAATCGAATCAGTCTGCTAAATTAAACAATCAGTGAGTCAACATATTGAAACCAAAAAATAGTTTTAAACAGCAAAAAAACAGCCAATCTGTATGTGACTGGCTGCAAATGATTTATGTTATTAACAACTTTATTGGACCCCCCTGTGATCCCCCCGGTGGGCATACGCGAGTGAATTTGCAATTAATAGAGTAACCATCATTATAATATCTCTTCGCTTTAGCTAAAATAACTGCCTCAAGGATAAGTTTAAAATATTCAACACTTTGCTCAGTGACTTTTTTCCAAATTGCCTGACGACTTATAGATGTACCATTCTCATTTTCAATTAAGATAGCGATATCATTATAACTGGCAATTCCTTTCATCGCCTCCATCGATAAGGCATACAATAAATCCAATGGATTTACTTTTCTCACTCGCTGTATAAAACCAGTTTTTTGTGAAAATGACGTCAATTCATTAATGCTGATATTCAGTGCGTTAAGCAATCCAGAAAAATCATCTTTCCCCATCTCTCTTTTGTGTTTAGGTTATTAATAAATATATAATAGTATATATACTATTATTAATAACCAAAAAAGATCGAAGAAAAATGAAGTGTTTTTAATAAAAAGTTGTTTAGTTTTATCCTCTGATTTAAAGAGATATCAATGGGATATAGAGCTAAGATTCAAAGGGTAGATAGGGGAAAAACAAAATCATTCTATATAAACCTGCCTGCAGCAGTGGCAGAAGCATGTAATATACAAAAGGGTGAAGATATGGAATGGTTGGTCGAAGATAGAGATACATTTGTACTTAAGCGAGTTACTTCAACAAAAACCAATATTAAGAAACAAAGTAATTCTTAAGTTAACGCGTATGCCTTTCAGGGGGACAACAGGGGGTCAACATCATGATATGCTGTATTTTAATAAAAGACGCCCTTTCATGTAGGACCAAAAGTTATTCAACCTCATGAAAAAAACCCTGTCAAAAACGGATTTGTCCCCCTCCATAAGGACCAAAAGTCATACAAACACATGAAGAAAAACCTATCAAAAACGAATTTGTCCCCCTCCCAGGGGGACCACAGGGGGTCAAATTATATCTCCTCCAGCATCTCCATCGGCTCCACCCCCCTCGGCGGCACCAACCCAATCCGCCTACAGTCGATGACTAACACCGATACTCTCGACACTAAGTCTTCGGTGGCACAATGTATCAGAATTATTGAAGCCGGTGCCGATTATGTAAGACTTACCGCCCAGGGGATAAAAGAGGCTGAAAATCTTGCACTTATTAAAAAAGAGTTACGGAAAGCCGGTTTCAACACTCCCCTGATTGCCGATATCCATTTTAACCCCATCGCAGCTGAGACCGCCGCACAAATTGTCGAAAAAGTCAGGATCAATCCGGGTAACTATGCCGACAAAAGAGCTTCTTTTGAAATACAGGATCTTCCTGAAAAAGAATATAATGAAGAGCTTGAACGTATCCACGCAAAACTGCTTCCTCTGATAAATATATGCCAGAGAAATAAAACTGTTATACGTGTAGGGATTAACCATGGCTCTCTCTCCGATCGTATTATGTCGCGCTTCGGGAATACACCGATAGGAATGGTAAATTCAGCAATGGAGTTCATAAAGATCTTCCGGGCTGAGAATTTTAACGATCTCGTTCTCTCCATGAAATCATCTGATACAGCAATCATGATTGAAGCTACCAGGCTGCTTGTCGGGATGATGCAAAATGAAGACTTATCGTATCCCCTTCACCTGGGTGTTACCGAAGCAGGCGAGGGCGAAGATGGAAGGATCAGATCGGCTGCCGGTATTGGCGCCCTGCTCTCTGAAGGGATCGGCGACACTATAAGGGTTTCATTATCTGAAGATCCGGAGAAAGAGATCCACGTTGCTAAAAAGCTTGCTGAATATTACCCAAGAGGAATATCAGATTCAAATCAAGAGAAACCTGTCAGTATTAAAACACCTGTTTCCAAACCGGAAATCCTCAGGAGAATCAACGGGCCTGTTGTGATTTCCAATATGACATCTTATGCTGAAGTAGATGCCAAAACCTATAAAGATGCTGGTTATAAGGCTGATACCCAATCAGGGGAAATAGAAAAAACAGATGGGTCGGCCGACCTTCTTATTGTGAAGAGTTGCCCTGAAAGCGTGCCTGAAAATGTTTCCCTTGTGCTACCTTACAGAATGTGGACTGACAAGAAAGATAATCCTAAATTATTCCCTCTCTTCTCTCCTGAAACATTTCATGGAACAACTTATAAATCAGATAAATTAAATGTCCTTCTCACAGGGTCGCATTTCAATATTGAATATCTCAAAAAGCCCGATCCCGATACAACACTTGTCATTTTCACCTTCGATCCCGAAAAAGAGAGATATGCTGTCGATCATTTTCTGAATGTCCTTCACGAAAATAATCTGAACTTAAATATTGTTATTAATCCGGTCTTCCATGAAGATAATGTTGAAGATCTTCAGATAAAAGCTGCTTCACTTCTTGGCCGGTATGTTATTGATAAAAGAGTCTCCGGCATTTCAGTTACCAACATGGGAAGTATTGATTTACAATCGGTAACAGCAACTGCTTTTTCCATCCTCCAATGCACAGAAACTCGTATTACCCGAAATTTGTATCTCTCTTGTCCGACTTGTGGCCGGACAAAATTCAATCTCCAGAATTCAGTTAGAAAAGTAAAAGAAGCAACTGCACATCTTAAGGGACTAAAAATTGCAGTTATGGGATGCATTGTAAATGGTCCGGGGGAGATGGCCGGAGCCGACTATGGGTATGTTGGGGCAGGTGATGGGAAGGTACATATATATAAAGGTACAGTCGCAGTGCTGAAGAATGTTCCGGAAGAAGATGCCGCGAGGGAATTACTAAAGGTTATTGAAGAGGATAGAGTGGGATAGTATATTGATTTACTTCATTTTACCGTGCATTTTTTGCCCCCTGCCCCTCTAAACTGCTCCCAGGGGTCTGCCCCCCAATCCCCCTAAAGGGGGGCTAAAGTCATCCTTGGTAATTAAACCCCCTCTGCCGCCGCCTTGCCTTCGCGTAGCCGCTTCGGCGAAGCAAGGGCGGCATCTCCCCAAGGAGGGCGAAAAAGGGGTGATGTAATTAATATGATGCCTTCACAATCCTGGCGACATTATCTGATCTTCCGAGAGTATAGTAGTGAATGCCCGGTACTCCCTCTTTTAAAAGCTCTTTCGATTGCAAGGTAGTCCACTCAATTCCTACTTCACGCGCTTCCTTATCCGTATTACATTTTTGGACAGAGGTAACCAGGTCATTCGGCAGATCAATATGAAATGCCTGTGGTATTAACTTTATATCATTCAGGGCAGAAATAGGCTTTATCCCCGGGATAATTGGAATGGTGATCCCGGCTTTTCTGCACTCATCAATAAACCGGAAATACTTCCGATTGTCAAAAAACATTTGGGTTACAATATATTCGGCTCCCGCATCAACCTTATGTTTAAGATATTCAATATCGATCTGTCTGTTGGGGGCTTCAAAGTGTTTTTCGGGATATGCTGCCACTCCGATACAGAATTTAGTTGGGGTATTATCTTCAAGTGACGATTCAAGATACTTTCCTTTATTCATATTTGTTATCTGTCTCACCAGTTCAAAAGTATTGGCATGTCCATCTTTCTCAGGCAAAAACCGGCGGGTCCCTTTGGGCGGATCTCCCCGTAATGCAAGCACATCATCAATTCCAAGAAAATTCATCTCAATAAGCGCGTTTTCAGTCTCTTCTCTCGAAAATCCTCCACATAAAATATGAGGTACAACGGTAATATTGTATTTATACTTTACAGCAGCTGCAATAGCAATTGTTCCCGGCCTGATGCGAATTATCTTTTTCTCGAGAAGACCATCAGGTCGTTCAAAATATGTAATTTCATTCCGGTGCGATGTAAAATTTATATATGCCGGATTAAACTCAACAAGTCTGTCAATGGCACTGTAAATCCGGTCAATGCTATGTCCCTTTAGTGGTGGCAGTAATTCAAAAGTGAACAATGGCCCTTTGGCATTTTTAATTTTTTCAATAACGCTCATTTCTAATAAATCATAAGTTAGGAGCAAGCCATCGGGCTGCTTCATCAATCTTCATGTTCTTTCTTAAAGCATAATCTTTCAACTGATCATGACCTATTTTCCCGATAGCAAAATATGTCGATCCGGGATGTGAAAAGAAGTACCCGCTTACCGATGCAGGAGGTATCATTGCAAAATTTTCGGTGAGTTTGGCTCCAATCATTTTCTCTGCACCGAGAAGGCCAAAAAGAACCTGTTTCTCAGTATGATCAGGACAGGCAGGATAGCCGGGTGCTGGTCTTATACCTTTATATTTAAGTTTTAGCATTTCTTCAATCGTAAGCTTTTCCTGAGCTGCATAACCCCAATATTCCCTGCGAACCTTTTCGTGAAGCCATTCCGCTGCTGCTTCTGCAAGACGGTCACTAAGAATCCTTATCATTATTGTGGCATAATCATCCTCTTTGTAATTTAAAAGAGCCTCATCATTAAGAGTTGCTGTAACAACAAAAGCTCCTATATTATCAGTTAACCCCGATGTTTCCGGTGCAATATAATCAGATAACGATAGATTTGGAACACCTTTCTCCTTTGGCTCCTGGTTTCTTAAGAACCGTAGGACCGCTTTAACTTCAGTTTTGCTTTTGTCTGAAAAGACTTTTACATCATCCCCCTCCGACACTGCCGGAAACAATCCAACAACAGCCTTAACTGTCAGAAGCTTTTCGGTAATTATCTTTTTTAAATAAATCTGTGCATCATCGAACAACTTCTTCGCCTCAACCCCTTTTACCGGATCAGTGAAGATAGCGGGGTATTTGCCCGACAGTTTCCAGGAAAAGAAAAAGAAGGTCCAATCAATATAACCCGTAAGAACATTAAGATCAATTTCCGACAGAACATGAAGACCCGGTTTTGCCGGTTCAACAATCTTAAAGTCCTGCCAGCCTGTGACATATTTATTCTTTCTTGCTTCATTCAAAGAGAGAAGGTTCTTTTCAGCTTGCCGGGAGTTATGGCCTTCCCGCATCTTTTTATACTTTTCCCCGATTGAGGCGATATAAGAACTGTTATCTTTCTGACTAAGTTCTGAGAGAACACCAGCTGCTTTCGATGCATCCTTAACATGAATTACGGAATGCGAATACACAGGAGCCACTTTAACTGCAGCATGTATCTCCGATGTGGTTGCACCACCAATGAGAAGAGGAATTGTAATCTTTCTCCTCTCCATTTCGGAAGCAACATGAACCATCTCCTCAAGCGAAGGCGTAATTAATCCGCTCAGACCTATAAAGTCGACATTTTCCTTAATGGCTGCATCGATTATCTTTTCAGCAGGAACCATCACTCCAAGATCTATTATCTCGTAGTTATTACACGATAATACAACACTTACAATGTTCTTTCCTATATCATGAACATCGCCTTTAACGGTAGCGAGAAGGACTCTTCCTGCGGTTTTTTTCTCCTGCCCTTCGCTCTCTTTTTCGATATATGGTGCCAGTTTTGAAACGGCTTTTTTCATAACCCTTGCGCTCTTAACTACCTGGGGAAGAAACATTTTCCCTGCTCCGAAAAGATCCCCCACCTCATTCATCCCGCCCATAAGCGGACCTTCAATCAGCTCAATTGACCGGCGGAAAAGAAAGCGCGCCTCTTCAACATCATTTTCAATAAATTCATCCAATCCCCTGATAAGTGCATGTTTAATACGATCGATTACAGGAAGCGACCGCCATGCATCTTCTTTTTCTTCCTTCTTTCCTTTATTCTTAATTCCTTCGGCAAATTTCACAAGTCTTTCTGTAGAATCTTTCCTGCGATTAAGCACCACATCCTCTATAAGATGCAGCAGGTCGGGCTGGATCTCAGTGTAAACCTGCAACATACCGGGATTTACGATACCCATATCGAGTCCTGCCCTGATAGCATAATACAGGAAAACCGAATGGATGGCCTCCCGAACAGTGTCGGTGCCACGGAATGAAAACGAAAGGTTACTTATTCCTCCGCTCACCCTCGCGTACGGAAGATTTTGTTTTATCCATTCTGTTGTTTTTATGAAATCAACAGCATAATTGTTGTGTTCTTCAATTCCTGTTGCTATTGCCAGAACGTTAGGATCGAATATAATATCTTCAGGCGGAAATGAAATTTTGTCAACAAGCAGCCGGTAACATCTCTCAGCCACTGTGATCCTTTTTGCCAGAGTGTCGGCCTGACCCTTTTCATCAAACAGCATAACGACAGCTGCTGCCCCGTATTTTCTTAACAGACGTGCATGGGCCAGAAAAATATCCTCCCCTTCCTTGAGACTAATAGAATTTACAACGGATTTTCCCTGAATACATTTAAGAGCCGATTCAATAACATTCCATCGCGAAGAATCGATCATAAGCGGAAGTCGGGAAATATCCGGTTCTGCCATGATAAGGTTTACAAACTTCACCATTGCTTTTTCTGAATCGAGCATGGCTTCGTCCATACAAATATCTATTACCTGTGCTCCTCCCTCAACCTGGCCCCGTGCTATAGCAAGAGCCTCATCATATTTTTCTTCTCTTATCAGTCTCGCAAACTTTATGGAACCCGATACATTAGTCCGCTCTCCGACGTTTACAAAGTTGGTCTCAGGAGCAATTGTAAGAACCTCTAGTCCGCTTAGTCTTGTATATTTCTTAATATCAGGCTTTACTCTTGGCTTGTATTTTTTCGAGAGCTGTGCAATTTTTTGAATGTGAAAGGGTGTTGTACCACAGCAACCTCCAATAATGTTTACCCATCCTTCTCTCATGAAATCTTCTGCAATTGAAGCCATATATGAGGCAGACTGATCGTATTCCCCAAACTGATTTGGCAGTCCGGCATTAGGGTGAACCGAAATATAGAATCCGGATTTCGATGATAATTCCTCAACAAATGGCCGGAGTTGTTCCGCACCCATAGCACAGTTCAGCCCAACGCTGAGCAAAAGGAAATGTGAAACAGATACCAGGAATGCCTCAAGAGTCTGACCGGTAAGAGTTCTGCCGCTGGCATCAGTAATTGTTCCCGAGACCATTACCGGCACCCGGATTCTCTTTTCCTCAAATACAGAATCAATAGCAAAAAGAGCCGCTTTACAGTTCAGTACATCAAAAACGGTTTCAATGAGAAGAATATGAACACCTCCGTCGATCAATCCCCGTACTTGTTCCGAGTATGCTTCAACGAGTTGATCAAAAGTTACCGCTCTTGCACCGGGGTCATTAACATCCGACGACATTGAAGCTGTTCTATTAGTAGGCCCCAGAGAACCTGCAATATAATGCTCCTGAGGCTCCTCAGAATTTTCATATTCTCTTATTGCCTCAGCAACCAATCGGGCCGATTGAAAATTCAGATTATAAACCTGACTCTCCATGCCATAATCTGACATGGATATCCTGTTTGAGTTGAAGGTATTAGTTGTAACAATATCTGCTCCTGCTTCCAGATATTCTCTGTGAATGCCTTTTATGATCCCCGGCATAGTTAACGATAACAGATCATTATTGCCTTTCTGAAGCATAGGATGATCTTTGAACTTCTCTCCACGGTAATCGTTCTCCTGAAGCTTATGTTTCTGGATCATAGTCCCCATCGCGCCATCGAGAATAAGGATCTTGTGTTGTAATAGGTGTTCCAGGGAATATTTCATTATAGATTAACTTTTCTTCCGGTATTTACGATAAACACATCCATCGTGCGAAGTTGTTTCCGAAGAGTGTAAAGTTTTTCAAGGTTAACGACGCCGATTACATATTTATAAAATCTTCCGCTAAAGTATTCCGAGACTTCCTCAAATCCAAATAAATCCTTATCCTTTTCATCTTTATACCTTAAGTAGACCTCCAGTTTATGGTTGCGGGTATACTTTGAAACAGTGCCTTGCTGGTACTTTTTATACTCATATCTGTAACCATATGAGTTAGCAGAAATATCCGATAACACTGCGCTACCTGTTGCATGCCCGCCAGCTCCCTTGCCACTGAAAAATTGCTTATCGGCAAACGCAGCTTCAGTTATCACGCCATTATACTCATTATCCACATTATACAAATATTTATCGGAAGAAATAAATCGTGGCAGAACAAAGCTCGT
>DATCHE010000090.1:0-16199 GCA_036508535.1 Bacteroidales bacterium | reverse complement strand
TTTGAATCCGTAAATTAGTGACTAAAATATGAAGCAAATCAAAACTTTCCGTTCAGGCATTTTGGTGGTAACAATAACCGCTTTTCTGATTATTTTATCGGGATTCAGAAAGGATAGCAGGCAGCCATTCAAAAACTATGTTCTTCTCATATCGTTCGATGGGTTCAGGTGGGACTATAATAAATTGTATAACACTCCGAATCTGAATAAACTGGCAAAAGACGGGGTAAAAGCCGACAGAATGATCCCTTCCTTTCCTACAAAAACATTTCCAAACCATTATACAATAGCAACCGGTCTTTACCCCGATCATCATGGTCTGATTGATAATAGTTTCCCTGCTCCCGATCTGGGCCTGTTTTATCGGATGGGAGACAGGGCAGCTGTAGAAAACCCTGCCTTTTACGGAGGAGAGCCAATGTGGGTGACGGCCGAAAAACAGGGCGTAAAAGCAGCTTCGTTTTTTTGGGTTGGATCAGAAGCCCCGGTTGATGGCATGTACCCTTCTTACTGGAAAAAATATGACGGAACTGTAACTTATGAAGCCCGGATCGACACAGTAATAAAGTGGCTTGGTTACCCTCCTGAAAAACGCCCCGAACTTGTAAATTTGTATTTCGACGAGCCGGATCTTACAAGTCATGAATTCGGACCTGTTTCTCCGGAAACTGGTAAAGTGGTTACGAGGCTTGATAGCATGCTTGGTGTAATCAGATTGAAACTTTCGTCCTTGCCGGATGCAAAAAAAATAAATCTGATTGTTTTGTCTGATCATGGCATGGGTGCAATCTCATCCGACAGATATATCAATCTGAAAGAGATTGTTCCCAATAGTATGATAGCTTCAATATCCGGGGGCAATCCTGTCTACCTTATCAACCCTACGGAAGGCAAAAGAGACAGCGTTCTCTTTCTGCTCAATTCAGTGAAGGGAGTGAAAGCGTGGAGGAAATCGCAGCTTCCTGCAAAATGGCACTATGGGACTAATCCCCGCATACCTGAAATTGTTGTTGTGGCAGACAGCTCATGGAGTATCGGCACGAGACCTGAGGCTTCTTCTATAAGAGGAGGTGCTCATGGTTACGACAACTCAAACTCCGACATGTTTTCAATATTTTATGCTGCAGGACCCTCATTTAAAAAGAATTACAAATTCAAAGAATTGAATAATACAGACATTTATAATCTGGTCTGCAGAATACTCGATATAAAACCGGCAGTCAATGATGGTGACCCTCAACATATAAAGGGGATGTTACGATAGAAATTTGAGAAGCCCTTTTACCAAACTCCATATCAGATGAATCGTGAAACAATAATTAAAGAAATCAAGAAACAGCCAGATGTTTTATGGGATATTATCGTTATCGGGGGAGGCGCTACCGGGCTCGGAATTGCTCTCGACGGTGCATCGCGCGGATATAAAACCTTATTGCTTGAACAATCAGACTTCGCAAAGGGTACGTCTTCGCGAAGCACAAAGCTGGTACACGGAGGGGTTCGTTATATGGCTCAGGGGGATTTGTTGCTAGTTATGGAGGCTCTGCGTGAGCGGGGTATATTGTTGAAAAACGCTCCTCATCTTACTTTCAACCAGGAATTTGTTATTCCTGTTTATACATTATGGGACGTCTTTCTATACACCGCAGGGCTTAAATTTTACGATTTGCTTGCAGGTCGGCTGAGTCTGGGGAAATCATATTTCATAAGCCGTAAAAAAGCTATCGCCCGATTACCTCTTTTGGTAAAAAAAGGTCTGAAAGGAGGAGTTGTTTATCATGACGGGCAGTTTGATGATTCAAGAATGGCAATAGCTCTGGCCAGAACTTGCACAGAAAAAGGCGGCACTGTGCTTAATTATACTAAAGTCACAGGTTTAATTAAAGATGAAAAAAATAAAATAAATGGTATATCTGCCCTGGATACTATTTCAGGAGAAGAATTTAAGCTTAAGGCCAATCTCGTCATAAATGCGACCGGAGTTTTTGCCGACGGTGTCGCAAGAATGGATAATCCTGAATCGAAAACTACTATTAAGCCCAGTCAGGGCGTTCATATTGTACTCGATAATTCTTTTCTTCAGAGTACTTCCGCAATTATGATCCCGAAAACATCCGACGGAAGGGTTCTGTTTGCGATTCCATGGTACAATAAAGTTGTGCTGGGAACAACAGACACACCCCTCGGGGCGATTAGTCTGGAGCCGGTTGCCATGAAGAAAGAGATTGATTTTATTCTTAGCACTGCTGAACTATATTTTGTTAAGCCTCCCCGGCGGGAAGACATTCTCAGTGTATTTGCAGGGTTACGTCCCCTGGCAGCGAATCCTGATAATCCTGTTTCAACTAAAGAAGTATCACGCAGACATAAGATTACGCTCTCACCCTCAGGCCTTTTAACCATAATTGGTGGTAAATGGACTACTTACCGGCTGATGGCAGAAGAGACTATAAATAAAGCAATAAAGGCCGGTTGTCTTAAAAAAAGGAAATGCGAAACCTCAAACCTTCCATTGACTGGCAGCAATGATAGAATTTCTTCTTCACGACTTCATATCTATGGTGCAGGCAGATCTGAAATTGAAATGATGATTAACGATAAACCTGAATTGGGAATGCCCATCGACTCCAGATTACCTTATACGCGTGCTGAGATTATCTGGATCTGCAGAAACGAAATGCCCCAGACAATTGAGGATGTCCTCGCAAGAAGAACCAGAGCTTTATTTCTGAATGCCAAAGCCAGTGTAGATATGGCTTCAGAAGTTGCAGGATTAATGGCTGAAATATTTGGTTACGATTTGACATGGCAAAAACAGCAAATTGAATCCTATAGACAATTGGTCAATAACTATATTTAACAAAGATGAAAGAATACATCCTGGCACTCGACCAGGGAACAACAAGCTCCCGGGCAATTGTATTTGACCATAATGGCCTTCCTGTAGCTGTTGCACAAAAGGAATTTACTCAGCATTTCCCAAACCCGGGATGGGTTGAACACGACCCCGAAGAAATATGGTCCACACAGGCGGGGGTTGCTCTTGAAGCAATAACCAGGGCCGGACTTGAAAGCACAAATATTGCCGCCATCGGAATTACTAATCAGCGTGAGACAACTGTAATCTGGAACAGGAAGACCGGGAAACCGGTTTATAATGCAATTGTCTGGCAGGACAGACGAACTTCCGATTTTTGCGATAAGTTAAAGGCTGAAGGACAAAGCCGGAATATTCTCGAAAAAACAGGTCTTATAATTGATGCCTACTTTTCTGCCACTAAGATCAGATGGATTCTGGATAATGTGAAGGGTGCCAGGAAAATGGCAGAAGCAGGCCAACTGGCATTCGGAACGATAGATTCGTGGCTGGTGTGGAACCTTACCCGTGGGAAACTTCATATTACAGATGTGTCGAATGCCTCAAGAACTATGTTATTTAACATACATTCGCTAAAATGGGATGAGGAATTACTTAAAATATTTGATATCCCTGTCAGCATACTTCCTCAAGTAAAATCATCAAGTGAAGTATATGGTAAAACTTCAGGTCTGTTTGCTTCAGATATTCCGATTGCGGGTATTGCAGGAGATCAGCAGGCAGCTTTGTTCGGACAAATGTGTATCGGGGAGGGAATGGTAAAAAACACTTATGGAACGGGATGTTTCATGATGATGAACATCGGTAACAAGCCTATAGAGTCGAAAAGTAAACTTCTCACAACTATTGCCTGGAGGATAGGTGAAGAGACCCAATACGCTCTTGAAGGAAGTATTTTTATTGCCGGTGCAGTAGTTCAATGGCTTAGAGACGGACTGGGAATAATAAAAAAATCGGCCGATATAGAGAAACTTGCTGCAAAAGTGGAAGACAGCGACGGTGTTTACTTTGTTCCTGCTTTTGCCGGCCTTGGTGCACCATATTGGAATCAAAATGCCCGCGGAACAATTGTTGGTATTACAAGGGGTTCAACATCGGCGCATATTGCCCGGGCTGCGCTTGACAGTATTGCATATCAGACACTTGAAGTTCTTCTGGCCATGCAGAGCGATTCGGGAATTGATATTCTTGAATTGAGGGTTGATGGAGGGGCCTCTGTAAATAACCAGCTTATGCAATTCCAGTCCGATTTATTACAGGCAAAAGTTGTCCGGCCAAAAATCACTGAAACCACAGCTTTAGGAGCTGCATATCTCGCTGGTCTTGCCATAAAGTATTGGACAGATATAAGTGAGCTTAAGAAACTCTGGCAAATGGACCGTACCTTTTCTCCGCAGTTAAAATCAAAAGATACACTTTCGCAGATAAAGGGATGGCATAGGGCAGTGAATGCAGCCAGGGCGTGGGCAGATGACGGAAAATAAGTACTTCTTACTCGCAATTCTGCTCCACTCTGATAATTGGTTTTACATCAAATCCATTATCTGTAGCCTTCTGAAGTAACATATTGTAGGTTGTCTCATCCATTTTCTTTTCCCGGGCAAGTATCCAGAGGTACTTGTGCGATGGATCACCAACAAGCACGTATTTGTAATCCTTTTCAAGATATAGTATCCAGTAATCACCCGAAAATGGCCAGAAAAACTGTACCTTAAGTTTTGCCGGACTGTTTTTGTCGGGTATCCAGGCAACTCCGCTGGCAGAGGTTGTTTTTTTAGGATCAGTTATGTAATTTCCTGCATTAACAACAGTTATTCTACCATCCTCGCGCAGGGAATAATTTGCTGAAGTACATTTAAGTTTTCTTTCGAAATAATTAGGAAGCCTTGCTATTTCATACCACTTCCCTTTATATCTGTTAAGATCTACGGATGTTACTACTGAAGGTATTTTTTGGGAATAGGCTGAACTGAAAAGCATCATGACAAAAAGGATAAGTATAGTTTTTCTCATATATCGTTTACTCAACAAACAACAATAGGTCAAAAATGTTTGGCACAAGAAAATCCTGATTGAGAATCCTGCAGGATTTATTAATATTAAGAGAAAAAGGGAATCAGGGTTCTCTGCTATTTATTTATAATTACTTTACCCTCTTTAACTTCAGCGCTGAGGCCCGAATAATCAATGTCTTTTACATTATCAACCACCAGACCTTTCTGAGCTTTAAGCTTACATCTTATAAATTTCACATCGGTTATGGGACTATCTTTCAATCCGTGAATCACACCCAGGGTGTTGACATTACCGGAGACATTAATGAATCTGACATTCCTGACAATGGCTAAAACTTTTGCAGGTGGAGCAACCGGAGGAACCATCCTCCATTCCATATTAAACTCAAAAGCCTGTCTTGCAGCTTTGATCCGGATATTCTTGTAAACAATATTCTCGACAACCCCACTCCTGCTCGGTTGGGTCTTAAATCTGATAGGAGCCCAGTTTCCTGAGTCAACATCACAATTGAGGATTTTCACATTACGAATTCCACCTGAAGTTTCGCTGCCCATTGCCACTCCGCCATGACCATAGCCAAACCTGCATTTTTTAATCACGATGTTTTCGCTTGGCCTGTTAACTCTTAATCCGTCGGCATCTTTACCTGATTTTATGGAAATGCAATCATCGTTATCATCTATATAGCAGCCTGTTATGGTAACTCCGTTACTTGAATCCACATCAATACCATCGGAGCTGGGAATAGTATGAGCAGCGCGTATATCGAGGTTCTTCACAATTACATCCTTACTATAAAGAATATGAAGGCACCAAACAGCTTGGTTCCGGAGATTCAGATCGGAAATCCTGACCTTTGTACAGTTTTGAAAACATATCAGTCGTGGACGACCTAACCGGGGAATTCTCGAAATACTATCTCGCGATGCCTGGGAAAGTTGCGGTCTTGGCGCGGTATTCTGACGGCCAAAACCTGGCCATTCTGTACCGGAACCGTCTATTGTACCTTCACCTGAAATTTCAACATTGTTAACATCTATAATATTGATTAGGGCTGATGTCCAGACACGTTCCTCTCCTTCCCATCTGGTGTCAATCTGCGGATAATCCTTTTGATTTACAGATCCTTTAAGAACACCCTCTTTCTCAATTCTGAGGCTAACTCCCTGTTTCAGAAAGATGGCCCCCGTAATGAATTTACCTGCGGGCACTGTAACCAATCCTCCTCCGGCTTTTGAACATTCATCAATGGCGTTCTGAATTTTTGTGGTATTTAAAGTAATCCCATCGCCAACTGCACCGTATTTGGTAATATCATAATTAGAATGGGCTTTGGAAGTAACTGCCTCCATGCTTACCGGTAAAAGTAAACATGTCAGAAGCAATATTGAAAATGGTACATTTTTCGACATATTTTCTAAGTATTTGTTATAGACAAATATACTTTTTAAAATTGAAATTACTTTTAAATTTTGTGAAATCGTATCGAAGGAAGAGAAGAAAGTCGTGCCATGAAACCAGTTACCAATTTCAATTTTACCTGCAAATCAACGGAGTATTCTTCCTTCCTCTGATTAAATGGTTTCTTCCTGTCCGGATTTAGAAAGTGCAACCAGATATT
The DNA here is from genome assembly GCA_036508535.1 of Bacteroidales bacterium. Classification (GTDB taxonomy): domain Bacteria; phylum Bacteroidota; class Bacteroidia; order Bacteroidales; family VadinHA17; genus LD21. The sequence continues at coordinate 9,684 of DATCHE010000090.1, read as the reverse complement.
TTTTGCAGAAATATTATTAATATAATTTGGATCAAATAAATTTTATATTTAACTTTGTAATTCAAAGTACTTTTTAAATATGAAAAATGATTCAAAATCCATAGAGGATATAAAAGCGATCAGGAAAATAATGGAAGATTCTTCCAGATTTCTTTCTCTAAGCGGTCTTTCCGGAGTATTTGCAGGGGTGACGGCAATAGTTGGAGCGCTTGTTGCATATTTTTTTATTCTTGATAATGGGAGCATTCAAATTGAAGATTATTTAAGAAGCCTCTCATCAAAAGAGGCTCTGGTTCTCAGATGGCAGCTGCTGGCAGATGCTGCTTTTGTGCTGGTTCTTTCTGTACTGTTTGCTCTCTATTTTTCAATGAAAAAAGCAAAGAAGGATCGTAAGAATTTCATGACTCCCATTTCCAAAAGGTTGCTTATAAACCTTCTTATTCCACTGGTCACCGGGGGTGTTTTTATCATCGTACTCTTGCTTCAGGACTACATACAACTTATAATTCCGGCTTTTCTCATTTTTTACGGTCTGGCACTGGTAAATGCAGGGAAGTTCACCTTTGGTGAGATTTTTTATCTTGGGACACTCGAAATAATTACCGGTCTTATTTCGGCCTTTGTTCCTGGCAGGGGACTGATATTCTGGATCATAGGTTTTGGGGTTCTTCATATTGTCTATGGACTGGCTATGTACAGAAAATATGAGGCATGAAAGATTTTATTTCTAATATAAACAAGACTTTTGAAAGCAGAGTAAGATTGGGGATTATGTCAGTTTTAATGGTAAACGAATCCTACGACTTTAACAGTCTGAAAGAGACTCTGGATGTATCTGATGGAAATCTTGCCAGTCATTTGAAAGCATTAGAGGAAAAGGGGATGATAAAGGTTACAAAACAATTCATAGGGCGTAAACCAAATACAAGCTACTCCTCAACTGAGTTGGGAATATCCGAATTCAGGCAGCATATAAAAGCTCTTGAAAACCTGATAAGGGAACAATAATTTATATTGTTTAAAATTTCTAATGTAAATTACTTATGAAAGAAATAATTAAAGAACACATTAACAATCCTGAGAAACTTGAACAATTATATCAGGATGACCGAAAAGTTTTTGAATCAGCTTTTGAAGAAGTTTATTCTGATATTGAAAAATCCGAATTGTCAAAATTCTGGAAAATCAGACTGGATTACAATAAACTGCCGGAAAAGATAAAAAAAGCCAGCCTGCCGGATATTTTTATCTTAATATCAGTATGCCTACTAACAGGGTTTCTGATTAAAATACCGGATATTTTTAATATCAAAATGATTGAGGTTTTTTATTTGAAAAATGCAGGGATAATTGTTTTTTCAGGACTAACAATTTATGTCGTTTGGACTAACAAGATCTTTGATCTGAAAAAACTTACTTTTATCATGTTTGCTTTTTTAATACTGATACTATATGTTAATATTTTACCATCAGTCAAAGACAGAGACTCAATTAATCTCGTTTACATTCATCTGCCTCTCCTGTTGTGGAGCATTTTCGGATTGATATTTATTGATTTTAATTTAAAAGATAAATTGAGGCGGATTGAGTATATAAGATACAATGGTGACCTGGCAATTCTTATAGCAATTATGGTTATTGCCGGAGGTATTTTGACCGGAATTACTATTGGTTTATTTCATGCAATTGGCATTAATATTGAAAACTTTTACATGAAAAATGTTGTAATTGTAGGTGCAGTTTCCGTGCCAATAGTTGCTACATATATTACAAAGAATTATACGGTTTTAACTAACAAACTTGCACCGGTTATAGCCAATATTTTCAGCCCGCTGGTTTTACTTACTGCTATTATATTCCTGTTGGCTTTAACAATAACAGGTAAGGAGCTAAACAGTGATCGTAATTTTCTCTTGATATTCAATATTATGCTATTAGGCGTAATGGCCGTAATTGTCTTTTCAATTTCTGAAACATCAACGATAAGGAAACAGAAATTTAACGAAGTAATCTTGTTTATCCTTTCAATTATTACGGTGATTATTGACTTAATTGCCTTATCTGCTATTTTATATCGATTAGGAAATTTTGGTATAACTCCAAACAGAATAGCAGTTCTTGCTTCAAATATCCTGATTTTAGCCAATTTAGTTTTGTTAGTCATTGATCTGTACAAAGTAAATTTCAAAAAAGCCCTGATCACGGAAGTTGAGTTAACGATTGCAAAATACTTGCCTGTTTATCTGATCTGGATCCTTTTTGTAGTCTTTGGATTCCCTCTGATTTTTGGTATGGAATAAGCATTCTCCACTATACAAGGTTGAGAATAATAAATAATCTTTTCATTGGTTAAAGTTTTCTCTGGAATCTTATCATTAATAATTGAATGAAACTTTACTATAAACCTGAAGCAGATTAGCATTTATTAACTTTCTTGTCAAATTATTATTCCTCCCTATTGGTTTTTATTTCTACTTTTGAAAACTGATAGTCATTTTGAATAATAAAAATCTATATGAGAAGAAAAGTTACCTTATTAATTATTCTTTCAGGCTTCTTTTCGTTGCAGGCCCAGAAAACAGAAATTCAGTATTTATCTGGTCTTGACAAAGATCATATGGTTCAATGGGAGTTCTTTTGCAACAATGGAATGAACAGCGGGAAATGGAGCAAAATTGGTGTTCCTTCGAACTGGGAATTACAAGGTTTTGGTTCCTATTTATATGGTAAGGTAAATAAGGAGATTAATGAAACCGGTCTTTATAAATATGAGTTCACTGTGTCCAAAGAGTGGATGAAAAAAACGGTTTATATTGTTTTTGAAGGATCGATGACCGATACTGAAGTAAAAATAAATGGAAAACTTGCAGGACCAATACATCAGGGAGCTTTTTACCAATTTAAATATGATATATCTGCTTTGCTGAATTGGGAAGGGAAGAACCTTCTTGAGGTTAAGGTTACTAAAGAATCAGCTAATGAGAGCGTTAACAGGGCAGAACGACTATCTGACTATTGGGTATTCGGCGGAATATTTCGACCGGTTTATCTGAAAGCCGTTCCCTCACAATACATAGACAGAGTTGCAATTGATGCAAAGGCAGATGGCTCATTTTATATGGATATTTATACCAGGGGAACAGGTCAGGCAAAAACTGTGACTGCTCAGTTGCAGACTGTTGACGGAAAACCTTTCGGGGAAATACTTACATCTGGTATTAATAAAGATTCTACCGGAAAGGCTATAATCAGAGGATCTTTCACTAATCCCGCACTATGGAATCCTGAGTTCCCTAATCTTTATCAGGTTGTTGTAAGTATTAATGCAGGAAAGAAGACTCTTCATCAAGTCATAGAGAAGTTTGGATTCCGCACTGTTGAAGTAAGACCAGAAGATGGGATCTATGTAAATAACCAGAAGATAATTTTCAGGGGTGTTTGTCGCCATACTTTCTGGCCCTCATCCGGAAGAACTAGCAGCAAACAACTGGCTATTGATGATGTCAATCTCATGAAGGATATGAACATGAATGCTGTGAGAATGAGTCATTATCCCCCTGATCAGTACTTTCTTGATGTATGCGACTCGATTGGTTTATTTGTCCTTGATGAACTGGGTGGATGGCAGAAATTTTATGATACCCCAACCGCAAAAAGGCTTGTCAGGCAGGTAGTTGAAAGAGATGTAAACCATCCTTCGATAGTATTCTGGGATAATGGAAATGAGGGTGGTTTTAATAAAGATGTACGCGGCGATTATGCTCTATATGATCCCCAGAAGAGGACTGTTCTGGAACCTTGGTCGATTATAAACGGAACGAATACAAAACATTACCCTAAGTTTGATTATGTTAAAAATGCTCTTAATAACGGCAAGGAGATATTCTTCCCAACAGAATTTCTTCATGGCTTAAATGATGGTGGTCATGGAGCAGGGCTCGACGATCAGTGGAACTTCATGCTGTCAAAACCTCTTTCGGCAGGAGCATTCCTGTGGGTATTTGCTGACGAAGGTGTGGAACGTCGTGATAAGAATGATTCAATCGACGTACAAGGCAGTGCAGCTCCTGATGGCATTCTTGGTCCTTACCATGAAAAAGAAGGCAGTTTTTACACTGTTAAAGAAATATGGTCACCAGTATACTTTAAACCAACAGAAATTACTAAGGATTTCAATGGTCAGCTTGACGTAAGCAACAGATTTTTATACAGTAACTTAAATCTTAGCAAATATTCTTTTGAACTGGTCAGATTCGGTAATAGTTTCCCTAAAGTTGCAACTGAGAAGAAATCAGGTACAGTCAAATCACCCGATATTGCAGTGGGAGCCACCGGTACGCTTAACCTCAGTCTTCCGGCCGACTGGAAGAATTTTGATGTTTTGTATGTTACCGCATATGACCAATATGGAAGGCATATCAATACATGGTCATGGAATATAACTAAGCCTAAAGAATTCAGTGCCAGGGTAATAAATAATGACAATGGAAAGGTAGTTGCATCTGAGGCTAACAATCTGATTACTATCGCATCAGGGGCGACTGAGATAACATTTGATAAAACTTCCGGATCAATTACCGGAATAGAAAGCGGTGGAAAGCTTGTGTCTTTTAATGGGATGAAATTTGCAGGACTCAACCGCTCTTTTAAAGAGATGAAGAACTATCCCAAAGAAGATAATTATATTGTTGAACTGGTATATGATAGCGCTTCTTATGCGACCTGGACTATTATGAAAGGCGGGTGGGTGAAGCTCGATTACGGAATTAACCCAAAAGGTTCGCTGGATTATGCAGGTATAACTTTTAATTACCCCGAAAATCTGGTTACAGGAGCTACACTTATGGCTAACGGACCATATCGTGTCTGGAAAAACAGGTTGAAGGGAACGCAGTTTGGAGTTTTTGAAAAGAAATACAATAACACGGTAACTGGCCAGTCATGGGATTATCCGGAATTCAAAGGTTACTACTCAAATTTCTACGCAGTTCAGATCCAGACCAAAGAACTGCCCATTACAATTCTTACATCTACTGATAATCTGTTCCTGCATCTTTTTACGCCGGCAACAGCTACCAACTTAAGAGGAGTAAGGGGAGATATGATACCACCTTTCCCAGCAGGTAATATATCTGTTTTACACGGTATTAGTCCTGTCGGCACTAAGTTTTCGAGTGCTGAGGCAGAGGGTCCTCAGGGTGAGAAAAATAGTTATAATGGCGAATTTTTAAGGGGTACAATATATTTCAGGTTTGGAGAGTAGGGATCTATTACCTCTTACAAAACCCCCTCTTGTTGCCAGAGAACTCACAAGGATTACGCTCTCCGCCGTCTGGCGGATCACGTGATCCGTTTAGGAGTGCTTAACAAAGAAAAAGCCCTGTTGCTGTCGCAACAAGGCTTTTTCTTTGTAGACAAGAGATTTGGAATATCTAACCTCGATCTGGTAAATGGCATGGATAAAATTTATAAGTTGGATGAGGTTTTGAAATTATTAAGTACTCAGACAAAGGAAGAAATAGAGGGGTGGCAAGTGAATGCATTGTGTTAGGGGCAAGGAAGAAGCTAAACCGAAGATGATATTGAATACCAAGCTCTTGTGGTAAATACTGGAATCAACTCAGGAGCTTCCTGTTAAATTAGCATAGACTTTGGAATAACAAAAGGAGATTAAGCGTCATGAACTTTTTTTCATGTAATCTGTTAATGTTAATATTAATTCAATTAATAAAATAAGCAAAGTAAATATTAATTACAATGAAAAAATTAAATAGATTCCGGACTTACTCCTTAATTGTATTGGGATTATTATTGCTTTTTACTAATAGCTGTAAGAAAGTAAATGACAACGTTCTAATGATAGGGCAGAGCTATCAGGGAGGTATAATTGCATACATATTATTACCGGGAGATCCTGGATACAATGCGAATATTCAACATGGGTTATTAGCAGCACCAAGTGACCAAAGTACAAGCATAACTTGGTATAATGGCAGTAATACATCAACTGGGGCAACAGCAACAGTATTAGAAGCCGGAAATGATAACACTAACACTATTGTTGCCAGTCAAGGAGCAGGAAATTATGCTGCAAAATTGTGCTATGATCTAGTATTAGGTAGTTATTCCGACTGGTTTTTACCCAGTAAAGATGAATTAAATAAAATTTACTTAGCCAAAGTAGCAATCGGTGGTTTTACTACTCAATTCTATTGGAGTTCAACAGAGTCCGACGCTGGTATTGCATGGACTCAGGATTTCACAGGTGGCAGTCAGGCCTCCGAAGGTAAGTACAACCAATTACATGTACGTGCAATTCGGAATTTTTAAATTATATTGACTATAAATTTTGATTTAGACTATTGAGTCCACTCCGAAAAGGGGTTTTATAATAAAACGTAAAAATTAGTAACTATTACAAAAGCCGGGCGTATTGACCACATTTGGCCGGTCAGATTACAATTAACATACATAACTAAACAACAAGCACTTAACTCCGGCTTATGGTGGTCAATATGATCCGGCCAGATGTGGTCAAGGCTACTGGCTTTTCCATTAAACCATTGTGAACGACTTTTTTCTTAGTGCAACATCTCGTACTTTTATTTAAAACGTGATTGCGGCTCCGGACAGTTAAGTGTAAATAAGACACATTTACCTTTCGCCGGGATTTTCTGTCACTTACAACGTTCGTATAGAAAAAGTGCAAATATTGCGCCATACCAGTGGGCTGTCAGGTAGCAGGGACGCCTATATATCATGGTGTGGTTTTAATAAAAATATCAAAATGATATAATAGAATTGAAACAAATTAATATTGATTGAACTTTAATACGACTAAATTGTTATTATACTTGAAATCAAATTCATGACAATAGTAGCGTAGAACAGCATTTTCGTGTGACAGTTGAAAAAAATAAAGTAAGAAGAAGTATATCTTTTAACTACCAGACAACAGCAAATAAATAATTGCAGAATCCAATATGTAGCTTCGGACAATAACAAGTACAATTTTATGCTGGCCAAAGGCTTTTATAACAAAGGAAAACCGAATCAGGCAAAGCCTCTTCTGCAAAAACTTTGTGCTATAAACTCCATGAATTGGGCAGATACTTATTATGCGACAAGCATTTATATGCAGGAGGGCAGTTATCTGGTTGGCCTAAAAAAAATGACTTTTGTTTAAAAAGGTATTGCTTTAAGACCTGGTTTTTAATAAGGAGATACCTGAAAATCCTGTAAAGAGTAAGGAGTGTATGCTGAAAAACTCAAGAGTAAGCAAAATTTAATCTATTCTGATTATGAAAAAAACACTTATGCTAGTTACGGTTTTTTGTTTTCTTGCTTTTCCGGTACTTAATGCCCAGACGAATAAGGGCAGAATACTGGTCGGTATTTCATCGTCTGTTGATCTTAACAATTGGGGTTCAGACCTTTTAGGACTGGGATTCTCAAGCACTAAATACGTTAGTACTACAGGTATTGTATCTGAGGCCTACAAAACAAGTTTTCTAAACTTAATTCCTAAGGTCGGATATTTTGTAATTGACAATCTGGCTGCTGGATTAGATCTCACTGTCAGCACCTATGCCACCAAATATAATGATAATACTAAATCAACTTCAACGCTGCTATGCATTGGACCATTTGTCAGGTATTATGTACCTGTACCTTTGGATAAATTTAAACCCTTTGCTGAATTAAATACCGGAATTGGTATTAATAATTACAAGGAAACGAGGATTCCTGCTTCTAATACTACTGAACAAAAGTCAGGTGTTTTCTTGTTTGGCTTATGGGCTGGTATGGCAATGCCACTTGGTGACAGAGTGACATTTGATGGAATGCTGGGCTATAATCATGTAACTTATGGTACCAAGGTGACTGGTGAAACCGGTGGAACCAGTGGAAAAGAAAAACGAAAAGTTGGAACAGTTGGGGTAAAATTGGGATTTGTCGTATTTTTCGATAAAAAATAAACTGCCTGTATAACTTAGTAACTGAATATTGAGTCCCCTCCGAAAAGGGTTTTATAATAAAACCCCTTTTCGGAGGGGACTCAATATTTTAACTTAAACTATAAGTTCCCTGAAATCTATTACAGAGATTTAATGTTTTAGGCCTGTTTTTTGAGAAATTAGAGACTTTGATGAAGTTGGATTTTTTCCTCTAATTGAGAGCGTCCTTGATAGCAAAATCGGGTGTTTCCGATTTAGAGTTATTTAGATGTCAACAATGATGTAAGTATTTAACCCTGTGTTTCAATTGATCTCAAAACTCCATTTACTGATTCTTCTTTTTTTACTATTATGAGCGATATCCCTTAATTCACTCAATATTTATCACTCCCTTTCTTATAGATAATAACACTAATAGATAGAGTGTTCCTAGGATCAAAAATTCGATGTCAGGAATATTCAAATTCATAAAATTAATTTATTAAATAGAGATAGACAAAGCAAATTTATTTTGGATTAACGATTGACACAACGGCGGACACAAGTTAACCCCATAAAATGAGCAATGCTCCTAAACTACAGAGGCTAAACATTTTAAAGTAGCGGTGCGGATGGGCCTTATCTTCTCTATCTCCGAGGTACGAATAATAAAATTTATAATAATTTGACAGCCTTAAAAATCCCAAATATTTCTTATTCTAAAAATATCTATATGATATTAATATAGAGGTATTTGCGAACTTGGTTGTAATGGAGGAAGGATTATTTTATGATCCGTTTAGGTGTGCTTAACAAAGAATAAGCCTTGGAGCTGGTGCATTGAATGCAGTATTTTCACAACAAAAAAAGAAATCCTATCGTGTATTTAAGCCCCCCTTGGGGGGTTGGGGGTAAAAATGCAGAAGGATTACGCTCACCGCCAGCCGGCGGAGAGGCTTGATCCGTTTTTGGGGAGCTTAACAAAGAAAAAGCCTTGCTATGCAGAGGTTTGGAAGGATTATTTCATGATCCGTTTTTGGGGTGCTTTACAAAGAAAAAGCCACGCTATGCTGCGCATAGCTTCGGCTTTTTTGTTTTCATCCTCTTACAATAGCAATCTTTTGACGAGTTTGAAAACAAAAAAGCCGGGTACTTCGTACCTGGCTTTTTCTTTGTAGCGGAGGAAGGATTCGAACCTCCGACCTTTGGGTTATGAGCCCAACGAGCTACCACTGCTCCACCCCGCAATCTGGGTGCAAAAGTAACAATTAACCAGCAATTACCAAACTAAAGATGAATATTTTTAGGAAAAGGTCCGAAGTCGGAAGACCGAAGTCCGAAGTCAAAAGAATACACACTTACTTACTGCTACTTACTTCCTTATTTACCTCTTCCGTCTTCTGTCTTCAAATACCCACTCCTGGCCCCCTTCTCCGCCAACCGGCGGATCTGGGCAGGCTCTCCGGGGAGGGGAACTTTACGACCTGTCTTCCGACTTCGGACTTCGGACTTCGGACTTCCGACGCCTATCTTCTCCATATAAATTATTATTATTAAATTTGTAATAACATTTGACTGACAGTTGATGTTCTGCATTATGTACAATCATTTAAACTAAAACCTACTACTATGCCAAGGGTATTTAAAGCAACAGAAATAGAGAAAGAAGATAAAGAGATAAAACGCGACTATCTCGACAGACATATGCCACATGTCTTTTGTCCTGACGAAGTTATCAGAGGCCAGA
>DATCHE010000089.1:0-3714 GCA_036508535.1 Bacteroidales bacterium | reverse complement strand
TTTCATGTCCCATAATATCTGCATTACCTGTTCTTCTGCTTTTGTTAACTGCATTGTTTTAAATTTGATGTCTTGCGGTCCTGCAGTCGTGCAGTCCTGCGGTCTTTACTTTTGTCTTTTTACTTTTATCTTTTATCTTTTTTGTCAATCCTTCGAAACAAAGATATGACTATTTTTATAGTCACGCAAATATTTTGCATTAAAAATGACTATTTTTCTAGTCGTCTATTATAATTAACTGATTATGTTGAAATTATATTCATCAATAATCCTGGCAACATCACCTTTTGCGTTACTTTGTGAAACCTTTGTGTCTCTTTGCGGATAATGGATTTCAGTTTTACCACAAAGATACACTAAGGATTATTTTACTAAATTGCATCAGATAATTTTTTTAAACTTTATTATATGAAAAGAAACATTATTCTATTATTATCGTGTGCAGCAGCAATGCTGATCATGCTCCCTTCTTTTGGCCAGAAGCCAAATAAACTCACCAGAAAAGAGAAGAAAGAAGGTTGGGTTCTGTTGTTCAACGGAAAAGATTTTAAAGGCTGGAGACAGTGCAATGGAACAGCTATGCCGAAAAACTGGGCCATAGATAAAGGTACCATGGAAGTATTTACAATGGAAGGGAAGAAACCCGGGGAGGGTTCTGACGGGGATATCGTATTTGGTGATAAGAAATTTAAGAACTTTGCGTTATCAATTGAATGGAAGGCAAGTAAAATGGCGAACTCAGGGATCTTCTATGATGTCAGAGAGGTTCCGGGACAACCTGTATATTATGCCGCTCCTGAAATTCAGATACTCGACAATGCCGATGCCACCGACAATAAAGTACCCAGCCATCTCGCCGGTTCTTTGTACGATATGATTGCAGCCGATCCCAAAACCGTGCATCCTGCAGGTGAGTGGAATACAATGGTGGTTTCCGTTATAAATGGTAAAGTAACCCATGTGCAGAACGGAGTAAAGGTTTGTGAGTATGAATTATGGACCCCGGCATGGGACCACATGGTCGCCAACAGTAAATTCAAATCTTTCCCCGGATTCACTGAAGGAATAGCCAAAGAGGGTTTTATCGGACTTCAGGATCACGGCTATCCGGTATGGTTCAGAAATTTAAAGATCCGCGAGTTTTAAACTTTTCTCCTTTGTGTTCCTTTGAAAAAGAGAACAAAGGGAAAATCGATGTACAAGCCGCGATGAAGTTTATGGGTGACCATTTTGATACCTGGAGAAAGAAAGATGAGCCAAGCGGCCGGACCCTGTGCGGGCATATTGATACTGACGAGATCGGGGCTCCTGATATGGGATGGCCTGCATTTACGCCTGCAGGCGCTGTTCAGGCTAAGGCAACAGATGGGAATCTTGCCACGGAAATGAAGCTCTGGGCAATTATCGGTCATCCCTGTGGTGATCCATTTTTTGCCGGGAAATTCCTCACAGCACATCCCGAATTCAGTTATCAGCAACAATTTCTTCGTGATATGCCCGGTGAAGTATGGACTCTTTTTGAAAAATAAAAAAGCAAAAAAAGTAACCTAAAATTTGATACATAAATTCTGAAGTATTACAGAGCCCGCGTAACTACCCTATCAAATTAACAAGATATGAAGGCCATTTCCCTGTTATAGAGGAATAAAGCTTTTTATAAACAGTCTTCCTCTAGCCGATTTCAGTTGTTTCTCTCTCTTCATAGCGGTTATTTTATCTGGAAGTTCTTCCGAATAAATCAATACCCAAGGTCTGAACCTTGATGTATAAGTATTATTTATCGGATTATTGTGTAGGTACAATCTGTTTCCCAAATTAGAGGTAAATCCTACATATATCCGTTTATACCTGGGAGAGTATAAACCATATACAAAGTACATTTTAAACTTATTTGTGATGAGTATCTGTGGGGCGTACTGGAATCGAACCAGTGACCTCTTGCCTGTCAAGCAAGCGCTCTGAACCAACTGAGCTAACGTCCCAATAAAAAATCAATGTTCTGGTTACCTCCCCTGTCATCCGCCAGTTGGCGGACTAAACCAACTGAGCTAACAACCCCTAATTAAAATGAACATTTGAGAAATTTGCTCTAAACCTCCCGATAGTTATCGGGATGAGCTAACAACCCTTATGGGCGGTAAAAATAATAATTTTATTCAATCATTTTGCTTACTGCGGTAGATTGTTAATTCCGATTTTCATATCTTTCAGAGAAAATAAATTGCTACCCTGAATCAGTTACTCATCTTATTAACCTTAAAGAATATGCAAACAAAATCAGGCAATAATCCGGTTCATTTATATCTTTTCGTTCTAATCCGTATTCTAATCGGCTGGCACTTTCTTTATGAGGGTGTGACAAAAGTTATTGCAGAAAACTGGAGCTCAGCGTCTTACCTAGCAGGATCTAAATGGATCTTTGCTCCTGTTTTTCACTGGATGGCAGGATATCCCGGTATAATTTCGGTTGTTGACTTTTTGAATATATGGGGTATGACATTTATTGGGATCGCGCTGATCTTTGGATTATTTACCAGATGGGCAAGTTCCGCAGGTGCTCTTTTACTCTTTTTCTATTTTGTGGCTTATCCTCCAATTCCCGGTTATATGATGGGAGTACCTTCAGATGGAAGCTATCTTTGGGTAAATAAAAACCTTATTGAACTTTTTGTTTTAACTGCTTTTATTTTTCTCCCTACCGGCTATTTGTATGGCCTCGACCGACTCTATTACAGGTGGAGAGAAGAAAAGGCCAGAAAACCGATACCGGATTTGCCAGTTGGCACCAAAAAGGGTATTGAACGTCGAGAAGCGATAAGAGACCTTATATCTCTTCCGGCAATTGGTGTATTTGCTTATGCTTTTTACAGGAAAAAGAAATGGGATAGCTTTGAGGAAAAACTGCTAAAAGTTGAAGGTATTGACGCCAACTCCGGTGCAACTCTGCTTAAATTCAATTACTCAACACTCAAAGACCTTAAAGGACAAGTCCCTAAAGGAGTAATCAAATATACTGACAAAGCTGGTAACCCGGCACAACTTGAACTTAGCAGACTTTTAATGGGGGGTAATCTAATCGGAGGATGGGCACATGCACGCGACCTGATCTATGTCTCAAAACTCATAAAGACCTATCATACAGACGAAAAGATAGTACAAACTCTGGCTCTTGGTGAAAAATGTGGCATTAATGCCATTATTTCTAACCCTCAGCATGGCAGGATCTTTCAGAAATACAGGCATGAATTCCGGAGTAAGATGAAGTTCTTTTCAGACTGCGGAATCGGCCTCGACTTTCAGAAAGGAATCGCCATGTCGCTTGCTGCTGATTTTGATGCTCTTTATTGCCAGGGAGAAATTACCGATCGTTGGACAAATGAGAAATATGACGATGGTACAGGTAAAACCGTTGCACAGCGTATGGAGCTGATTCGCAAGGGGCTTGAAGAAATAAGAAGTCACGGAAAACCTGCCGGAATCGGTGCACACAGAATTGAGGCAATAAAAGTTTGTGTTGATTATGGATTAAAACCTGATTTCTGGGTAAAAACATGTCACAGTCATAATTACTGGTCTGAACAGAACGCCGGTCCCTGGAAAGATAATATATTCGATTATGATCCGGAAGAAACTATCCGGTTCATGGCTACACTTAAAGAACCATGGATTGGTTTCAAAGTTCTGGCCGCCGGAGCTATTTCTCCCGAAGTAGGG
>DATCHE010000088.1:0-7099 GCA_036508535.1 Bacteroidales bacterium | reverse complement strand
TTCCACGAGTTCACGCACCTTTTTTTTTGTTGACGGACTAATATCAGGATGTCCTTTCAATGCTTTGGAGACTGTGGATGGAGATATCCCTAATTCTTTTGCTATATCTTTTATGGTAACCTGGCCTTTGAACATTTTCTTTTTTTCTGATATTTTCCCTCTTCCCGAAATATAGCGATATATTCTGACTTTCACAAAAAACCAATGAATTACAGATTTGTTTAACAGTCACGATGTTTTTAGTCAGGTCCGATCCTTTTTGCGTGAATAATGCAACTTTTTCCCAAAATAATGTAACAAATAGAATTGTAAGAGTATTAAACTTTAAACATCTGTTATAGTATGGGCTGACTTTTACAAAAATTTTCAGGGGAAAGATCATTTTTGATTAGAGGCCATAGAGCAAATAATAATAAGAATACTAAAGTATTAATTATTACTGCTGCTGTTCAAAATATTTGAAAATCGATGCTTTTCAGAACATTTTGTATTTCAAAAAGTGAAAAAAACAAAACAAATCTTAAAAAAGATCCTTTAACAGGCATATGAAACAAGCATTTCAATCGTTTGCGGAACTATATGTTAACCAATTGAAAATTAATGCTTTCGATTAGTTGCAGATGATTTTTCTTTGATATATTTGTAACATTCGAAAAGCGTGAGGAATATTCTATTTATTTCTTTAAAGTAAACTGTTATAATCTTTAAACCAGACAATCTATGAAAAAACGAATTTTTACATTGCTGTCTATGCTTTTCCTGGGAATACTTCTTGCCGGAGCTATTAATGCTCAGGGAATTAAAGTCTCAGGTAAAGTAACAGATGTAGCAGATGGTTCTTCTTTGGTTGGAGTCACAATCCAGGAGAAGGGAACAAGTAATGGAACTATTACAGACTTAAGTGGTAAATTCAGTCTCACAGTTGCACCTACGGCCATCCTGGTCATCTCATATGTAGGTTATACCGCTCAGGAAGTTCCTGTAAATGGCAGAATTGCAATTAATATAGCAATGACTATAGGGGACCAGAAACTTCAGGAAGTAGTAGTAATCGGTTATGGTACTGTTGCAAAGAAAGACGTCACAGGTTCGGTTGTTGCAATCGGAACACGCGACTTCAATACCGGGGCCTTGTCAAGGCCACAGGATCTGATCATGGGTAAGATACCCGGTGTTCAGATCACAAGCAATGGCGGTGACCCCTCAGCCGGAGCGACTATCAGGATCAGGGGAGGTTCATCACTATCGGCAAGCAACGATCCACTAATTGTAATAGACGGCGTTCCGGTAGATAACAATGCGATTTCAGGTATGCCAAATGCTCTTAACCTTGTCAACTCCAATGACATTGAATCATTCACAATCCTCAAAGATGCTTCCGCAACAGCAATATATGGTTCAAGAGCATCAAACGGAGTTATTCTCATTACAACCAAAAAAGGATTGGCAGGAAAACCAATGAAAGTAACATATGACGCTTCTTTCTCAGTTGGGAAGAGAACCGGTGAGGTAGGTGTTCTTACTCCCACGGAATTTGTCTCACTTATAAATTCTCAATATGGGGCTACATCTCCACAGGCTGCCCTGATGGGACAAGCTGCAACAAACTGGCAGAAGCAGATTTACCAGACTGCATTTTCAAACGATCAGAACCTCAGCCTCTCAGGAGCTTACAAAACTTTTCCATACAGAGCTTCAGTAGGCTACACCGACCAGACAGGTATCCTGAAAACATCAGGACTTCAGAGGTTTACCGGTGCCCTTAACCTCAATCCGACATTTCTCGATAATCATCTGACAGTAAGTGTCAATGCCAAGTACATGAATGTCAAAAACAGGTTTGCTGATTATGGAGCGATAGGAGCTGCAGTATCGATGGACCCAACCCAGCCTGTTTATGATCCAGCCAGCAGCATATACGGTGGATATTTTACCTGGAAACAACCTAATGGTGATCCGATTACCCAAACTACCAGTAACCCTCTCGCATTACTTAAGCTAAGGCATAACACGTCGAATGTAAACAGATTTCTTGGCAATGTTCAGGTCGATTATAAGCTGCATTTTCTGCCCGACCTAAAGGTTACAGTTAATGCAGGAACAGACTATTCGACAAGTAACGGGAAAGACATAACTGATACGATGGCTGCATGGTATTATACTAACGGTATAGGAAGGTATGGCACATACTCCCAGACCAAGAAAAATGAGCTACTCGACATTTTTGGAAATTATACTAAGGACATAGCCTCAATAAGCAGTAAAATTGATGTTACGTTAGGTTATTCCTGGCAGCATTTTTATAACAAGGGGGCCACTCTTACAGATAACTATGCAAAAGAAATTGTTTATCAGGATACAAAATATGCAACCGAGAACTACCTTGTCTCCTTCTTCGGAAGATTAAATTATACAATTAAGAACAAGTACCTTCTGACTGCTACGATCCGCGATGACGGCTCTTCAAAGTTTTCTTCGAGTAACAGGTGGGGGCTTTTCCCATCTCTTGCTTTCGCATGGAATATAAAAGAAGAAAATTTTCTAAAGGACTCTTATCTGTTTGATCAATTAAAACTCCGTCTGGGTTATGGAGTAACAGGTCAGCAGGATGTAGGAAATGATTACCCATATCTGGCCAGATATACATTCGGACAACCTAATGCTCAAACCCAGTTTGGAAACGTTTTCATCACCACGATCAGGCCTGAAGGATATGACACAAACCTTAAATGGGAACAGACAACCACTTATAATGTTGGTCTTGATTTTGGCTTACTTAAAGACAGGATTACTGGTACAGTAGAGGTATATTACAGGCCGACAAAAGATCTGCTGAACACAATTGATGTTCCGGCAGGCACAAACCTGACAAACAGGATAACCACAAATGTCGGAACACTTGTAAACAAAGGTATTGAGTTGACATTGAATTTCAAGCCGATTGTTAATCCTGATTTTGAATGGTCATTCGGTTTAAATGCCACATTAAACAAAAATGAAATTACTAAACTTACGGTAGTTGATAGTCCTTCATTTGTCGGAGTGGAAACCGGGGGTATTTCAGGTGGCGTAGGAAACTATGTTCAGATGAATTCGGTAGGATATCCTGTTAACTCATTCTATCTTGCTCAGCAGGTTTATGATCCCAAAGGGAACCCTATTGATAATTTATTTGTCGACAGAAATGGTGATGGGATTGTAACATCGCAGGGACAATCAGACAAATACCATGTAAAGAAGCCGGCTCCCGATCTGCTGATGGGATTTAGCTCAATGATCAGGTATAAAAAGTTCGATTTCAGCTTTAACGGAAGAATAAGTCTGGGTAACTATGTTTACAACAACGTTGCTTCAGGATCCTCTTATGCAGGATTATATAATACAGCCGGGGCCTTGAATAACCTTAATGGCAGCATTCTGTCCACTAAGTTTGCAAATCCTCAGTATTGGTCAGACTATTTTCTCGAGAATGGATCATTCCTGAGGCTTGATAACACAACCCTTGGATACAATATTGATAAGATTGGCGGAGGAAAGACCAATTTAAGGATTTATGCAAATGTGCAGAATCTCTTTATTATTACTAAGTATACCGGTCTTGATCCGGAAATTTTCGCCGGTATTGACAACAATATTTACCCGCGGCCCAGAACATTTATGTTAGGCGTAAACCTTGAGTTTTAATATCAATATACTTTGAAAATATGAAAACAAAATATTTTAAAATCTTTAGCACCTTACTGATAGCCATTCTGGTTGCAGTCTCATCGTGCGTTAAGGATCTGAACACTATTCCCATAGATCCGAATGTTGTTACATCAGCAACTGTATATAAAAATGCCTTTGCATATAAACAGGTTCTTGCAAAATGTTATGCAGGACTCGCTCTGAGTGGTCAGCAAGGGCCAGACGGCAAACCGGATATCAGTGGAATTGATGAGGGATTCTCGCAATATCTCAGGGAATACTGGTACGCTCAGGAATTAACTACCGATGAAGCAGTGATTGCCTGGAACGATGGTACACTGAAAGATTTTCATTATCAGACATGGACCTCAGCTGGTGAGTTCATCAGGGCAATGTACAACAGGATATATTACCAGATTTCTCTGTGTAATGAGTTTATCAGGGAAGCTCAGCCAGGCAAAGTTTCCGGCAGAGGAATTACCGCTACTTCAGCTGATTCAGTTGCAACATACCTAGCTGAAGCAAGATTTTTAAGAGCATTCAGCTACTGGCATGCACTGGATCTGTTCGGAAATGTTCCATTTGTTGATGAAACCAATAAGGTTGGATCATTTCTCCCGGTTCAGAAGACACGTGCTGATCTCTTCACATACATTGAATCAGAACTGCTTGATGTTTCAACAAAACTGAAAGATGCTAAAACGAGTGAGTATGGCAGAGTGGATAAAGCAGCAGCATGGATGCTCCTGGCCAAACTGTACCTGAATGCACAAGTGTACATTGGTACGGATAAGAATACAGAATGCCTTACTTATATAAAGCAGGTTATTGCAAGCCCGTATTCAATTGATCCCAGCTATGCTCACCTCTTCCTCGCAGACAATAACACAAGCAATGAGATTATTTTCCCGATAACTTTCGACGGGATCCGTTCAAAATCATGGGGTGGCACAACCTTCCTCGTAAATGCTCAGGTGGGCGGGAGTATGGTTCCTGCTAACTTCGGAATTGCCGGTGGCTGGAGTGGTACAAGAACAACCAGTGCTTTTGTCAGCAAATTTACAGATATTACAGGCGCTACGGATAAAAGAGCTATGTTCTATACCAACGGTCAGAATCTGGCTATTACAGACATGTTTAATTTTACGAATGGTTATGCACTTACCAAATGGAAAAATGTTACATCTGGCGGAGTTGCAGGATCTGATCCGACTTTCCCCGATACTGACTTCCCGGTATTTCGTCTGGCTGATGCCTATCTGATCTATGCAGAGGCTGTACTCAGAGGTGGAACAGGTGGTGATGCTACCACTGCTCTTGGATATGTTAATGCTCTTCGTGCAAGGGCATATGGAAATGCTTCAGGCAATATTGCATCTGGTGCCCTTACCCTTGATTTTATTCTTGATGAAAGATCCAGGGAATTATATGGTGAAACCCAAAGGAGAACCGACCTCATAAGGTTTGGCAAATTCAGCACTTCAACATATGTATGGCCATGGAAAGGTGGATTAGCCGCCGGAGCATCCACTGACGGTCACTTTGACCTTTTCCCGATTCCATCTACAGATATAGGCGCAAATCCTAATCTGGTACAAAATCCAGGTTATTAATTTAAAAATTACGAAAATGAAAAAGATATTATTTTTCCTATCGGTTCTGATCATGACTTTTTCCTTCTCAGGTTGCAAAAAGGACCTGGAACAAGTTACGATTAACACTACGATTAAAGCTAGCCAGCTTTCATCTTTATCTGCGGGATCATTCGTCCTTCAGTTGACAGATGCAGCAAAAACTTTTCAAACTTTTACCTGGACTAAGGTAATTTACGGTTTCCCTGCAGCCACCTCATATACAATCCAGGTTGATAAAAGAACCGGTAATTTTACAGCACCAATTGATGTTATAACCGTACCAAATCTTCTTCAGGCAACCGTGACTGTTGGAGACTTCAATAAAGCATTGCTGAACCTCGGAATGAGTACCGATGCAGCCGATTCCATAAAACTCCGGGTAAAAACTGTTATCAATCCAAATATTGACCCGGTTTATTCCAACGTTGTCAGGGCTAAAGTATTTCCTTATGCTGTTGTATTCCCGCCTATTTACGCAACCGGAGCTGCAACAGGCGGATGGAGCTGGGATCTTTACACTTATAAGGAACTGAGAAGCTCTGCTCCAAACATTTATTCCACTATTATCTACTTTACCAATAACCAGACATTCAGGTTCTTCAAACAGACTGACTGGAGTCCCGTTGCCTATAACTTCCCATATTTTACCGGGACGGTCAGCAATCTTTTTGTAAATGCTAACGACGGAGACTCTAACTTCCTGTTTACCGGAACCTCAGGATACTACGAGGTTACAGTTAATATGACAACCAAATCGGTATCAATGACTCCCGTTCCTGAACCAACACTGTTCATGACCGGTCAGGCTATAGGAGGCTGGGACTGGACTACTCATTTTGTTAAACTGACATGGCTGAGTAAAGGAATATACCGGGCAACAGCTACATTTACAAATTCAGGGGCTTCAAGTACGTTCCGTTTCTTTGCTCAGCAGGATTGGGGTCCGACTGGCTATAATTATCCGTATTTTTCTACAGGTACAATAAGCAATCTTTTTGTAAATGCCAATGATGGTGACAAAAACTTCCAGTTTACCGGAACAACAGGTAACTTTGAAATCACCGTAAATATGCTTGATATGATTGTTTCTATGGTTGCAAAACCATAATTATCAGACTAATAGTAAATTAAAAGGGGCAATCAAAAGCCCCTTTTTTATTTAATAGGCAGGAAGAATATTGTAATTTTACACGGAGCTTCCGGTACTCAGTTGTATAACGACTATGCAGATGTTAAAAAGGGTATTAGCAAGTCGAAAACTGCCGGAATCCCGGTTTGCTCCTGCCACAGGGACACTTTCAATTCATCCAAAATGGTTCCGGGATATTCTGCATCAGTAGACGGGCAATACAATTATCTGATTACTCTTACTCAGAAAATTATTGATGGCGGAGGGAAAGGAATTTTTTACTGGGAGCCAGCCTGGATAACATCGAATCTGAAAGACCCATGGGGGTCAGGATCCTCATGGGATAATCATACCCTTTTCGATTTCCAGGGATCGGTCATTAAAGGAATGAATTATATGACCTGGCATTATAAATTATAAGTTTCCGGTTTATTTCAAACGTTTTCTGCATTCATTCTTCTATCTCGCTGAAAATTAGCGTTTTTCAGCTATTTTCCATACATTTGCATCAGGCTTTCCCATTAACAAAAGAAATCGTGTGAAAAAGTTGCTTATTATTATAGCTTTTGTTTATCTGTTTGGCAATATTTTGCTTTGCCAGATGGTGACTACCGATCCGGCAGTGCCAACTACTGGTATGCTAATAAAG
>DATCHE010000087.1:0-85478 GCA_036508535.1 Bacteroidales bacterium | reverse complement strand
GTTACTATATCAGAGCCATTTGCAACAAAAGGAGTTCCGTCAAAATCGGCTTCCAGAACCAGTTTAATCTCCCTTTTCGACGGGTATCTGGTTGCTGTAGCTACAACCTTCCCGTCAATGAGTCCTTCAGCTACTATTTTTTCCAGCTCAGGATTTTTAGTGCGGCCGGCTCGCGCGAGAGCAGACCAGGTATATACTTCTTTAAAGGTAACAGGCGGATGAGGATTACTTGCTCCCAGATCTTTTACCTTAATTGTATCAAACGCTTTGCCAAAAACTGTAAGCCTGACCTCCTCACAATTAGTAAGTACCAGAACATCACTTCCTGAGAATGGAGTCAACTCATTGGCAATATATATCATAGGACCATTATCAATATTAGGCACTTTAAGGCTTGGATCATGCATGCTCTGGAATAAATAATATGAGTATTTAGGCTGACGAAAGATATCCATAATACCTCCATAGAAAGGGTCGGGATGATAACCGCGATTATGGTCAAAGGAATGCCATAATGCACCCCCTATTGCCTGCTTTGGCTGTGAATAAAAACGATTTAGCCACCCGGAATAATGAAGCGTCTGAATTATTTGTGGATTCTCTCCCCAGGAACTGCGAACTCTGCTGTTTGAGTTGTGAGATGCCCAGTCATCAACATTATCGCCAAATTCCCTTGTAAAGGTCACTTCATTTGAGTTATTCCCACCATATCTTATATCAAAGAACTGCGAGCCTTTCGCACTTCTGTCGCAGGCTGTAAAACAGCCCTGAAAAGGATATTCAGCATGCGTGAGATTATGAACTTTCTGAGCAAAATAATCAGGGTAATCCGTTTCATTCAGTATAGGTTCCCACATTATTACGCTTGGATGATTCCGATCGCGGCGAACCATATTTTTTATATCGGAATAAACTCTTTCTTCAAAAATTGGTTCTTTATTCCAGAACTGCCAACCTGGCGTTGGGACAATAATGAACAACCCCAGTTCGTCACATGCATCCATGAACGCTGGATCCTGAGGATAATGTGCCGAACGGATAATTCTCATTCCGGCATTCCGTAGTTTTTTAGCATCGCGCCAGTGTAATGAATTACTCAGGGCATTACCAATGTATGCATAGTCCTGGTGTCTGTTGGCACCCATAAGCTTGTCCTCAAAAGCTTTGTTATTCAGGAAAAATCCCTCTGCACCTTTGAACTCAATTTTTCTGATGCCAATTTTTGTGCGAATTCCATCAATGGTCTTATTGTCACTTTTTATCTCGGAAAAAACAACATGAAGATATGGGTCGTCGGGATGCCATAAATGAGGCTTCTTAACATTTATTGTCTGTGTAACAGATGAATTGCTGTTGGCAGGGATACTCAATGACTTATCAGAAATACCAACTTTTTTCCCGTCAGCATCAACTATGGATGAAGAAATCGTTACTTTCTTAGATTTGTTTGTTTCATTAATAACATTTGTCGATACAATTACATCAACCATTTGATCAGAAAGGTTTTCATAATGTACAAAAACTCCTCCTCCTGCAACAATATCAGTATAGTTTGGATCAGTTATATGTATTGGGTTAGTGCTGTATAACCACACATCGCGGTAAATACCTCCAAAATATGTAAAGTCTAGTTCCGTTTGAGGTTTCCCCGGAGGATAGGAAGGATCATTGCTGTTATCGACCCAAACGGCCACAACATTTTCCTCTCCGTTAAACTTTGCGTCCCTGGTAATGTCGATGATTACAGGCAGATACCCTCCAAAATGTTCTTTCATCAATTTACCATTAACCCATATTTTACTTTTCCCCATCATTGCTTCAAAATGGAGAAATACCTTCTGGCCCTTCAGATTTTCAGGAACTTTGAAATGTTTCCGATACCAGGCTTCTCCCTGGTAATTGATCCCCCCGCTTGCCTCTTCAGGGAGATATTCAAGTCCGTGAGGTGTATTTACAACGATCCATTTCGAATCATCGAAACCAGGCTGTTCGGCTTTATTGGCTGCACCTTTGTTAAAACGCCATCCTACATTAAAATTAAAGACTTCTCTTCCTGCGTTTTTGACGTGGAAAAAACCGGCTGTGGAAAATTCCTGGCCAACCGGAATCGCTGCATTTAGTGAGAGTGGTAAAATCAGTAGAGAACATAAGAGTGTAATTCTTAGTTTCATGTATTGGTTATATGTGGTTTTATGATTCCCTAAATGTTTTACTAACAGGTTATGAATATTGATTCTTTTAAACGTTTTCAATTAATCCTGATACTTCCTTTTAAGCCAGTCTTCAGGTACCGGGATAATGCATATGCTCATTGCTTTGTTGTCCTCCGCCAACATTGCAGACTGTATTTCAATCTTTGTGCCATCAGCGCTGAATGTAGGATGCGGGTGATCTGATGCAGTCTCCTTATGGCCTGTCGAAAGTAATATCATTTCATGTGTGTGTCTGTCAATAAGGTAAATTCCTCTTGAAAAATCATCACCAACAGCCCAACGACCATCGGATGAACCGTTTACATGCCAGAGACCACTGCCTTTTGAGGTCTGACCGACAATTGTCATTTCGCGGGTTCTTAGATTTACTATTCCCAGCCCTGATGGTTTTTCACGTGTGCCTGAGGGACCCCAATCAAGTGGCTGAACAGGATTTTTTGGATCAGCGGGAATTACAGTAGTTCCAATTTTCCTATGACCCATAATTGCTATTGCGACTTCATCTTTTGAAATTACTGCTTCGTGGGTAACCCATTCATATTCTGACTCTGGATACAGAGGTCTTAAGCCAGTACCATCTGCCAGTACAGTCCATGTTCGCTGGGGTGCCTTGCCTCCTGTCTCCCAACAGAAAACAATCTCTCCCGGAACCCATGGATTGACCTGGATATGTCCAATTTGAAATGGCACAGCAACAACAAATTTTGTCTCGCCTGTTTTGACATTCATGCTTCCAATTCCTGCAGGTCCTGCACCCATATTACGCGGACCAAAGTTGGCAGCTATTTTTGTCCCCTCCGGAAGGTGTCTGGAAGCTTCTTCCTTTCCAAGCCTGAAATAAACTACCTCTTCATCTGCATCCAGAGCCATATCTCCTCCTGCACCCATTTCCGCTGGTGTGGTACCACAAATGCGTTGATATTCGGTTGCCGGCTTTAACTTTCCTGCTTCGCTGTCAGTAAACAACTTTGCGAGATCCACTTCAATTATCTGAACTGGGCCTGCGGCTCCACGGACTGTTGATCCCTGTGCACCTGGAACATTTCGCATGAAGTAAAGTTTCATGGATTTTCTGCCGACATTTAGCATCCCCATAAATCCCCCTTCACTTACCTGAACGATGACCCCTGTTTTTTCATTGACAGCCATAGCTTCTCCTTTTACTCTGTTCGATCGGAAAATTACCCAGTTCCCATCAGAGGTCCATTGATTATGTGTCTGGTAGATCTTAGAATCACCAGCCGGTTTACTTGTAAGGAAAGTAAGCTGGGTTCCGGTAACCGGATCTTTGACAACTTTTCTTTCTGATGGGAATCGGCTTCCAATCTGTCCATTGACTGTCTGGAAAGCCAGGATCTGCATAAACAGAACTGCAGCAATTGTTGATAGTGTTTTTCTTCTCATTTAGATATGGATTTAAAAATGTAGTATGTTACTCAAAATATGTAATTTTAATCAATTATTTCCGTCCCGGCTCCTTACTTACACCAATTTCTTATATTTAATTCTTGCCGGAGTTGTATCAGCTACTCTCTTTTTAAAGTTTTCTTCATAGTCGGAGTAATTACCTTCGAACCATACAACTTTGGAATTGCCTTCAAAAGCAAGCATGTGGGTCGTGACTCTATCGAGAAACCACCTGTCGTGTGAAATTATCACTGCACATCCTGCAAAGTTTTCAAGCCCCTCTTCAAGTGCCCTGAGAGTATTTACATCAATGTCGTTTGTTGGCTCGTCAAGAAGTAGCACATTTGCTCCTGATTTGAGTGTTAGAGCAAGATGAAGCCTGTTTCTCTCTCCTCCTGACAATATACCACACTTCTTTTCCTGGTCAGCACCTGTGAAGTTAAAACGTGCTACGTAGGCTCTTGCATTTACGAGTCTGTTTCCAACCATCACATCATTCTGTCCCCCCGAAATTACTTCATAGACAGTTTTTTCCGGATCAATTCCGGCATGTGACTGGTCGACATATCCCAGGGCTACAGTTTCTCCAATTGTAAAAGTCCCTTTTGTCGCATTTTCCTGTGCCATTATCATTCTGAAGAGTGTTGTCTTTCCGGCACCATTAGGTCCGATAACACCTACAATTCCATTAGGCGGAAGACTAAATTCAAGATCTTCAAAAAGTAATTTATCATCGAATGATTTTGCAACTGATCTGGCTTCTATTACTTTGTCGCCCAGTCTTGGACCGTTGGGGATAAATATTTCAAGTTTTTCCTCTTTTTGCTTAACATCCTGATTAAGAAGATTTTCATAAGCGCCAAGCCTGGCTTTTGATTTTGCACGACGAGCTTTGGGAGACATCCTCACCCATTCCAGCTCACGCTCCAGAATTTTTCTTCTTTTAACATTTCCCTTCTCCTCTACTTCAAATCTTTTTGTTTTCTGCTCAAGCCATGAAGAATAGTTCCCTTTCCAGGGGATCCCTTCACCTCTGTCTAGTTCCAGAATCCAGCCAGCAACATTATCGAGGAAATAGCGGTCGTGTGTTATACAAATAACAGTGCCTTTATATTGTTTCAGAGTTGTTTCGAGCCATTGAACTGACTCTGCATCAAGGTGGTTTGTAGGTTCATCAAGGAGCAAAATATCGGGTTGCTGAAGAAGTAACCGGCATAATGCAACCCTTCTTCGTTCTCCACCGGAAAGAACATTCACACGTGCATTACTATCAGGACATCGAAGAGCATCCATTGCCCGTTCAAGTTTATATTCAATATTCCATCCATCCTGATGATCAATCTTCTCCTGAAGAATAGCCTGCCGGTCCATAAGCTGCTGCATCTTATCGGGGTTCTCGTAAACCTCAGGCTCGCCAAAACTATTGTTTATCTTTTCATATTCCTTAATAATATCCATAGTTTCCTTAACGCCCTCCTCAACAATCTCTCTTACGCTGCGATTCTCATCCAGAAGCGGATCCTGCGACAGATGTCCTATAGAATATCCCGGAAGAAAAGTAACGTCTCCCTGGAATTCTTTTTCCTTTCCTGCAATAATCTTAAGAAGGGTTGATTTGCCTGATCCGTTCAATCCGATTATTCCAATTTTCGCTCCTAAAAAAAAAGAGAGAGAAATATCTTTAAGTACTTGCCTGTGAGGGGGGAATGTTTTCCCCAAACGATGCATTGTAAAAATTATCTTATTGTCGTCAGCCATTACATTTAGATTTTGTTCACTTAACAAAAATAAGTCAATTTTAACTTCTTTGTATATAAAAAAAGGGTTGAATTTTGCCTCCAACCCCTTTGATGCATTAAATTTAGTTTTATTGTTTTTCGAATAACTTAACGGTATCATCCTGCAACAATACCCATAACGTATAAACTCCTTTAAGAGTCCCGATAGGGATATTCAGACAGCCAAGAGCTGCTACAACGATTACCAGATATCTGGCCCACGGTAAAAATGAAAGCAGGCCAATTCCTCCAATCAATCCGAGGGTAGACATAACCCCGATAAGCAATGGAAGACTAATTGACAAAAATCTCAGTATCATAGTAGGCACCTCTTCGTTTTCAACAAAACCTTTTGCAAAACTCAGAGCGAAGAAAACCACAACAGCTGCAATCAGACCGAGGATGCCAAAGCCAATATGAATCGCTCCGACCACGGTTACATGTTTTTTCATTTTTGAATCTTCCATGATGCTATTTTTTATGCAATTTAAAAATATTTTCATTCCTGCTCAAATGACTGACAATTTTATGAATTGATGCACTATTCTCTTCATTATTTATCATTTTGAAGCGTTTTTTTTAAATCCTGCCTTAATTAAGAAAGAGAATTCTCTACCTTTGACAGAAATATTACAGATATGAAAAGAAAAGTATTATTAGGAGTAGTTTTTATATTTGCTGCATGGGCTGCGTCATCGTGCGACTCGTTGGGGAAATGCCAAACCTGTAAATATGTATCCTATGAGAACGGTCAAGTAATAACTCCAAATGCCAGTGAATCACAGTATTGTGGTGCTGACTTAATTGCAAGACAGGCCAAAGACGATGTAACTGTTGGTAGTGTTACAACAAAGTTTGAGTGCCGCTAATATCTTACACCTATTACAGTAACATCATCAACCTGAGAGTTGTCTCCACGCCACTCCTCAAATATTTCATTTAATCGCACTCCCTGCTGAAGCATTGGTTTATCAGACATGGCAACAAGTGTTTCTTTGAGTTGCATTGACATGAATTTCTTCTGTTTGGGACCACCAAACTGATCCGAAAATCCATCGGAGAAAATATAGAATGCATCCCCTTTCTGGAGATCAATTTTCTGTAAGGTAAACGGAATCATTTTATAGTAGATCGCAACCGGCATTTTATCGGGTCTGTAATGTATAAGTTCTCCTCCCCGCACCAGATAGAGTGGGTTGTTGGCACCGGCATACCATAAAATATTTTTGTCAAAATCAATAACACAAACAGCAATATCCATTCCGTCTTTTATACTATCCTCCTCAGCCACCTGCCTTAATGACTTTATAATTCCCTGACGCAGATTTTCTATAATCTGATCCGGCATCAGAACATGCTTACCATTTACAATCTCATTAAGCATTGTAACCCCAAGCATACTCATAAAGGCTCCCGGAACACCATGTCCGGTACAATCCGCAGCAATTATTACCTGCACGTTCCCCTGTCTGCTTACCCAATAAAAGTCGCCGCTTACAATTGCCAGAGGTTTATAAAGAACAAAATGTTCGAGCTTGTCACTGAATAGTTCAAGAGACGGGATAAGGGCCGTTTGTATTCTCAGTGCATACATGATACTGTCGGTGATATGCTTTTTCTGGTACGCGATCTGATCTCTTTGCGCGTTAGCAAGATCTCTTTGTTTTTCAATTTCATCTTTTTGAAGGGAAATTGTTCTGTTTTTCTCTTCAAGTTTAATATTGGCCTCTTTCTTTATTTTATAACTCCGGTAAATATAGTACCCGAGGAAACTGACAAGTACAAGTACAAAGAGAATAAAATAGAGAATAATCTTCTGTTTTTCGAGAGTCGCGAGTTGAATCTTAATTTTGCCTTCCTGTTCAGAGATCATTTTCAGTTGTTCATCCATCCGGGCAATCTGAAGATTTATTTTCTGCTTTTGATTAGCCAATGTGTCTTTTTGAACCTGCACTTCTTTCTGCTGCTCAAGAATGGTTTTCTTCTGTGTCGAAATTTCACCCTGTTGCCGGGTTATTTGTTTTACCTGAATATTTAATTGTTTTTGTTTTTCATTCAGCGCTTGTTCCTTTGAAGCAATTTGTTTATCAAGACTGTCAAGCAATGACTTCTGCTTTATTATTTCCTGTTTTTGTACATCTATTGTCTCTAATTGCTGCTTAATGGTCTCTTTCTGAACTTCTATTTCTTTACTTGCTACATCAAAGAGATTCTGCCAGTCTTCTTTTGTTTTAATTGCCATAAAGAGAAGTGCTTCTGGAACAGACATTTTCTCCTTCTTAACCAATTCCTCATTAATATCAAACCGTGGTTTCCCATCAACAACAATAAAATTCATCATAGACTCCCTGAACTCATATCCCTCTGAAATAATCATTGTCTGATGCCCTGCAATTTTATCTTTAACGCGATCGAGATTGAAGTCTGCACTCTTGTTCAGGTAAAGGATCTGAGTATGAGTGATGCTTTCGATCTTTCTGAAACCAATTATAACTACCGGTTTGTCCTGAATTTTTGTGCGGGTTTTTGCCAAATTTCCAAGCTCATTTACGAGATCATAATCTCCAATCAGTATCCCAATTTTAAAAGTTGATGTGTCTGCAAATCCGGGGCCATAGTCAATGTATTTTGCAAGGTCAAATATATATAGTGCCCTTGTGGGATTATCAAATCCCATCTGACCGTAAGTGTTACCAACAAAGAATATCAACCCGAATGAAAGAATTAATAATCTGACAAAACGAGAGTATAATAACATTATTTTTAGCATATTTCAACACGAAATTGCACAATTTTATCCAGTAAACCAAATATCGCTATTTCTACTAAGTCCAAATTTGTTGATAAAATGTTAACAACTAAGATGATTAGCCGATTAGGAGATTGTTTCTTATAGTACTTTTATTATTTCTTAAATAAACTAAATTTATACTGTGAATATCAACAACTTAGATCTTACAGGAAAAAATATAGTTATTGTTGAGGATGATCTCCCTTCAATAAAGTATTACGAAACTCTACTTAAAAACTCTGGCGCAGATATTAAAGTATTAAAAACCGGGAAAGAATTTGTTGATTTTTTAGCCCTGGGAAGCAGTAACATTGATATCGTTTTTATGGATTTTCTTATTCCACTAATTAATGGTATTGACTGCATAAGAATATTCAGGAAGGAGATAAAAACAGTCCCCGTTATCATGATAACTGCATATTCTTCCGAGCAGGCAAAAACCGAAGCTTATATAGCAGGCTGTAATGAATATGTTCTAAAGCCTATTTATCCGGAAAAGATATTTTTCCTTCTTGAAAAATACCTTTATGCAGAAATTCAGGTTCCCGACTATTATTAAAATTTCTATTTAATTCTACTTTGACAGATTGCATCTTACATTTGTTTTTCAGTTTGTTTGCCCCTACCCTAAAGGGAGCAAACTGAAAAATCAACCTGTTCCCTTTAGGGATCAAGGGCAAAAACAGGTTGATTTTTTTAATCTGGCAAAGTAGAATTAATTTGCAACAGACTGAATCTTCTTCATATATTCTGCATAATAATTTTCCAGCTTCTTATTAATTTCTTCAGCCAGTATGGGATTTCCGTTAGCTGCACAAATTCCTCCCATCCTCGATGTATACTGAATTGCTGTCTGAATTTCATATTCGGCTGAATTTAAAACATAGGGGCTTTGTTTAAGATAATAATCGATTTGTGCATAATAGTAATCACAAAATGCCTTTGTCATTTCCAATGCTTTCTCCTTTCCTCCTGCAGAATAATATGATTCAATTATATCGGCCATATAAGGATCATAGGAAAGTTTGTCAATCGGAAACTCTTCCATGCAATAATTAAGTGCCTCCAGAGCTTTTTCGTTCTTCCCTTCTGCAGCAAGAGCTTTTGCAAGCCGGGCATAATTTAGCCGTGCTTTAACAACTATCAGAGTACGTTTAGTATTATAATCGATATTCACTCCTTTTTCTTTAGCCCCTCTCCATAGAAATTTTTTCATCATATTATCATACAGAATATCTGTGTTTATTCTGCCATAATCGAGCCAGCTTTTGTTCTCTGATTTTATTGGAACCAATCTGTAAGCAAGGCCCTCCAGCTGAAAATATTCCTCGAGGCCAAGGGCATCATTGTGATAACCGGTTACAAAATATATCGGACGTTCCCAATTATTATGTGCCAGAATATCGAGCACTATCAATTGGCTTTTCAAAATTGAACTTCCTTTTAGCTTAATATCGATATAAGGGACTATTTTACCTGCGTCTTCCGGTTTAACAGTTCCGGAAGCTATAACTTTTGCAGCATCAACAGGAATCCTGATGGTTCTGGATGGTATTATATCCAGGATTTCTGATGTCGAAACCTGTACCTTGGTTCCTTTATTATCGCTGTTTATCCAATCAATTACAGTTGAGATATCAACCGGATCTTTTGTCTTTTCAACTATAAAAATCTGATTGTTAATCCCATCGTAATATTTTTTTACAGGAAGAGTAATGGGGAGGGGCTCAGACCCATAGGCTTTATTTTTCATCTGGTCAATATACCAATCCGTATTAAGAAGCATCAGGTTACAAACCCGGATGTCGGTGCCTTTCCCCTCCACCTCCTGGGCGTACCAAAGGGGGAAAGTGTCATTATCACCATTAGTAAACAGGATTGCATCTGGTGCGCAGGAACTCAGGTAATTAAACGCAACATCTCTGGCCAGGTAACGACCAGATCTGTCATGATCATTCCAGTTTTCGGCACCCATAATAACAGGTACTGCAAGAAAACATAACAGACCGGCCAAAGGAGCGGCAATTTTTTCCCCGGTAAGTTTCGAAATCCCTTCAAACAGAGCAAGAACACCCAATCCTATCCATACGGCAAAAAAGTAGAAAGATCCCGCAAACGCATAATCTCTCTCGCGTGGCTGATTAGGGTATTGGTTCAGATAGAATACAATAGCAATACCCGTCATAAAAAACAGAAGCAGTATTATACCCCAATTTCTATTATCGCGGTTTAGCTGATAGAACATTCCGGCCAAACCCAGGATAAATGGCAGGAGATAATACTTGTTTCTCGAAGTGTCGTTTTTCATGTCGTGTGGTAAATCGGAAGTTCCCACTCTTGGTGTATCAAGGAAATTTATTCCTGTAATCCAGTTTCCATTTACAACACCACCATTTCCTTGCGTATCATTTTGTTTTCCCGAAAAATTCCACATGAAATATCTGAAATACATATAGCCAAACTGGTAAGTGAACATAAATCTCAGATTCTCACTAAAGGTCGGTTTTTTGACAACTTTCTTTTCTCCATTCTGGTCAGTAACCTGAATTGGAGTTCCTTTGACCCTTCCCAGGGCCTGGTAAGCTTCAACATGATCTGGCTGATCGCTCCACATTCTTGGAAAAAGAGTAATAAAACGAGGGTCATAAACACGCTCAAGATCGTGACCTGTAATTATATACTTTCCATTCTCAAGAGTATATTTTGGCTTTCCTTCAGTATAATCAATAACCGGAGCATTGTAATATGGACCTCGAAATAATGGTCGCTGGCCGTACTGTTCCCGGTTGAGAAAATAAAGGAGATTGAATGGATTTGATGGATTGTTTTCATTGAGGGGAGTGTCGGCAGAAGACCTTATTACAATAATGGCATTGGCTGAATACCCAATGAGAATAACCATTATAGCAGTAAGCGATGTATTTAGTATTTTTCTGCTTTTACCCGCAATATACCAGACAACTCCTGATATAGCTATAAGCGCCAGTATACTAAGAATTGCCGAGCCTGAAATTACCCATATGCCGGTTAAGAAAAGTGCCACTATTGCAAAAAAGGCATTTTTAATAATATTTGTTGAGGAAAAGGAGAATTTAACCGCAAAAACAAACAGGACAGCTAATAGTAACACATGAAATATCATTCCACTATTGGAAGGCATTCCAAGGGTGTTTACAAAGAACTGATCGAATTTTGTCGAAATTGTAACAACCCCGGGCATTATTCCATACATCAGCAGAGACAGTAAAACCACTGAGGTTGTAAATGAAATCAGAAACCCCTTCCATGAGAACTCGAATTTCTTGAAATAATATACCAGTACAATTGCCGGGATTGCCAGAAGATTAAGTAGATGAACCCCAATGGAAAGACCCATCAGAAAAGCTATCAGTATTATCCACCTGTCGGCAAATTCTTCTTCAGCAACGTCCTCCCATCTTAAAATTGCCCAGAAAACAAGCGCTGTAAACAAAGATGATGTTGCATAAACCTCTCCTTCAACCGCAGAAAACCAGAACGAATCAGAGAAGGTATATGCCACTGCGCCTACGATACCAGCAGATATAACCGCAATTATCCTTCCTGAGGTATACTGATTTTCATTCTGTAAAATGATTTTTTTTGCCAGATGTGTAATTGTCCAGAAAAGAAGAAGGATAGTAAATGCACTTGCAAGAGCTGACATTGCATTGACCATTATTGCAACTTTTGTTAAATCACCACCGGCAAAAAGAGTAAAAAAGCGTGTCATAATCATAAAGACCGGATTCCCCGGAGGGTGACCGACTTCAAGTTTAAATGCAGAAGCTATAAATTCACCACAGTCCCAAAGGCTTGCGGTTGATTCCATTGTTGACAGGTAGGTTATAGCAGCTAATAAAAATACTGCCCAACCAGATATGTTGTTAATGAGCCTGTAATTCTTCATCCTTTATCTCTTTATTTTACAGAATATAACCAAATCAATCAGATGACGAAAATAATGCTTTTTTTCATCAAAATATAATTGATTTTAGCAGTACAACTAAGCTCGAAAATCTATAAGTCCCGTTCAAATTTTCCCGGAAGGAATTATCCCCACTATTTTTGCTACTTTTGAGCAATAATTTCTAAAATGAGATATTCCGGAATCCTTTTATTAATAATATTATTACTTTCTTCCCGGATAACTTTTGCACAATACTACGATACAGGACAGGATCCTTCTTCACTGAAATGGCTGCAGATTAAAACCGACCACTTCACAGTTATTTATCCGGAGAAATATGGATCCGGAGGAATTACCTATGCGAAATCGCTGGATGAAGCTTATTCAAAACTTATTACACTTTTCCCTGAAAAAAAGTTTAAGATTCCTGTTGTCATTCACAATTTTACCACATTTTCAAACGGGTATGTTGCCTGGGCTCCCCGGCGAATGGAATTGTACCCGACTCCTGAGCAAAACACCATTCCTTTAGCCGCAGAAACTCAACTTGCTACTCATGAACTCGCTCATGTTTTTCAGATGGAGTCATTAAACACAGGGTTTTCAAAGGCAATGTCATTGTTTTTCGGTGAACAGTTCACGGGAGTTATCGCTTCTCTGATCCCTATCTGGCTTCTTGAAGGAGATGCTGTATTTGCAGAAACAGCACTAACGGAATCAGGGAGAGGACGAAGTCCCTCATTTCAGAAGGAGCTGAAAGCGATAGCAGTTGAAAAAAACAAATTGTATAAGTACGACAAGATTCTCAACGGCTCGTACAGAGATTATATACCTGACAATTATCAGTCTGGTTATCAGATGGTAACCTGGGCTCTGGCAAAAAAAGATCCACAGATCTGGAACAAAGCGCTTGACTTCACAGGGAAACAACCTTTTACACTAAACCCTGTAAACATAAGCCTTTCCAGAACTTCCGGCCTGTCGAAGAAAAAACTCTATCAGGAAGCTTTCGATTCTCTTAAAACTATCTGGACAAAAGATGTATTAAAAAGTGAAGCCTTGCTTTACGAAACGCTAAATCCCTCAAAGAAAGGTAAATACATAAATTATAGTTCCCCGGTTTATGCCGGTAAAGACAGTATTATTGCAATAAAAACTTCATTATCTGCGCCCCCGGAATTTGTTCTGATAACCGTTTCTGAAAAGACTGAAAAGAGAATTCATGTTCCCGGAGGGGTTTATCCATTTTTAATCTCTTATGCAAAAAACAAGCTTGTATGGGTTGAAACACAATCCGATACGAGATGGGAAAACAGGAATTATTCGGTAATTAAAAGCATGGATATTAGTACAAAGATTATAACAAAACTGTCGCATAAATCAAGGTATCTGGCAGCTGCCCTTTCACCAGATGGAAACATAATATCTGCCATTGAAAACACAATTAACAACATTAATAACCTTGTCTTAATGGATGCAAAAACCGGATTACTTCTACTCTCTGTACCAGTACCCGGGAATGTCTATCTTCAACATCCGCAATGGTCAGAGAACGGAAAGAAAATTACTGTTATTTTCTTAACAGAGGCAGGTGAAGGAATCATGTCGTTCACTCTTGAAAACAAGATATGGGAAACAATAATTGAAGCTGACAGGAAAGATCTTCAGTCGTCTTTTTTAAGAAATGATTCTCTCTTTTTCACAAGTTCCCTTTCGGGTACTGATAATATTTACGTGAAAACACCAAGTGGCAAAATTACAGAAGTAACCAGATCGAGATTTGGAGCAATAGACCTCTGTCTTAACGGGGGAAAGATGTTTTTCAGCGATTATACATCACTCGGCAATAATATATCCTACACTACACTGGCAATGATACCAAGTACGATCCCTGATGATATCAGTTCATCCTCTTTTCTTATAAACCGAATAAATACCAAACCTCAATCACCTGATAATATTCCTGATAAAGTATATACTCCGGAACCTTACAGGAAGTGGCAGCACCTTTTCAATTTTCATAGCTGGATGCCCATTTATGCGGATATTGAACAGATAAAATCGGATCCTACAGCTATCAGACCAGGAATATCCATTATGACTCAAAATCAATTAAGTACACTACTCTCCACAATAGGTTATGAATATTCTGCCGAGAAAAAGAATGTAATTCATACAAGAGTAATATGGAAGGGCTGGTATCCGGTTCTTGAATCGCAAATGGATTATGGAAATGATCCACAAATATATAATATTGCAAATGAAGGACCTCCTTCGGTTATTCAGTCCGGAATTCGATTTTTAAATACTATTTACCTGCCGCTCTCTTTCTCCTCCGGCAGGTTTTCTGAATACCTTCAACCTTCTTTCAGTTCAGATTACAGAAACAACTATATTTATAAAGAAACAGGGACCTATGATTATGGTCAGACAATTCTGTCGGGGAGGTTGTTTTTTTCAAATTCGTACAGGATGGCTATTCGCGATATCTACCCCAGATGGGCTCAGACAATCGATCTGAATTATTCCTTCGCTCCTTTTGACAAAAATATTTACGGAACATCTGCAACATTAAAGACCTCATTCTACTTTCCCGGGTTATTCCCCAGCAATGGGATAAAAATAAGGGTCGAGAGGGAAAAACAGATCTCTGACAATTACTTATTGGGAAACAATGTTTCTCTTCCCCGAGGTTATAAAAACATATTCCCAAAAGAAATTAACTTTCTATCAATGGATTATGTTTTGCCTCTTGCATATCCTGATTTTAATATTGCCAGTCTTCTCTACCTTAAAAGGATCCGAACAAGTCTGTTTTACGATTACTCCTCCGGGCCGGGAAATGCCTTTTATGAATACACAGCAAATGGACTCATTCCACTTTCCAACAAATCAGATAAAATATCTTTCAAATCTTTCGGAGTTGAGTTGCTTGCCGATTTTCATGTTCTCAGAATTCCGTATATGATATCGGGGGGAGTTCAGACTGCATGGAAAAGTTTCAGTGAAAAACCTTCCTTCCAACTATTGTTCAGTATTGACTTATATGGTATGGCTATCGGAAAAAGGCAGCGGTAATCAATTACAAAGACAAAC
Organism: Bacteroidales bacterium; assembly: GCA_036508535.1. Classification (GTDB taxonomy): domain Bacteria; phylum Bacteroidota; class Bacteroidia; order Bacteroidales; family VadinHA17; genus LD21. The sequence continues at coordinate 70,265 of DATCHE010000087.1, read as the reverse complement.
TACGGGCTGTTTCTTTTATCAGGGTCCAGGCTTTTTCAACATGTTCAAGTGTAACATTTGTTTGAGCAGTAACCATTCTGAGTGTATATCTGTTGTTTAAGACCGTATGACTCAGATATATCTTTCCGGAATCATTAAGCGTGTGATTCAGTTTTTCATTAAGCGTATTAATCTGTTTTTCATTATGTCCTGACGGAAGGTACCGGAAGCAGACAACACTAATTATAACAGGCGCAAGTATTTCAAAATCAGCTTCTTTTGAGATCATTTCAGACAGTTTAGCAGCAATACTGATATGATATCTGATTTTTTCCCGAAGTCCTTCAACTCCGTAGGATCTTATTACAGCCCAGAGCTTTAAAGCCCTGAATCTGCGTCCGAGAGGAACGCCCCAGTCCCTGTAATCATTTACCTTACCTCTTGTTCGCGTTTTAAGATATTCGGGAAGTACCTCAAAAGTTTTAATGAGAGCCCCGGCGTCCTTTACGAAATAGGCGGTGCAATCGAAGTTTGTAAACATCCATTTATGAGGATTAAATACAAAACTGTCGATGTATTCCCTGCCGTCGAGCATCCACTGAAATTCAGGCAGAATAAGAGCCGTTCCTGCCATTGCTGCATCAACATGAAGCCATATTCCATATTCGTGGCAGATCTCCCCTATGGCTCGTATTGGATCAACGGCAGTGGTTCCCGTTGTACCAATAGTAGCAACTACGCAACAAGGGATACAGCCCCTCTCTTTATCTTGTATTATTGCCTCTCTCAGCATTTCCGCATCCATCGAAAAATCCGCTTTCAGAGGTATTTTGACCATATTACTTCTGCCAATTCCGCTGATTTTAACAGCTTTTTCTACAGAGGAGTGAGTCTGATTAGAGCAATAAACTTTCAGGGTTCCTGCCTGCTCGGCGCCATCATTGTTTGTCAAAAAATTGGTTGTTTTTTCTCTTGCGGTAAGTATTGCCGCGAGGGTTGCGGTAGATGCCGAATCCTGTATTACGCCTTCAAAGTCTGCAGGAAGTCCAATCAAATCCCTCAGCCAGATCATCATTTTTTCTTCGAGCTCTGCGGCGGCTGGCGACGTTTCCCAAATCATACACTGGGAGCCTATAGATGCGGTAAGCATTTCGGCAAGTATCGATGCGGGGCTGTTGTTTGCCGGGAAATATGCAAAAAAATTAGGATTCTGCCAGTGTGTAATACCCGGCATAATGATTTCATTGAAATCCTTAATAACCGCGTTAAACGACTCTGACTCCGATGGAGGACTATCGGGAATCTTACTAAAGATTTCGCCAGGTTTTACTAATGATTTAACAGGATAACTTTCAACATTTTCCATATAGTCTGCCATCCATTCAACAAGCTCATGTGCGTGTTTGCGAAATTCGTCAGGTGTCATAGAGAGTATCTTATTTCACTGAATCGGCAAGAAGAATTATCTTGTTCGCTTTTACTTCAATCACTCCGCTGCTGATCTCATATCTTATCTCCCTGCCTTCCTGATCAACTATAATAACAGGACCACTTTCAAGAGTGGAAATGATAGGTGCGTGGTCTTTTAATACCTGAAATGATCCCTTTTTCCCGGGAACTCTCACGGACTTAATATCACCTTCAAATATTTTTTTGTCGGGCGTGATGATTTCTATTTTCATTTCAAGATATTAATTGATTGACGTTTCGCAGCCGTCTGATTACTTTGACTGAGCAAGAATTTTTGCACCCTTTTCGATTGCATCTTCAATAGTGCCAACAAGCATGAATGCTGATTCCGGATATTGATCCACTTTGCCATCCATAATCATATTGAATCCCTTAATTGTATCTTCTATTGATACGAGAGCTCCTTTGATACCGGTAAACGATTCTGCAACGGTGAAAGGCTGTGAAAGAAATCTCTGAACCCTTCTTGCCCTGTGAACAACCAATTTATCTTCTTCGGAAAGTTCGTCCATACCGAGAATGGCAATAATATCCTGCAATTCATTATATCTCTGAAGTAGTTCCTTAACACGTTGAGCACAGTTATAATGTTCTTCGCCAACTATTTCAGCCGTCAGAATTCTTGATGTGGAATCGAGTGGATCAACAGCTGGATAGATACCAAGTTCCGATATTTTTCTGCTTAAGACTGTTGTGGCATCGAGGTGGGCAAAAGTTGTAGCGGGTGCAGGATCAGTAAGGTCATCTGCAGGAACATAAACAGCCTGAACAGAAGTTATTGATCCGTGCTTTGTGGAGGTAATCCTTTCCTGCATCACACCCATTTCAGTTGCAAGGGTTGGCTGATAACCAACTGCTGAAGGCATTCTTCCAAGAAGAGCCGACACTTCGGACCCAGCCTGAGTAAACCTAAAGACATTATCCATGAAAAAAAGAATATCTCTTCCACCGCTTTTACCGTCGCCATCTCTGAAATGTTCTGCAACGGAAAGTCCTGAAAGGGCTACTCTGGCTCTGGCACCGGGAGGTTCGTTCATCTGACCAAATACGAGAGCAAGTTTCGATTCTTTAAGAGCGTCTTTATCGACTGTGGAAAGATCCCATCCTCCGGATTTCATGTTCTCAAGAAAAGCTTTACCATAAGTTATAACACCAGCTTCGAGCATTTCGCGAAGAAGGTCATTTCCTTCCCTTGTTCTTTCTCCAACACCAGCGAACACAGAAAGTCCGGAGTATGCTTTTGCAATATTATTTATGAGTTCAAGAATAACAACAGTTTTTCCAACTCCTGCTCCGCCAAACAGTCCAATCTTTCCCCCTTTTGAATAAGGTTCAATGAGGTCGATCACTTTAATACCGGTATATAAGATTTCCTTTTCAGTAGAAAGATCCTCATATTTAGGGGGTTTACGATGTATTGGATATCCACCTTTTTTGTCGAGAGGTCCAATACCATCAATTGCTTCCCCTGTCACATTCATAAGCCGGCCTTTTATTTGTTCTCCGATAGGCATTGTGATAGGTAATCCGGTAGAAATAACATCCATTCCTCTGCGAAGACCATCGGTAGAGTCCATGGCAATTGTACGCACAGTTCTTTCGCCTATATGTTGCTGACATTCAACTACCAGCATAGAGCCATCATCTCTTTTTATCTCAAGCGCATCATAAATATCAGGCATCTCCAGGCCCTGCTTTTCGAATGTAACGTCAATCACTGGTCCAATGATCTGGCTGATTTTTCCGGTATTCTGTGACATATATATCTGTTGTTTATTTAAGTTTGCTATATGATACAAATTTAATAATATTTGTGTTTTACACCGACTAAAATGTCTATAAATTCAATTTTATCGGAAAGTTCATTTTTCTATCTGTTAATCAAATTCTTAAAGCTTTATTTTATCTTTATAAAAAATCATCATTACTAATAACCAAAATTAAATACGACTATATGAAAAAACTTATAATTGGGTCACTTTTCATAATCTCCATTCTCTCCAATACAGATGCTCAGTTTACAAAGATTGGGGGAGGTGTTGGCCTGACCAGTGGTTTCCCATTTCACAATATGTCTTACGATGAAAACAAAAGTGGGGTTATTGCAGTATCTTTTAAAAGTATCTATAGAATAACCGGCCCTTTTCATTTTTCCCCCTCTTTTACTTTCTTTTTTCCTCATATTACTCAGAATTTGACAACTAAGACTACCGTATCTTCATTTACTATTGATATTAACTGCCACTACGTTTTTAGCACGATTGAGAAATTTGAGTTTTATGGGTTGGCAGGACCTGATCTGCTGTTTGCACTTAAAAAAGAGGTTACAGGTCCAATAATATTTAAAGAAAGTGATAATGTTATGGGGCTCAATCTTGGTGCAGGTACTAATATGAAAATAACAGAAAAACTAGATGTGTTTGGAGAAGTAAAGTATATCTTCAGTAAATACGATCAATTCGTGATTAATGCGGGGATCCTTCTGAGTATTGATTGGAAGAAGAAAAACGAAAATTCAGGTTTATAAATTACTTATCCCTGCCAATAAGAGAGCCAGCAAGCTTAGTTAATTCATTTTTTCTTTCGTTAACTACTCCTACTTTATCCAGCAAACTGAAGGCAGTGTTTATATATTCATTTGCCAGGTTCTCCGTAACCGTTTTAATGTTGAGGTGATCATATATACTTATAACCTTATTAACTTTGTCAGCCGGATCAAATTCTTCCTTTGCGACAAGTTTCTGAAGTTCTTTAAGTTGTTTCCCTGCTGCCAGTTCCAGCGCTTTTACCAAAAGGAAGGTTTTTTTATTTGAAACTATATCGCCACCCAGTGTTTTCCCAAAAATATTAATGTCACCATAAGTATCCAGAAGGTCGTCTTGTATTTGAAAAGCAAGGCCAAGATTTTTCCCAAATTCATAAAGCAGATTTGAATCCTTGTCATTTGCACCTCCTATAATTGCGCCTATTTTAACTGATGCAGCCATCAAAACAGCCGTTTTCAGCTCAATCATCTTTATATATTCTTCAATAGATACAAAGGCTGACTTTTCAAAGTCAATATCCAGCTGTTGTCCTACGCAAACTTCAATTGCTGCCTTATTGTAAGTCCTGAATACTTTTGACATACACCATGCCGGAGTTTGTAAAAAACAATCATTGGATATAAAGGCCATTACATCACCGGAAAGAACAGCCTGGTTTGTATTCCACTTACTGTGAACTGTAGGAAAATTTCTTCTTACGGAAGCCTGGTCCATTATATCATCATGAACAAGAGTGAAATTATGAAATACCTCTATCCCGGTAGCCGGCATTATTGCTTCATCAATCTTGTCGTTAAAGATATTGCAGGCCATGAGGGTCAATACAGGTCGCAACCGCTTCCCTCCGATCGAAAGTATATATTTTACCGGATTAATAAGATTCTCCGCTTCCGGATTATACGAAATATTTATTATAGCCTTTTCGACTAAATTTTTAAGTTCTGCCTGATTGTACATTATATAATTTTACAAGCCTGATAATCAATTACTTTATCATCTAAGAGCTTCCGCTCCGCTAACAACTTCGAGTATCTGATTTGTAATTGTTGCCTGGCGGGCTTTATTGTATTGAAGTGTCAGGTCTCTGATCATACTGGTTGCGTTATCTGTTGCTTTATGCATTGCTGTCATCCTGGCGCCATGTTCAGCTACAAACGAATCGAGAACAGCTTTGTAAAATTGAATCTTTAAGGATTTCGGAATAAGTTCTTTAACAATATCCTCTCTATTAGGTTCATAAATGTAGTCAACCGGATTAGTTTTTACTTTTCCTGCAGGAACAGATTCAACAGGAAGAAATATCTCATTTGTAAGATTTTGTATCGCCGCATTCTTAAACTGATTGTAAATAAGATCCACCCTGTCGAATTCTCCTGAAGTAAAACTACTCATAACCTGCTCGGCCACACGTGCAACATTCTCAAAGGAAAGATCGTGAAGGAGAATATTCTGATCTGGAAGCATATTTACTTTTTGCTTTCTGAAATAATCAAACCCTTTTTTCCCGATCGGCAGTAGCGTCAGATTACCCTTATTATACTGATCAGAATACTTTTCCGAGATAACCTTCCTTGCCTCTTTAATAACATTTGTATTAAACGCTCCACAAAGACCTCTATTAGAGGTTACTACAACTACCAGAACCTTTTCAGGAGAAGAAACTCTGCCATAAACATTATCTAATTCTGAATCTGCAAGACTTTGTGTAAGACCAACCAGGATTTCGTGTAATTTGTTTGCATATGGTCTCAGCCTCACAATTTTATCCTGAGCTTTTCGCAATTTCGCAGCAGACACCATCTTCATAGCTGAGGTGATCTGTCTGGTTGACTTGACAGATGTGATTCTTATTCTTATTGCTTTTAAATTCGCCATTTAGAATTCGTTTTTCAGATAATCCTGATTACTGCGGTTTATATTTCAGAGCCAATTCTGCAGCGACTTTTTCAAGCACATCTGTAACATCACTATTAAGGATTCCATCACGAAGGTTGTCAAGAATATTTCTATGTTTAAGTTCAAGAAATTCAAGAAAATCACTCTCAAAATTCTTCACTTTATTAACCGGAACATCCTTTAAAAGCCCCATGGTACCACAATAAATTATTGCTACCTGTTTTTCTACAGGAACCGGAGCATACTGTCCTTGTTTTAGTATCTGAACGTTTTTAGCTCCTTTATTCAGGATAGCCATGGTAGTGGCGTCGAGATCGGAACCAAACTTGGAGAAAGCTTCCAGTTCACGATATTGGGCCTGATCAACCTTGAGAGTACCGGCGATTTTCTTCATTGCCTTAATCTGTGCATTTCCTCCCACCCTCGATACGGAGATACCTACATTTATTGCGGGTCGTACTCCAGAGTTAAAAAGACTTGATTCGAGGAATATCTGCCCGTCGGTGATGGAGATCACGTTTGTAGGAATATATGCAGATACATCACCTGCCTGTGTTTCTATTATAGGAAGAGCAGTAAGTGATCCCCCTCCTTTCACGAGATGACGAATTGATTCAGGAAGATCGTTCATTTTTTGTGCAACCTCATCTGATTCAATGATTTTAGCAGCTCTTTCAAGAAGTCTTGAGTGCAAGTAGAAAACATCACCAGGGTAAGCCTCGCGTCCTGGTGGGCGACGCAATAAAAGTGACACCTCCCTATATGAGACCGCCTGTTTTGAAAGATCATCGTAAATAATAAGAGCATCGCGGCCCGTATCGCGGAAAAATTCACCAATTGCAGCCCCGGCAAAAGGAGCATAGAACTGCAATGCAGCAGGATCAGATGCAGTTGCCAGAACTATAACTGTATATTCAAGAGCGCCATGCTCTTCAAGTATTGCGGCTATATTTGCAACTGTTGAGCCTTTTTGGCCAATAGCGACATAAATGCAATAAACCGGCTTTCCTTTTTCAAAATTACTCCGCTGATTAATAATAGTATCAATAGCGATAGCTGTTTTTCCTGTTTGCCTGTCACCGATTATAAGCTCTCTTTGTCCGCGGCCAATCGGGATCATAGCATCGATAGCTTTTATACCTGTCTGAAGTGGCTGACGAACCGGTTGGCGGAATATAACACCCGGGGCTTTTCTTTCAAATGGAAGGTTAAACAGTTCTCCGGTTATCGGGCCCTTGCCATCAATTGGTTGTCCGGTTGGTGTGATGACTCTTCCGAGTAATCCTTCACCTACCCCAAGGGAAGCAATACGACCGGTTCTTTTAACAATGTCCCCCTCATTTATCTCTTCAGTCGGACCGAGTAGCACTGCTCCGATATTATCTTCTTCAAGGTTGAGAACAATAGCTTCTATTCCATTTTCAAATTCTATCAACTCGTTCGACTGTGCATTTGAGAGTCCATAAATACGTGCTATTCCGTCACCAACCTGAAGAACGTTTCCTACCTCCTCCAGATCAACTCCCATCTGAATTCCTTCAAGTTGTTGTCTTAGAATCTTTGAGACTTCTGCCGGTTTAATATTTGCCATACTATACTATATTATCTAAAATTCTTTATTAATAAATTGTTATTCGGAAGCCGTTCCGCTTACCATAAGTTCTTTTTTTATTTTTCTCAGCTTGTTCCTTATGCTGGCGTCAATGTAATTGTCATCAACACGAAGGATAAAGCCTCCCAGTATGTCTTTGTCTATGTTGTCTTCCAGTTCAACTTTGGTGTTAAAAATGCCAGACAAAAGATCTGAAATCTGTTTCTTTATTTTATCATCAACTTTTATTGCTGTAGTGAGAACTGATTCTGTGATTCCCTTGTACTTTTTCGTTTCGTAAATAAATACCCTTGCTATTGCAGGTAAATAACTCTCTCTTCCGTTTTTAACAACAAGATCAATGAGCGACAGAGTAATTTTCTCAACATTACTTCCGAATATTGAATGAAAAATCTCTGTTTTTTTTGATGGGAAAATGATAGGTGAATGCAGGAACTCTTTCGCTTCAGGTATCTTACATACCTCCGAAATAAAAACCATATCCTCGTTTACCTTTTCCAGGATATTTTTTTCGAGAGCCGAAAGGAATAAAGCCCGTGAGTATCTTACAGATATTTTGCTATCGTTCATTACAGATTTTACTTCCTAGTTCTTATTGAAATTAATGTCATTCAGGTAGTTGTCAATTAGTTTTTCCTGTTCCCCGGATTGTTTGAGTTTTTCACCCAATAGTTTTGATGCAATATCGACTGAAAGGGTGGCTACCTGTTCACGAATCTCTGATAAAGCTTTTCTTTTTTCCCCTTCAATTCCAACTCTGGCTTTCTCAATAAGTTTTTCAGCTTCCTCGGAAGCTTTTCCCCTGGCTTCAGAAATAAGCTTATCGCGAACTTCCCGTGCTTCCTTAAGAATGTTCTCTCTCTCTTCTCTTGCCTTTCGAAGGATCGTTTCGTTATCACTCTGTAATTTTAACATCTCCTCCCTTGCCTGTTCCGCTGATTCTAGGGAGCCTTTAATCATCTCATCTCTTGCTTTAACTGCAGAAAGAATTGGTTTCCATGCGAATTTGGTAAGTATCAGGAAAAACAGGACAAAAATCACTGTTGACCAAACAAGAGTCCCGATTGCAGGAGTAGTAAGACTGCTGGCTAATAATATCATACAAGTTTTTTTAACGGTTTCAATAAAATAAAGCTCTGCAACCAACCGTTGCAGGCTTTAAAATTTTCTTAGTTACTACAAAAGAGCAACTACAACTGCGAACAATGCAACTCCTTCAATAAGGGCAGCTGAAATGATCATTGCAATCTGAATCTTTGAATAAGCTTCCGGCTGTCTTGCAATTGCATCCATTGCCGATCCGCCAATTCTACCGATTCCAAGTCCTGCGCCGATTACTGCGAGACCTGCTCCTACTGCTGCTAATGTACCTGTCATAATTCAAAATATTTAGTTAAACAAAAATTCTAATGGTGTTCTTCCTGTACTGCCAGACTAATAAATAACGATGAGAGCAGTGTAAATATATATGCCTGTAAAAATGCTACCAATAGTTCCATAAAGTCCATAAAAATCACAAATAATATTGACACAGGGGCAAGCGCCAGTGTATCGAATATAAAGATCAGACAAATAAGGCTTAATATAACAATATGCCCGGCAAGCATATTTGCAAACAACCGGATCATGAGAGCAAACGGCTTTGAAAATAAACCGATTATCTCCACCGGAATCATTATTGGCAAAAGCCAGAACGGAACTCCCGGTGTTGCAAAAACATGCCTCCAGTGCGATTTATTCCCGCTGAACTGAGTAATAAGAAACGTGCAGGCTGCTAATACAAAAGTAATTGCAATGTTCCCCGTGACATTTGCCCCGAAAGGAGGAGGAAATGGAATAAGCCCCATCAAATTGTTGATCAGAATAAAGAAGAATGCCGTAAGAAGATAAGGCATATATTTTTCATATTTATGGAGACCAATATTAGGAATGGCAATGTCGTCGCGAACAAAAAGAATTACCGGTTCAAGAAAACTCTGAATACCTTTTGGATGGCTTATTCCGGTTTTTTTATAGGAACGGGCAAGAGAGAGAAATAATAAAAGTCCTATTATGGCAGCGGACAACATTCCAATTACTGTCTTTGTCATAGATAAGTCGAGAGGAAGATGCTCTTCATCAATCCTGCCTGCCTCATCAACTGAAACAATTTTACCTTTAAGATCGCCTTCTTCTTCAAGTTTGAATCCTTTATATTCTTTCCCATGCACCAGCTGCTTTGAAGAAAAAAGATGCAGTCCGCTCTCTTTGCTATACAATATCACAGGAAGATAAATAGCAACACTCTCTCCGTTTTTCTTTGTAAGAATATGCCATTCATGCGAATCTGCAATATGTTCAAGAATATATGTACTCGCTTTAAATTTTTCCTTAGCCTCACTTTTTTGTTCTACTTCCTGACTGTTGGCAGTTTTAGTGGTCCCCGCCAAGAGGAGAAAGAAGAAAAGACCTATAATAATTCTTGTTTTCAAATATGATCCGGTTTTATAATGATTTGTTTTTCAGCGTATTTAATATTACCCATATCGAAAATAATGTGAGTGTTAAATATATAACAAAAAATAATAAAACAGAGGTTATCGAAGTTTTTTTAGCGACAAAAAACCAAACAAGTGCCAATAACAACTCCATCAGAAATTTCAGGCTTACTGAGACAAGGCTATACAGAGTCTGACTATCTGGTTCTTTGTTCTGACCTTTTAAAAAAAAGACAATAGTAATAAGTGTAATAACCGAAAAGGCTGAACCCAGAATTCCTATGTCAATTAATACAAGCTTCAGATTATAATATAAAATAAGAAAATTCCCCGCTCCCAGGAATAATATATTCAAGAATAAAAGGATCAGAAAATAATTACGAATTGGTTTCAAGGAGATTGATCACTTAATAAAATCTTTGACTGCAGTATATATTGCTGCAAAAACTCCGAGGAGCGATAGAACTATTGTAAAAACAGGTGTATGCCAACCCGTCAGTTTATCAAGTTTTACACCTCCCCAGACAGAAACAAGAATTATACCAATCATCTGGAATGCAATGCCTGAGTACTTGCCAAAATCTTTGATGCCTTTATTTAGCTTGTTTTTCGGGTTAGTTTTCTTTTGTTGTTGCAGCTCCTCCATATGTATCATTTTCACTCATTTTGCAAGTCCCTGAGAATGTTGCACCTTGTTCAACAGAAAGTTTGACAGTAACTATATCTCCAATAATTTTTGAAGATGCTTTTAAGTTAAGCAGCTGACCAACTGTGATTTTCCCCTCTACAATACCAGAAACTTCTGAATTTTTACAGATTACTTCTCCAATAATTTTTCCTGTTGGCCCAATTACAACTTTTCCCTTTGTGTCGAGATTTCCCTTAAGAGTACCATCGATACGTATATCTCCAGTTGATTTAATATCTCCGGTAATATCGGTTCCGATGCTAATAAGGTTTATTGTGCTATTATCTGTCTCGTTGAATTTTGCCATAATACATAGAAGTTTAGAGATACAAACTTAATAACTCAAAAATATAAAAACTATTGCAGATAAAAATATATCGGGATAATAATAGTAAACTTTTGTGAATAAGACAAATCCTTTCAGTTGTTGTGAGGCAGCTCCCCGTGGGGGTTTTTCAGATGTAATGAAACTCTCTCTGCCACTGCGCGGCATCTCCCCCAGGGGGGCGAAGAACTACTCATCTATTTGATAATCAATAGAACAGAGGTATTTTCCCCCCTTGGGGGGAATTAAAAGGGGGTTTACGGAGAAGAGAAAAACCTAGGCAGGATCGTACGCCCACTTAAGATATATTGAGCCCCATGTGAAGCCACCACCAAACGCTGCGAGTATGAGAATATCTCCTTTTTTTAGTTTATGCTCATATTCCCAGATACAAAGAGGAATTGTTGCCGAAGTTGTATTGCCGTAATTTTCGATGTTGATCATTACTTTATCTGGGGAAATTCCCATTCTGCGACCTGTCGCTTCAATAATTCGAAGGTTTGCCTGATGGGGAACAAGCCAGGCAATATCTTCTGCCTTAAGATTATTCCGCTCCATTATTTCAGCTGCTACATCAGCCATTTTTGAAACTGCAAACTTAAATACAGTCTGTCCTTCCTGGTAAATAAAATGCTCCTTTGCATCGACTGTTTCGTGAGATGCAGGTCTTACTGATCCACCGGCTTTCAGGTGCAGGTGTTTTGCTCCGGAACCATCCGTGTAAAAGATATAATCCATTATCCCAAAATCCTCTTTTGTAGGTTCAAGCATAACTGCGCCGGAGGCATCTCCAAAAAGTGGACATGTAGTACGATCAGTATAATCGGTAATTGAGGACATCTTATCTGCACCAACAACAATTACCTTTTTATATCTTCCGGTCTCAACATAAGCAGCGGCAGTTTGTAAGGCAAAAAGAAATCCTGAGCAGGCGGCATTCAGGTCAAAACTAAATGCGTTTTTAATTCCGCATTTATCAGAGATAATATTTGCCGTTGCAGGAAAAAACATGTCGGGGGTAACGGTAGAACAAATTAACAGATCAACATCTTCAGGTGCCGTGTTTGTTTTCAACAATAAACCCTTAACTGCTTGTTCCCCCAGATCGGAACTTCCAAGTCCTTCTCCTTTCAAAATCCGTCGCTCCTTTATGCCTACTCGCTGCATAATCCATTCGTCGGATGTATCAACCATTTTTGAGAGTTCCTGATTTGTCAATTTGTAATCCGGCGCCCAGGCATTGATGCCAGTAATCGCTGCCCGTATTTTTTCCATAATTATATTGCTTCTTTAATCTTTTGAGCCAGGTTGGCATGTATAACCCCTCTGGTTTGAAGAACCATATTTGAAATAGGTCTTCTTCTGGAAATACCGTGTCCAATCACAACATTGGCATTTATCCCGATAATAGGTGTTCCTCCAATATTTTCCCAATCAAGCCGGTCAAAATATGAATCCTTAAGATTTCTACCTTTATATATTTCATAAAAGGCTTCACCAAGTTTCAGTACAATATTCCCGACAAATCCATCACATACTATTACATCTGTCATGGTTTCACGAAAGAGTGCATTTCCTTCAATATTCCCCGCAAAATTCAATCCGGGATGTGCTTTCATCAAGTCATAAGCTGCTTTAATAGCAGGAGTCCCCTTTGACTCTTCTTCGCCTATATTCAATAATCCCACAGAGGGATTTTTTCTTCCCAAAACATATTCTGAATAAATACTGCCAAGTATTCCATATTGCATGAGTACTTCCGGTTTGCAATCAGGATTTAATCCTATATCAAGGATAACCGAATCGCGGTTATCGATACAAGGAAGTACTGTGGCAAGCGCTGGTCTCAAAACGCCAGGGATCACATTAACTGTATAACTTGCCCCAACCAGCATTGCGCCGGTATTTCCAGCACTGCAAAAACCATCAAGGGAACCATTTTTCAGCATCCCGTAACCAACAGCAATGCTTGAATTTTTTTTCTGCGAAAAAGCTTTCGCAGGATGATCCCCCATCTCAATTACCTGGGTTGTATGAACTATTTCAAACAGAGATGGCTCAATCTTCATCTCTCTCAGTTTCCTGTAAATGGAGACTTCATCTCCAATAAGTACAAGCTTTTCATTAACTGAAAGATGCTGAAGTGAATCAACTGCGCCCTCAATGATCGCGTCAGGTGCAAAATCACCACCCATGACATCAAGGCCAATTCTCATATTAAATTTTTTAAGTTATCGGTACTTAAACAGTAGCCTTCTTGGCAATCGCCAGCTTCCCTCTGTAAAATCCACATTCAGGACATACCCTATGATACAGAACTGCAGATCCGCAGTTTGAACAGTTCGCCGTTGTTGGCGCAGTTGCTTTGTAATGTGTTCTGCGCTTATCTCTTCTGGTCTTAGAATGTTTATGTTTCGGATGTGCCATTTTAAATATATTTAATTATCGTTCATTAGTCTTTTCAATTCATCCCATCGGGGATCACTTTCGGCGTCCTCGTCAATTATCAACTCTTCAAGTTTTTTCAACATAATCGGATCGCATGTGCTATTCCCCTTTTTATCATCCGGATGAACCCTTCTTATTGGCAGGGCGAGATGTATAAATTCATATAAGTGTTGCTGCAAATCCAATTCCTGCTCGTCTGAAGGTATTGAAAGTATGTCCGGATCGCTATCTTCCAGGCTTTTCCCAAACTTAACCAGAAGTTTATTTTCACAATTAACAGGCTGTAAAAACATCTCAAGACATCTGTCACAGCTTATCCTAACGCTTCCCGATATCCTTATTTTTACATCGCTATGAGAAGATCTTTTCTCAATATCAATCTCAGTAATAAGGCTACCTTCCTTAACTTCCGACTCTTCAAACTTTTCAAAAAACTCATTCCCAATCTCAAATTTGAAAGTGTGATGTCCTTCCTTTAATCCACTTAATGGTATGGTATATGATCCGGACATCTCTTCAAATTTTGGTTTGCAAAAATATGAATCCTTCTTCAATTAAAAAAATTATCAACAAAAAAGTAACATTTATTGTCTTAAAAGACCATTTACCGACAGAAAAAGGCTGTTTACCGATTTCCTTTCCAAAACTCTTGTAAAGGAAAGTATTTTTGATTCATATTTAATTTCATAACCATGAGACACAATGATTATAATCACTTCAGAGAAAGGGAACATCATCCTCGGGTGAGTATTGGCTTATTCTTTATCCTATTGGGAGCAGCTCTTCTTGTTGCCACCAACGACCTGTTAAATCTGGGAAGCATAAACAGGTACTTTACCTGGGAGTCTGCAATGTTATTCATTGGCGTTCTGCTTCTGTTAAATCTTCGTTTCACCGGAGGGATATTACTAATTGCAGGAGGATTCTGGTTTTTAAAGGATAGCTTCTTTTTTGCCACCCCGGAATTCTTCAATGCCTTTTACTGGCCGGGGGTAATTGTTTTAGTAGGTCTGTCATTTATATTAACTTCATTTTTAAAAAGAAAAATTAAATAATAATTTCACAAATAAATTTACAACTATGGAAACAAATGAAAATTACAAAGATGGGAATCGCCCTTACAGGCATGAACATCATCATCTTCAAAATAATAGAGCAATTATCGGAGTTATCCTGGTACTCGTCGGGTTATTTCTGGTAATGAGAAATACAGGGGTTTTCCCCGATTTTATTGACCATGTTATTTTCAGCTGGCCAATGCTGCTTGTAACAATAGGACTTGTAATTACAATCGGGTCGTCGGGAGGCAAAACTTCAGGAGTAATCGTTATGGCTGTTGGAGCATTCTTCCTTATCCCTCATATTTTCAGGGAAACATTCGATGTTAATATGTTCTGGCCTTCAATCTTTATAATAATTGGTGTCGTATTTATTTTTTCAAAAAGAAAGGGTTGGAATTCTGTTTCAACAGCGCCTCAGGTTGGCGATGATTATATTGATTATGTACATGTATTCAGCGGCGGAGAACGTCAGATTGTGTCTGATAATTTCAGGGGAGGAAAAGTCACAGCAGTTTTTGGTGGCAGTGAGATTGACCTTACAAAGGCGAGACTGGCTCCGGGAGTTTCTGAACTTGAACTTGCCTGCGTGTTTGGTGGTACTACAATAATTGTCCCCGACGACTGGAATATAAAAATTGAAGTCGTTCCGGTTCTGGGCGGTTTTGGAGATTCCCGTAAATTGAACCCGGGAAGAACAGTTGACACTTCAAAACAACTCATTATTAAAGGGGCGGTTGTATTTGGCGGTGGCGAAGTAAAGAGTTACTAGTTGTTAAAAGAATGAAACATCCGGTTCTTAACAACGGCGTTCGGCTGATAGCGTGGTGGTTGGTCTGGGTATTTCTTACTCTGGGCCAATCACTTCTATTTTATTATTCGTATGGAAGCTTCACTAATGTAAGTCTTATCGATAGTGCTTTTTCTTTACTGATTTATTCAAGTCTTGCTCTCTCTTTATGGTATCCATTCAATTTCTTCAATACCGGGAAGCCCCACTCTGCTACGTTGATTTCAAATCTGGTGATAAGCGGTGCGATTACAATAAGTCTATGGGTTTTTATAACAAGGGTTATTGTGCTTGTCGTACTTCCTGTTCAAAATGATTATCAGGCTTATTGGGATGCAACATTTCCCTATCGGATAGGGACTGGTGTGTTCATTTATAGTCTCATAGTCCTAACGTATTATCTTTTTATAAGCCTCACAAATCTGTCGGAAAAGAACGCAAAAGAGGCGCGTCTGGAGAGCCTTGTTAAAGAGATTGAACTAAAAATGCTCCGTTCACAAATCAATCCTCATTTCCTGTTCAACAGTCTGAATTCTGTAAGTTCACTCACGATTACAGATCCTGAAAAAGCCAGGGAAATGGTTGTAAAACTTTCGGAATTCATGAGATATGCCCTTTCAAGAAAGGACGAACAACCTGTCTCTCTGCAGAGTGAACTTGATAATCTATGGCTTTATCTTGATATTGAAAAAGTGAGATTCGGAGACAAATTGATTACTGAAACAGATATTAAAAATGAATGTCTCGATTTTAAAATCCCCATAATGCTCCTGCAACCGCTTTATGAGAATGCAGTCAAACATGGTGTTTATGAAAGTACAGAAAGCGTGAAGATTATAACCCATGCAAGAATTATTGATGGTTATCTTGAAATGATTATAAGTAATAATTACGACCCCACTACATCTTTAAAAAGAGGCACGGGTACGGGACTTTTAAATGTTTCAAGACGGCTTGAATTGTTCTACGGCAACAAAGCTTCAATAAAAACAACAAAGGGAAACGGTATTTATTCAGTAACCTTATATATACCTGCCAATTATTTGTAAACGCTTTCTGAAAAATAATTTATATTTTTAGGGTATAAAATTTTATCTGCAGTAAGATAGGACGGCAAGAAATTAACGTATGGAAAAAATCAGAATACTAATTATTGATGATGAAGGTCCGGCAAGGGAAATTATTAAACATTATTTAAAAGAGGTTGACTCTATCGAGGTAATTGCTGAATGTGCCGATGGCTTTACCGGACTGAAAACAATTTCGACAATGAAGCCTGATCTGGTGTTTCTCGATATTCAAATGCCCAGACTTACCGGAATTGAGATGCTTGAGGTTCTCACTGAGAAACCAGAAATAATATTTACCACGGCATTTGATCAGTATGCCCTGAGAGCCTTTGAGCTTAATGCAGTAGATTATCTCCTTAAACCGTTCCCACAAAGGCGATTCCTTGAGGCTACAAAAAAAGCAATAGACAAAATCCGTTCAGGAACGAGCCATAAAGAACCTGCAAACCGGCTACTCTCAAAAAGACCGGAAGCTTCTGCTCCTGTTAGCAGAATAGTTGTAAGAAAAGCTAATTCGATAAATATTATTCCTGTTGATCAGATTAAATATGTTGAAGCCGAGGATGATTATGTAATGATATACCATTCTGCCGGAAAAGCTCTGAAACAACAAACAATGAAATTTTATGAAGATAATCTTCCAAAAGCTGATTTTGTAAGAATTCATCGTTCCTATATTGTAAAAGTAGAGGAGATTAAACAGATAGAACCTTATGGTAAGGACAGTTTCGTTGCAATTCTTCATTCCGGCGAGAAGCTTCCGGTAAGCCGGGCAGGGTATAAACAGCTGAAGGAGGAATTAAATTTTTAAATTCCCTTCTGTCCCCCATGTGTTTTGCCCCCTGTGATCCTTTGTGGTTCAATGATTTATGTTTTACCACAAAGGACACTAAGGTTATCACTAAGGTTCACAAAGGACTTTTTCAACAGCCACGTTGGGGGGCATTATCTCTTGAGTCGGTTTTCTGTTTTCCAACGGGAAAATATCGCCAATAATGGCCGGTAGCGACGAAACCGAAAGAGGGGAACAGGATCCCAGCCATGTGTGCCACCCGGTCTGCATCTCAAAATCCGACCAGTCCCCATAATTAGTCCGGTAATTGGTCCGTGAACCTTCAGTGCATCAAGCATGTATTGTGAACATGAGGGCTCGTGACGGCAGGCCGGTCTTAAAAATGGGGAAATTGAATACCTGTAGAGATGGACAGGAAGCGAAAAAAGAAATGAAAATATCGCATTTATCAACTTTATCATTGCACAAAGATAATAATTGACGTAAGAATGCTGTTTTATCAATTCATGAAATAAGTACCTTTGTATTTTCTGACAAAATGACCAATAAGAACTGTCAAAATACATTTGGCAGAGGATTTGCAAGGTTTCTTGAAATAATGGGAATTGGATATCAGCAATAACTCTAAATTGATTTTCTTCGTTTACCCCAACTCCGCCGGCTGGCGGAGAGCGAAGAAAATCAATTTACTCTCCGCCAACTGGCGGACCGGGGTAAAAAAATTGATTTTCAAGCGTTTTAATTATTATATCTAAAATTAAGGAGGAAAATGTAATATGAGTATCTGGATAATTTTTATAGGATTTATGATCCTGAGTTGGGTCGTCAGTGCAGTGCTTAAATCGAAGTTTAAAAAGTATTCGAAAATTCTTCTCGATAACGGGATGTCAGGGAAAGATGTGGCTGAACGAATGCTTCGTGACAGTGGTATCAGCGGCGTTAAGGTTGAATGTGTTCCCGGCCAGCTTACCGATCACTATAATCCTGTTGATAAAACAATTAACCTGAGCCCCGATGTATATAACGGACGGAGTATTTCTTCAGCAGCAGTTGCAGCACATGAATGCGGGCATGCAGTTCAGCACGCAAACGCATATGCATGGCTCGGATTCAGGTCAAAACTAGTGCCGGCTGTCAGTTTTTCATCTAAATATGTACAATGGATATTATTAGCGGGTATTCTGATGGTAAGAACATTCCCGGCTTTGTTACTGGCAGGAATCTTCCTGTTTGCACTGACTACAATTTTCAGCTTTATTACTTTGCCGGTTGAGATAAATGCCAGTCAGCGGGCTCTCGCATGGCTGTCGAATGCAGGTATAACCTCATATCAGAATCACGATAAGGCACAGGACGCACTCAAGTGGGCTGCGTATACATATGTTGTTGCTGCACTTGGTTCGCTGGCAACTCTGCTTTACTACATTATGATTTTTACGGGGTCGAGAAGGTAATCATCTCCCTTCCACCTCAAGCCACCTGGTCCGTTTATGAATTGTTCTCACTACAATCCATATTACAAACGCTGAGACCATTAGGTATATCCACATGCCTGTGAGATAGATGCGTTCAGAAAGAAAATAATTTCTAAACAGATCCATCAGTATGAATACTACAAATATGTTGATGAAACTGTTGTATTCTCTCTTCAGTACATTCCTGACCGAAAAATGCAGTGAGGACGGAATGTATTTGATTGAATCCGGAATTATAGAACTAACCGTTTCTGACCATTTGTCATAAATTTCGCCGAATTTTCTCCTCAGGAATTGCTCCTCAGCGAACATTATACGTTCATAATATAACCAGTAAAGAAGCACAAAAACCAAGGTTGCCACAAAAGATCTTATGAACAGAACGGGGCCCAGCCACATAAAGAAATTCCCAAGGTAAAGTGGGTGACGAATTATTGAATAGATACCTGTAACATTTAATTCATCAGCAATCTGACCGTCTGCAGTGTTTCTTCCGGATGTGTTTTTAGGTGCGAACCCAACTGTAAGAATTCTTATTACCTGACCTAAAAAACTTACGCCAAGAAAAATAAGTTCGTCGCGCATATCGAAGAGGATTGCCTGTCGGTTTCCCATATACATTGCAAAGATTCCTGCAACAACCATAAAAACCGGTAGCCAGCTTCTTCTTTTAAATAACCAGTTTCCACTACTTTCAAATTCATGTACCAGAGCCATTTTTATATTTTTAAGTGACCCCGCAAAAGTAGAAAAATTCTAGAAACTAAATTTAATCCAAAAAAAACCTGAATTAATCCTTGTCAAGTTTTTACCGGACTATTCCATATACGGGGATTCCTTTTTTCTAAAAAACAAATATTTGAAGAGCCAAATCAATTATTATAGAAAGATTTTTTATCTTTATCAATTGTACATAAACCAATATTACAATGGCAAGTCTCAAGCTTTTACTGGGAATGATCCCATCGACTTCAAAAATTGAGCAGGCTGAAAAGGCCTTGGTTACTGAATTTGAGAAACTAAACGTCTTTTCAGGATCTGATCAGCTGGCAAAGTATAATGAGCTGAACGGATTGGTAAATTCGTCTGATTTCATTCAGAAAAAGAAAGAGATTGAATCCCTACAGTATAAGAATTCTGAGGAATATTCTAAAGAGAAAGAGTTTTTGTCGCTTCAGAAAGCAAAAGATATTGTCCTTTATTACAAAACAATTGAAGGCCCTTCACTGAAGAAATTTCAACAGATGGATGGTTCTGAGAAGATTAGCAAATATGAAGCTATTGAGAAACTGGTTCAATCTTCTGAATTCCGGGAGAAGATGAAATCAAAAGAGTTTAAAGATTCCGAAGACTCAAAAAAGCTACAGGATTACAAAAATCAAAAGGGAAGCACTGAAATTAAAGATTACTATAAATTCAGGTCCTCAAAAGAGTATGCAAACTATCAGAATACTAATGGTTCAAAACGGCTTGCAAGACTTAACGAGCTTAAAGAATTTGTTGCCACTCCTGAATTTAAAAAACAGAAAGAGTATCTTCTTGATAAGAAAAGATTTGAAAAAACCGAAATGTTCAAAGAGGTTCAGGAATATAATAAACTTAAGAAAAATGAAGATATTATCTGGTACTTCAGAGTAAAAGATTCCAACAAATTTGACATTCTTAAACACAGGGAATTGACTTTCAGTGATGAGTTTGACAATGAAAAACTCGATACAAAAAAGTGGCTCACAAACTACTATTGGGGAGAAAAGCTGCTGAAAGACAGATATTCCGTGGAATCAGATCTTCAGGCTTATACTGAAAAAGAAAACTTTGAAATCCGCAATAGCATTCTAAAGATCAACACCAAAGCACAAAAAGTTACAGGGAAGGTGTGGTCTGCAGCTCATGGTTTTTCTTCAAAAGAATTCAGTTATACTTCAGGTCTGATTAATTCGGGAACAAGCTTCAGGCAGAAATATGGTGTTTTTACAGCAAAAATTAAACTTGGTGACCCAAATGCCAAATGCGCTTTCTGGATGCTTGCTGATAAAATTACTCCTCATATCGACATCTGCCGGACATCAAAAGGGAAAGTCTGGTCCGACTATTTCTCTGCTAAAGGAACCACTTCAAAAACCGCAATTGGTTCGCGGTATGCAAATGACTTTTTCATATTTACCCTTGAATGGACATCAGATAAACTTGTTTGGAAAATAAACGATACCGAAGTGTTTGTTCAGACATCGGATATTCCGCAGGAACCTATGTACGTTCTTCTGGCTGGCGGTTTAGATAAACCAATAAATGGAACGACCTCAATGGAAATCGACTGGGTAAGGGTATATCAGCCAAACAAATAACAACTAATTTCATTTGAAGAAGTTATGAGGCTGTCCCTAAACAAAAAGGGGCAGCCTCTTTTTATTTCCTGTTGTTTTTTGTTAACCGGTAACCTATCTTTGTCTGAAACAGAGAGATATTGGTAATGGATAGTGATATATTATCTGCCAGGGAGTTAAGAAGGTACAGCAAACAAATAATGATTCCGGAGATAGGGATCGAAGGTCAGGAGAAACTTAAAAAGTCAAGGGTCCTTGTTGTTGGTGCCGGGGGACTTGGCTGTCCTGTTTTACAATATCTGGCTGCAGCTGGTATAGGGAAAATTGGCATAGCTGATTTTGATATGGTTGATGAGACAAATCTTCAAAGACAGGTACTTTATGGTTCATCCGATGTAGGAAAACTCAAATCAATTCTTGCAAAAAGCGCACTTGAACATATTAATTCACTTATAGAATTTGAAATATTCAATTTACGGGTTGATGCATCAAATTCATTAGAAATTTTTAAGGATTTCGATGTAATTGTTGATGCCACGGATAACCTCGATGCCAGATACATTATTAACGATTCCTGCGTTATCCTTGATAAACCAATGGTCCATGGTTCAATATATAAATATGAAGGAATGATTTCTGTATTCAACTTTAATGGTGGGCCAACTTACCGATGTTATAACCCTTTCGTATCTGTAACAGAGTTCAAAAACCCTTCACCTTCCGCTATTGGTCTGTTTGGAGTTCTTCCAGGAATTGCAGGAACTTATATGGCAAATGAAGTTATTAAAATAATTACAAAAACCGGTGATATCCTCAGTGGCAAAGTTCTGCTAATTAATATTCTTGACAATACTTTTAACCATTTTTCTGTAAGCAATGTCCCTGAAAATCATAATATCAAAACCTTAAAAAGAGTTACTGATTAAATGACTATTACTTAAATAAACAATAAGCAGAAATACATTGAAATATATGAGATTGTTACTTATCAGCAATTCAACTAACCCTGGGGAGCCATACCTCGACTACCCAAAGAATAACATCAAAACTTTTCTTGGTAACAACCCGGTAAAAGCATTATTTATTCCCTATGCTGCTGTAACTTTTTCGTTCGATACTTATGAAGAAAAAGTTTCTGAACGATTTCGGGAGATTGGTCACGAAATCGTATCGATTCACCACCTTACCGACCCTGTTTCTGCCGTAAGAGAGGCATCAGCAATAATAGTTGGAGGGGGTAACACCTGGAAACTTCTGAAAATGATAAGAGAGAATAATCTCATTGATATTGTCAGAGAAAAAGTTTTTACCGGAACACCTTATATTGGCTGGAGCGCAGGATCGAATGTTGCATGTCCGACAATCAAAACCACAAACGATATGCCTGTAGTTGAACCAGATTCATTCAACGCTTTTAATCTTATCCCCTTTCAGATAAATCCTCATTTTCTTGATGCTAATCCATTGGGGCATGCAGGAGAAACAAGGGAGCAGCGAATTGAGGAATTCATTGAAGCCAATCCGGGGATCTTTGTTGCTGGTCTGCGGGAAGGTTGTATGTTACTTCGTGAAGACGACAAAATTTCACTCCACGGGGAACAAAAGTTAAGAATATTCAAAAAGGGGGTTAGCCCGGTTGAACTTGGAACTACTGATGATTTATCTTTCCTCCTTGAAATGGCGATATGAAACTAACTTTAAAAATTCTGAAACTATTTATACTACTGATTATTGCAATTTCAATCATCCTGTTTTCAGCTTCTTTCCTACTCCAGAATAAGGTTGCAGATATTATCCTGAAATCTCTTAATAAAAATATTTCCACAAAGCTTGATGTTCGCTCATTTAAACTTTCATTTTTAAGAAAATTTCCAAATGCGTCACTTGAACTGATTGATGTCGTTGTTCATTCATCTTCCGGTTTTAATTCTGAAGCCTTCTCCGGAATCAATACAGACACTCTTCTGGCAGCCAGATTTGTATCAGTTGAGTTTAAAATAACTGATATTATTAACGGGATCTACAACATCGAGAGGATCGGTGCCAAAGTTGGGAAATTGAACTTTTTCACCGACACAGCCGGACATGTAAATTATGACATATCTTTAAAAAACAAAAGCTCCGGTAGTGAAGACATCACTATTAATCTTGAAAAAATCAACCTGTCTGATATTGACGTGTATTACAACAGCCTGGAAATAAAGCTAATAACTAATGGCATAATTAAAAGCGGCCGGTTAAAAAGCAGGATATCGGGCGATATTATTGATTTTACTGCCGTTTCAGATTTGAAAATTTCCGGCTTTCAACTTTATAATACTAAGATAACAAGGTCAATAAGTGCAGGGTTGGACCTTACACTTCAACGCACCAAAAAGGGGTTTCAATTTAAAAAAAGTATACTAACAATTGAAAATTATGATTTCGGTATTGTAGGATCAGTTTCATCAGAAAACGTCTTTGATCTGATTGTAACCGGAAATGACATCGATATTTCAAAAACAAGAAAGTATCTGCCTGAAAAGTATCAGAAAATTGTTGCCGGATATGACCCTTCAGGTTTAATGGTTGTAAAAAGCAGTATTAAAGGACTCCTTAGTCATACAAATAACCCGCATATTGAAATAACTGCATCCCTGAAAAATGGTCATATTGCATATGGAAAATCTAATCTTACTATTAATGACCTTTCTTTTCAGGGCTTTTATTCGAATGGAACAAAAAACCGTTCTGAAACAAGCATCCTAAGAATTACTAACCTGAAAGCAAAACTCGGGTCATCTGAATATACCGGTTCGCTTTTATTGTCGCAGTTTAAGGATCCTACTGTTGAGTTTTTATTAAAAGGTAGAGTTTTCCCCGGAGAACTTAAGGAATTTTTCGATCTTCAATCGCTTTCAGCTGCTTCAGGCTCAGCAGATATTGATCTTAAGCTGAACAGTAAATTAAAATTCCCTGAAAAAATAACATTATCATATATTATCGATCTTAAACCTGAAGTTAATCTCACCTTCAATTCATTAAATATCGGTTTTAAAAACGACAAATTTCTATTTAATCAGATAAATGGTAATCTTTCGGCTGGCAGTACAATACAGGCGACCGGCTTACAGCTGATTTATAAAGGTGAAAAAATAAAGATTGATGGTGAATTCAGAAACCTCCCGGAATGGTTCGATGGCCGACCAGTTCAAATGATTGCCACTGCTGATATTTCATTCGACAGATTCATTCCTGAACTATTTTTAAATACTACTCCTTCTTCAGAAAAACCTTCCGGGAAGAAAAAAGCATTCAGTCTTCCTGAAAACTTTATTCTCGACATCAATTTTAAGATAGACAGTCTGAATTACAAAACATTTGCTTCCACGAAAATTGAAGGATCCCTGACTTATAAGCCTCAGCTATTAACATTTACATCGCTGAATATGAGAGCGTTAAGCGGAATCATCTCTGGTAATGGATTTATCTTTCAGAACGGTAATAAATCCTTAATCACAAAAGGTAGTTTTAGTGTAACCAACATTGATATAAATAAAACTTTCACAACATTTCATAATTTTGGCCAGAACTTTCTGAAATCGGAAAACATAAGAGGGACTCTTTCCGGGTCATTGTCATTGATTCTTCCTCTTGACTCAATGCTTAAACCGCAGATCAAATCTCTAACTGCTGAAGGAAAATACATCCTTGTAAACGGATCTCTCGTCAATTTTGATCCGGTTAAACAACTCGCGTCATTTATAGAACTATCCGAGCTGGAAAATATAAGTTTTAAACAACTTGAGAATGATTTTTTTATAAGAAACAACTTTCTATATATCCCTCAAATGGATGTTAAATCCTCTGCTGCTGATCTTTCCGTAAACGGGAAGCACAGTTTTGACAATGACTATGAATACCACATTAAAATTCTATTGTCAGAAATTCTTAGTAAGAAAAGGAAGAAAAACAAGAGCAATGTTACCGAATTTGGAGTAGTAGAAGACGACGGACTCGGACGCACTTCGCTGCTTTTAAAAATAATTGGCAAAGGAGAAGATATTAAAGTAGGATACGACATCAAAGCTGCAAGCAATGAAGTAAAGAACAATATCAAATCTGAAAGGCAAACACTTAAAACAATTCTGAACCAGGAATATGGCTGGTTTAAAAAGGATTCGGTTCCAAAACAAAAACCCATTGAAAAGAAATCGCGGTTTAAAATCAGTTGGGACGGAACAGATAGTTTAAAAACCTTACCAGACCTTTGATTTTAAAAAAGAAATACGAAAAGAGGACCTTGATAAAGAAGAATTGATTAATGATAATTGATCTCATAAACTACTGAAATGATTTTTTCCCGACATAAAACACTCTGGAAGTTGTCTCTGTTTTTATTTGCAGTACTGATAGGTATGGGCTCTCTTATTTACACCGGGAATCTTGTCAAAAAACTGAAGGTAGAGGAGCGAAAAAATGTTCAATTGTGGGCTGAGGCAACAAGGCTTATATCTATTTCTGATACAAGTCTTAATCTCGATTTTCTTTCATCAATAATTTATAACAACACAACAATCCCGGTAATCCTGACCGATGAATCTGATAGTATAATTTCGGCAGGAAATTTCAATAATGAAAGGATAGGCGATCCAAAGTATCTGGAAAAACATTTTAAGAAGATTAAGGGGAAGAATAAACCAATTATAATCAATCTTGGAGAAAGTCATTATAATTCGATTTACTATAAAGACAGCATTATTCTTACAATGCTTATTTTCTACCCGTTTATCCAACTTGGAATAATTGTACTATTTATTCTGGTATCTTATCTTGCCTTCAGTTCATCGCGTAAAGCAGATCAAAACCAGGTATGGGTGGGAATGTCGAAGGAAACAGCTCATCAGCTCGGAACGCCAACTTCATCACTTGCAGGCTGGATAGAAATTATGCAGCATAAATACCCTGAGATATCAATAACAAAAGAACTGGCCCGGGATGTTGAAAGGCTCGAAAAAGTAACTGAAAGATTTTCAAGAATCGGTTCTAAACCGGCTTTGACAAGCGAAAATATTATTATTATTATTTCCCGTACTATAGATTATCTGAAATCTAGAACCTCTTCAAAAGTGAAGTTTATTACAGATTATAGTCTAAATAAAGAGATCGTTGTGCCAATAAATTCTGCTCTATTTGAATGGGTAATCGAGAATGTTTCGAAGAATGCCATAGATGCAATGGAGGGAAACGGGGAGATTACTATCCGGATAACAGAAACAGAAAAGCATGCCTTAATCGACATTTCAGATACGGGTAAAGGAATTCCTAAATCGGCATTTAACAAAATATTCAATCCGGGCTTTACAACCAAGCAAAGAGGATGGGGATTAGGACTCTCTCTGGCAAAACGAATCGTGGAGGAATATCATAATGGCCGTATTTTTGTCAAGTATTCAGAAGTTGGTAAGGGTTCGTGTATCAGGATTATGATGAGCAAAATAAAAATCTGATTGCTATCTTTGCATCCTGTTATGAAGAGGAAAGAGATTGAAATAATGGCCCCTGTTGGTTCTTATGAATCATTGATGGCTGCAATACAAGGTGGCGCTGACTCTGTTTATTTCGGTGCCGAACAACTCAATATGCGCGCGGCTTCCTCCAATAACTTTTCCCTTGACGATCTCCGAAAGATCGTTTCAATCTGCAAACAGAACGACATTAAAAGTTATCTCACTGTCAATGTTGTCGTTTTTGACCATGAAATAGACCAGATGCACCGCATAATTGATGCGGCTGTTGAGAGCGGAATCTCCGCGGTGATTGCCTCCGACCTTGCAGTTATCAATTATGCTTATGCTTCCGGAATTGAAGTTCATCTTTCAACGCAGCTTAATATAACAAATATTGAAGCTTTGAAATTTTATTCCAAATGGGCCGATGTTGCAGTTCTGGCCCGTGAATTGAATCTTCAGCAGGTAAGTAGTATTTATAACCGGATAAGAGAGCAGAATATAAGGGGACCAAAAGGAGATCTGATTAAAATTGAGATGTTTGCTCATGGTGCCTTGTGTATGGCCGTTTCGGGGAAATGCTATCTTAGTCTTCATGAAAACAACAAATCTGCCAATAGAGGTGAGTGCTATCAGACCTGCCGGAAATCGTATATAGTTACCGGAAAGGAATCCGGTTATGAGATTGAGGTTGATAATGAATATATCATGTCGCCAAAAGATCTTTGCACTATCGGATTTCTCGATAAAATGGTTGAGGCCGGAGTACGAGTACTCAAAATAGAAGGGAGAGCCCGTTCAGCAGAATATGTAAAGGAAGTAACCTCCTGCTATGATGAGGCAATTTATGCAATTTTAGACGAAACTTATAATAAAGAAAAAACTGATGCCTGGACTGTCAGGCTTTCAACTGTCTTTAACAGAGGTTTCTGGGATGGGTATTATCTTGGGCAAACAATGGGAGAATGGAATACAAACTATGGTTCAAGTGCCACCAAAAGGAAGGTTTACCTCGGGAAAATTACCAACTACTTTACAAAACTTAATGTAGCTGAGATAAAGCTTGAAAACGGCGATCTGCATAAAGGTGATGTTATTCTTATTACAGGGCCTACTACCGGCGTTGTTGAATACACAATAGATGAGATCCGTGTTAATCTTATGGTGACAGAAAAGGCTTTAAAAGGAGAACTCTGCTCAATTAAAACAACTGATTTTCTACGGAGGTCAGATAAAGTTTATAGATGGGTTGATTACGAGGAAGTAAGTCATCTTTAGGGGGGCACATTAGGGCCAGATTATTTTCCTTGCTGCCTCAAGAATTTTCGAAGCATTCATTTCAATATTATCAGTATCTGTCTCAACGTAAATAATATTATGTCTGTGCTTTTTTGTCAGGCCGAACCGATAAGCTTTATCGTAATAGAATAATGATATTTCTATTGCTCTTGCTATATCTCCCGACTCAACTGAAAGAATCGCATCTTTTGTTCTATCACCTCCCAGGCGTTTACTTATCTTAATTATCGATGCCTTAAGAGCTTCTGCAGAATATGTTGAGTATTCTTCAATAAGTCTGGGCAATCTTGTTTTTACATCCATGTTAAGAATTATTGTCGGGGTATCCTGCATGTTTTCATAGAAGCTATCCGGCATAAATACTGAACCTATATTCCGGCTTTCATCTTCAACCCAGGAAGGAATAGTAGCGTTAAGCTCTCTTACTTCCTCAAAAAGAATATTTGAAAAATGTTCCGTCGATGGTTGTGGCGGCTGGCCAAGTGATCCAAAGGCAGACCCTTTATGATTAGCAAGTCCTTCCAGGTCGATAACCTGATGCCCTAATCCTTTAATATATCTTAGGATATGTGTTTTGCTGCTTCCGGTCAATCCCCCCAGAACAATCAATTTTCTTTTTTCTGAAAGACGATCAAGAATATATTGACGATACGTCTTATAGCCGCCATCCAGCACTTCTGTTTCGATATCCCCTAAAGAGAACAGCCAGGCCATTGCTTCAGATCTCATACCTCCTCTCCAGCAATAAACCAGAAGTTTCCCTTCTTTCATACTCTTAAGAGCTCGCTCCAGCTTAGAAGACATTGTGGGTCCAGTACATCTTAGTCCTTCCAGAATTGCGGGAATGCGTCCTTCTTTTTTATATTTTGTTCCAACTGAAGCTCTTTCCAGGTCATCAAAAAGTGGTATGTTAATGGCTCCGGGAATATGGCCTAAAGTAAATTCAGATGGAGACCTAACGTCAATTACCGGAATACGTCCGGCAAGTTCAAGAAACCTTATAACCTTAATTTTGTCTAAAGCCATGATTTTGTCTCTGTTGCGGAATAAGTTAAGATAGCAATAAGTATCCCGGAGAATTATTTAATCAGAAACTTGGCAAAAATCTTTTTAAGATCTTCTATTCTGACAGGTTTAGAAATAAAATCCTTAATCCCTGACAATTCGGCTTTCCTTTTTGATTCGGGCATATTATCTGCAGAAAAGGCAACGATGATATTAGATTTATCCATTTCAAGAATCTTTTGCGCTGATTCAAAACCGTCCATCTCAGGCATTATAAGATCCATCAGGATAAGGTCGTATTTATTGTTTTTTGCCTGCAGATAGCCGGCGTAACCATCATTAGCAATATCATAAGAATATCCCAGGGATTTAAGCATTGTTCCAATAACTTTCTGATTCATTCTGT
This sequence comes from Bacteroidales bacterium, assembly GCA_036508535.1. Taxonomy (GTDB): domain Bacteria; phylum Bacteroidota; class Bacteroidia; order Bacteroidales; family VadinHA17; genus LD21. The sequence goes on along the minus strand of DATCHE010000087.1, from coordinate 41,115 downwards.
TATCCTCAACAACTAAAATTTTTGAATTATTTGGGACTCTGCTAAAATCATAAGCAAAGGTTGAGTCTTCAATATAGGGAAAATTATTCTTAATGATGTTCAGCAACTCGTTGTTATCGAATGGTGTAACAAGATAATTATCGACTCCTAAAGTAACAGACTTAACGTAATTTCCCTTTTTATCATTTTTGCTTATCATAAGAATGATAAAATTTGTGGCAAGCTTACTTTCTGAAATATTTGTGGCAGCTTCAAATCCGTCAAACTCCTTATCATCAAGTATTACAACCAGATTATACCTGTCGTCAGGATAATTCATATTTGCCCTTATCTGGTTTATTGTAGACTTCTGGAATGTTGTTACAGAAACTATCAGACCCAGTTTATGCAAAGCCCCTAAAATCTCCTCATCACGGTTTTGACTCCCCGTTATAACCAGGGTTTTGATACTTCCATAAGACTTTCTCTTTTCAGGGGAAATGTCTTTAATTGGTCTGTAGTTTGAGTGCGTGAGAATAGTAAATGATACTTTCATTCCTAAATCTCCTGATAAACCTGAAGGGCTTACAGCAGACAACTCTCCTCCCATTAACTCAACCAGTTGCTTAGAAAGTATTGTTCCAAAACCCGAATCGTCACTTGTTCTCCCGACTTTTGATTCAACATTTACAAAATCGCCAAATATTTTTTTCAGGGTTACTTTGTCAAAACTTAATCCTGTGTCAAGCAAGTCAAAACTAATAGTAATTACTCCATCCTTGGCGTTTTTAAGCGCGCAGTTTAGACGTATTTCTCCCTTTTCTGTATTTCTTATGGAATTGTTTATAAGATTGGTCAGAACCTGTCTTAATCTGAATGCGTCACCAATAATGTATTCCGGCACGTTCTCGTCGACCGAGTAAGACAGATTCAGATCATTTGTCAATATATGGGTCTTTGCAAGATCTACACAATAAATAATCTCTTCTCTTAAATTAAAAGGAACCTCATCGAGAATCATTTTCCCCGATTCAATTCTCGAAAAATCCAGTATATCATTAATGATGCTTAGGAGCACTTCCGTTGACCTATGGAGTAAGCTAACAATATCCCTTACTTCAGAAGAGAGATCAAATTTACTAAGAACATCTGTCATCCCGATAATTCCGTTTAACGGGGTACGGATTTCAAAACTCATTCTTGCCAGGAACTCTGATTTTGCTACATTGGCTTTTGCTTCGTGCTTTCTTGCCGATTCAAGCATTGTCACATCAATGAGTATCTCCATGGTTGCCTCTTCGCCCATAAATACTACAGGTATGCTGTTTCTGTAAAGAACTATTTCCCCTATTTCTTTTTTAATAATTACAAACTGGTCGGGGTTGAAAGATCCGCCAAGATTTTTCGAAAAATAGTCACTCTCATCAGGCAATGATGTTTCAGGGAATATTTTGCCAACCATTTCGGCTTCACCGGAATATAAATATTGACTTGCGGCTACCTTGTTTGCTTTTATTATTTCCCTGTTTTTATTATGAATTATTACTCCTGCCGGCATCTCTTCTATTAGTCTGAATAGCATGCTTTCAGAAGTTTTCAATCTCTCTGATTCCGATTTTTGCGATTTTATATATCTGAGGAAAATATATATTATCATTTGAATAAGAAAGAGTGTTCCTAACACAATAAACAATGAGTTTCTGATAATATATTTCTGAAAAAAACCGGTAGGAGCCGAAAAAACAAGTCCCAGATCTCTTTGAAGTAGTTGTGTTGAATAATATGACGAAATTATCTCCTGGGACTTCCCTTTAAAGGTGGCATTATGAGTTATATTTTCTACTGATCCTCCTGCCAGACTTTTTGTTATTTGATCTAATTTGGAATATACAAAACCGTATTGGCTATTATCATATATGATTGCACCTGAATCACTTACTACCCATTGCCATTGATAGTCCTTAAGGTTGAAAACTGAGAATATTTCTTTAAAGTATTTCTGATAATCAACTGTGACTACAATATTCCCGATTATTTCATTTGTTTTTTTATTTAAAACGGGCAGATAGTAATCGAATTTCCAGTTTTCCTCAACCAGTTTTTCCATAAAATATATCTCTGCCTGAACATGGAGAATATATGGTTGTTCTAGCCACCCGCCACCAGAATCATCATCTTTTTTTAATGTGAATTCATTTTTATTATTATCGTAATATTTAATTCCCGTAACGAAGTCCTGGTATTTTGAGAAGAAGAGTTTCATTTTTTCCTTTGCCCGATACTGAATATCGGGCTTAGTTTTAGTAAAAAAGTCATTAAGATCTTCTTCAAAACCGATCTGGTTTAAATCGCTTAGAAACCCATTATTTGTACTATCTACAGAATGCCCTACAATCTGTACCTGCCGGTCAAGAAGCTCAACAATATAATTTATCTGCTTATTATACAGACTGTTATAATAGAAATAGTTAATTAGCAGAATTATCAGAAATGCTGAATATGCAAGAAGGAGTACTCTTTTCATCTTTGAAAATATTTATCTGCTATGGAATATAAAGATAATCTTTAATCCTGTAATTATAAATTTCAACGATACTTGCGATTATCGCTATCCATAATATTAAGATAACTTTTGTAACGAAGAAAATCTATTTCTCCGCTTTCTACAGCAGCTCTTACTGCGCATTCAGGTTCATCAAGATGGAGACAATTATTAAATCTGCATCCTTTTGAAACTGCGAATATTTCGCGGAAAAAGTGGTAAATCTCATTCCTTTCCATATCAACAACGCCAAATCCCCTTATTCCCGGAGTATCAATTACAAATCCCCCAAATGGCATATGGTACATTTCCGGAAAGGTTGTGATATGTTTCCCCTGTTTATGATAATCTGATATTTCAGCCGTTTTAAGATTCAGATCCGGATCAAATAAGTTTAATAGGGTTGTTTTACCTACACCTGAATTGCCCGATATCAGACTGGTTTTATCTTTCATTAGCGACCTGAGTAATTCCAGGTTAGTTTGGTCTTTTAGAGAAAGTCTTATACATTCATATCCTATCTTAGTGTAAAGGGATTCGAGGTATTCCATTTTTGCAATTTCATCCTCTCCGTAAAGATCAGTCTTGTTAATTATTATTTTAGCCTCAACCCTGTAAGCTTCGGCAGTGATCAGGAATCTGTCAATAAATTCTACAGGCGTTTCGGGAAGAATAATGGTGATCATTAGAAATACCTGATCGATATTTGCTGCAATGATCTGGGAATGTTTTGAAAGGTTTGTTGCTTTTCGAAGTATATAGTTCCGCCGGTCGAGTACTTCAGTAATAATGCCGGAGTTATTCTTCTTGTCTACTTCTAGCAGTACATTATCTCCGACAGCAATGGGGTTTGTAATACGTAATTCTTTAATCCGGAGTTTCCCCTTTACGGAGCAATCAATTACATTTCCCCCATCAAGGAGAACCCTATAACTGCTTCCTGTAGATTTTAATATAACTCCTTTTTCCAAAAGACAAATATTTGAACACAAATGTAAATAATCCTTCGGGATTTTATAAAACAGGTAGAGACGCAATGCATTGCGTCTCTACGTGAAATATTTATAAATGATTTCTCCTCTAATTATCTGAAGCCATCAAAAGGAATGGTTTCATTTCAAAACTATGGTAGTAAGGTCTTAGCCTTTCAGTATTATAATCTGAAAGTTTCACTATTTTTTTAGATGATGTTACCACATCAATAGGCAGGTTGTCGTATCTTCCGTTCTTAAGTACTACGATTCTACCGTGAACACCTTTAAGAATAAGATCAAGTGCAAGATTACCATAAGCCATAGGTACAATTGAATCGAGTGCGTCGGGATCTCCACCACGTACCAGATAGCCAAGCTTCTGGTTAATAACATTAATTACTTTCCCTTGGTTATATTTTGGCGAAAGTTCTTTAAGTTTTGCCGACACCATATCTCCGATACCACCAAGTTTTGCATGGCCATAAGCATCTTTCTCACTATCGGCAAATATCATCTCTCCTCCTTTAAACATTGCCCCTTCTGAAACCAGAACAACCGAATATTTACTGGGATTATGATTTCTGTCTTCAACCAAAAGTTTTGTGAGCTGATCGATATTAAACTCGTATTCGGGTATTACACACCTGTTAGCGGCTCCAGCCAAAGTAGGCAACATAGCAGTGAAACCGGCGTATCTTCCGAATACCTCGAGAACCAAAAGTCTTTCGTGTGATCCGGCTGAAGTCCTAAGGCTGTTTGTCATCTGAATGGTTCGGGAGATACATGTGCTGAAGCCAATACAATAATCAGTTCCCGGAACATCATTGTCCATAGTTTTAGGAATCGCAACAACATTTACTCCTTTTTTGTACAGATGAACACCATAGCTAAGTGTATCATCGCCACCTATTGGAATAAGATAGTCAACTCCCAGCCACTCAAGATTCTTGATTATCTCAGGAGTAATATCATTATATTCAGCATTATATGTGCTTTGCAAATGCTCAGGAACACTCGCCTTTGACATATGGCTCGGTCTTGTTCTGGAAGTATGTAAAAAGGTTCCTCCGGTCCGTCCTGCCTTATTAACTATATCGTCAGTAAGTATCTGAAAGTTATTGCTGTTATCTGCTTTCTGGTCTCTGATAAGTTCTGATATGCCTGCCCACCCCCTGCGAAGTCCGATTACTTTATATCCTTCACGGTTTGCACGGATAGTTACAGCACGGATAGCCGGGTTAAGCCCGGGAACATCTCCTCCTCCGGTAAGTATTGCAATAATTCCTTTCGTCGTTTTTACGTTTGCCATGATCTTTTGCTTTTTATTTGATTCCATTATTAGTAATTTTAAGACCTCTAAAGTAAAACTTTTTAATATTATTACAAATTCTGTTTCTGTGGAAGAAAATCCTCTCAGAAAGTATTTACAAAAAGACTCTTCTGTCCTGATTACAGGAGGAAGCGGACTGATTGGAAAATATCTTACATCAGCCTTGCTCTCTGAAGGATACAAAGTACTGCATCTTTCGAGAAAAGCAATTCAAATTGCAGGGGTCAAAGTTTCAAAGTGGGATCCCAAAAAAGGAATTCTTGATCCGGTTATACTGGAAGGAATTGATTATATAATTCATCTGGCAGGTGCAAATATCGGAGAAAAGCGATGGACAAAAAAACGAAAAGAGGAAATAGTAACCAGCCGTGTGCAATCAGCCAGGTTGCTTCACAAAGTAGTTACTGAGAACAAAATAAGATTAAGAGCTTTTATCTCAGCATCTGCAGTAGGTTATTATGGTTCTGTAACTTCCAATAAAATATTTACTGAATCAGATCCCCCGGCAACTGATTTCCTGGGAACAACATGCAAATTATGGGAAGAGGGAGCTGATCTATTTGGAAACTCAGGTGTTCGAACGGTAAAAATTAGGACAGCAGTTGTACTTGAAAAAAACGACAGCGCTCTTTCAAAGTTAATGATGCCAGCAAGATTTGGTTTCCTGGTTCAGACAGGAAGCGGGCGGCAGTATATGCCATGGATACATATAAATGATCTTTGTAATATCTATCTTAAAGCAATTGAAGATCAGAGCATGAACGGTCCTTATAATGCCGTTTCGCCTCAGCATGTAACCCATAAAGAATTCATCAAAACCCTTGCACAAGTAATGAATAAGCCTGTTTTTCCAATTCCCGTGCCGACATTTATTCTTAAGGCTGTTCTGGGGGAAATGTCGGATGTGGTGCTTAAGGGAAGCAGGGTTTCTTCTGAAAAGATCATAAAATCAGGATGCAGTTTCCTTTTCAATAGTACTGGAGAAGCGCTCAAAAATGTAATCTTATTTTAAGGACTTTACAGAATTGTCTGAATAGATAAAGCAACGTTTAAATTAAGAATAAATAGTGGTTGAGGTATAAAAATTACCCTCTTTTTGAAATTATTTCCAGTTTACTGAGATCGACAACTTCAATTGTCTTTCCAAAGATTCTGATTATTCCCTCTTTTTTAAAATCAGACATGGTTCTGATTACATTAGCGGTACTCATGCCAATATAATCCGCAATTTCTTTTCTTGAAACAGGGAGATCGAAGACTCTCGAATTATAGATTTCTTTTGTGAAGTAGAGGAGGACAAAAGCCACCCGGCCAATAAGGTTTTTTTGCCTGATGTCGAGGGTTTGACTTATAATCTTATCGTTAATTCTTGATATTTTGGTAAGAAGACCCATCGCGAATCCTCCGTTTTTAAGGAACAACTCTTTTATAAATTCAAGTTTTACTGTGCAAACTACTGAGTCTTCCAAAGCAGAAACAGAGTACTGATAGCGTTCCTCTGAAAAGATGCTCATATTACTTACAAATTCGAATGGTCTTGTAATAGTAATAACCTGCTCCTCGCCTGTTGAAGTTCTTCTGTAAAGTTTAACAAGTCCGCTTTTTAGATATTTAAAATTAGTGATTTTTTCACCTTCATGATTAATAATTTCACCTTTGCGAAAAGATTGTTCTTCTTTATTGTCGCATAAAGCTTCAATTGATGGATCATCAAGATAAGAAAATACTACATCCTTGAAATCGCAATTTGCGCAACTGCAGGGCATTCTTTTTTGATTCACGATAAGTTTTTCACAAATTTACCAATTTCCGGTTCATATTGTCAATTTTCAATTAGTTTTATTGCCAAATCCACAGCGGATTTGAAATCAAACAATGCAATTTGCACTTTGTTTACAGGAAATGATCTATAAAACTGATTACCATACTCATTCCACATTCAGCGATGGACGTTCATCGCCTGAAGAATATATCGCCCCTGCTCTTGCAGCAGGATTGAGCGAGATTGGTTTTTCGGAACATCTTACTTTATTCCGGGAGTTAGAGGAATGGAATATGAATCCCGTAAACATTTCTTCTTATATCTTTTATATCGAAAATCTTAGGAAGAACACAAAGAATATAAAAATAAAAACTGGTTTGGAGGTTGATTTTTTTGCTGGAAAAGAAGAAGAAATCAGGGCTTTTCTCAGTCGTCTCCCACTTGACTACGTAATAGGTTCTGTTCACTATCTTGGTGAAAAAACAGTAGATATGGGTCCTGAATTTTATGAAGGAAAGAATATTGACCGGTTATTTGAATCATATTTCGATTCTGTTTGCGTTGCGGCTTCATCGGGTCTTTTTGATATTATGGGTCACTGCGATCTAATCCGAATATACGGCTACAAAACCTCATCCAATCTGGAGCCTTTTTATCGAAAACTCGCTAAAACAATGAAACGACACAATGTTGCTTTCGAGGTAAATACAAATGGCAGGAACCGACCACTTGCCGATTTTTACCCCGACCGTAGGTTCCTTCATATTTTCAGTGAAGAAAATGTTCCGGTTTGTGTCAATTCAGATGCGCATTTGCCATCGAGGGTTGGACAGTATTTTGACGAGGCGTATGAATTATTACGCTATGTAGGATTCTCCGAGATGGCTGTTTTTGATAAAAGAGTCAGGCGGATGGTCTCCTTTTAATGAGTTTGCTTTATCCACTTTTTATTCATCTTCTTATCAGCTGTGAAAATCAGGTCACGAAGCCAGGTAATGCTCAAGGAAAATCTTAAGACCTATTGCAATAAGGATTAGCCCTCCAATGATTTCAACTTTATTCCCTACTCTTGTACTTACCGATTTCCCAATCCTGATCGCAGTCATTGAGGCGAGAAATGTCACAGCGCTTATTAGAATCCCTGATTCCCATATCTTAACGTCAAGAATAGCGAAGCTTATTCCTACAGCAAAAGCGTCAATACTTGTTCCCAGAGCAATTGTTATAAGTACCATAAAGCTGCTGAAATCCTTTGCTTCATCATGGTTTGATTTTCGAAACCCATCTAAAATCATTTTGCTTCCGAGAAAGCCCAAAAGGCCTAATGCAATCCAGTGATCTGACGCTTTCAGAACATTTGAAATAATTGATCCCAGAAAATATCCTGCAACCGTAAGGCCGCCCTGAAAAACAGCAAGTACAATTGCAATTCGGGTCGCCTGCCGGAACAGGATACCGCTCCTTACTACACCATACGACAAGGAAACTGCAAAAGTGTCGAAAGACAAGCTCAGTGCTATAGCCAGAATTGTAAAGAAATCCATAAGTTAATAGTAACAGACGCAAATATAATATAAATCATCCCTTAAAACTTTTTAAGTACGAATGTATATATTTGAACACTATTAAAATGAGTCCCATGAGAGCTGTGATTCAACGCGTAACCAGAGCATCGGTTGCAATCAAAGATAAGATAAAATCGGGCTTATTCATATAACTTAAAAAAGCAAATAAATTAGTTATGAAACCAAAAAGTCTTATATTGACGCAATTCTTTTTTTCATAGTCACGTTATTATTTACTAAATAACAGAATACATTATGACAAAACTATATCAAAAACTAATCAAATCCTGTCCCTCCGAGACAGAGATCAAAAAGGGACTTAAAAAAGCTCTAAGTGACACTTCAGTCGTTCTCGACAAACGCCTGATGATGAATCTTTTGAACCTGATTGATCTGACAAGTCTAAATACTACTGACAACAAGAGCGATATAATACATTTTACAGGAAAAGTAAATAGTTTTTCAGGCAGGTATACCAATATTCCGAACGTAGCAGCAATCTGTGTTTATCCAAATTATGTTTCAGTAGTTAAAGAGAAGCTCACAGCCCGAAATGTAAAAATAGCTTCTGTTGCCGGGGGGTTTCCTGCTTCTCAGACATTCCGAAGTATAAAGGTTGCTGAAAGTAAGATGGCCATTGAAGCAGGGGCCGATGAAGTTGATATAGTAATTTCTGTTGGAGCTTTTCTTGGAAATGATTTTGCTACGGTTGCCGACGAGATAAGAGAGATCAAAAAGGCAATCGGGGAAAAGCAACTTAAGGTCATCCTGGAATCGGGATTGTTAGGTAACTATGAAAGTATATTCAAAGCTTCCATGATAGCAATGGATGCCGGGGCTGATTTTATTAAAACATCCACAGGCAAAACACCAATCTCTGCAACCCCCGAATCAGCATTCGTAATGTGCAGGGCGATATCTGATTTCTATTCTGAAACGGGAATTAAAGTTGGGTTTAAAGCAGCTGGTGGAATAGTTAATCCGGCTGAGGCAGCTAATTATTATCAGATTGTAAAACATTGCCTTGGAGAAGAGTGGCTTAACAATACTCTCTTCCGAATCGGCGCAAGCAGGCTTGCAAATAATATTCTTTCGGAAATTTCAGGGTGTCGGGTTGATCATTTCTGATCTTTATAATTGCCGGAAATGATCAATACGCTTTGATGATTTTCTTCCTTTATTTATCATTACTTTTGTGTGCTTGAAACCACAAAAATAATGGCGAATTCTTGTTTTCCCCCACAGCTGGATACTCTTCTGAGTAATGATATTGTTTTAAAAGATTCATTAGCGATAAAACCTGATTCTATTTGTGTCAGAAATAGTATTGCCGACATTACCTATTATGATTCAATTAATGTGGTTACTAAAATTGAATGGGGATCTTTTAACAAATTCCCTTTCCTCTTTATAGAAAAAACCAGAGAAACACAGACTGAAAAAAGAACTTTACTTTTAAAACATTTAAGGTCAGGTCAGGAATTGCCATCACAACCTTTGCATGAAGAATGGATAATCGGGATAATTCTTATTGCTGCATTTCTATTTTCATTAATAAGAGCTTCTACAAAAAGTGCGTTACCGGAAGTAACAAGATTTTTCCTGCTCAGGGGAACGAACGATCTTTCTTCAAGAAATACTGGTGAGCTATTTCATTGGCAATCAACAGTTTTAAACCTGATTTCATTTCTAACAATTGCTCTTTTCGCTTATTGTGCTGCATTTTATTATAATTTCATTCCAGATAATATCAGCGGAATAATTTTTTGGTTAATATCTCTGGTCATTATTATCTCCCTTGTTACATTACGACATATTGTTTGTGTTATCGTAGGAAAAGCAAGCGGAGAAGAAGAAGTATTTATAGAATATCTGAATGGAGTTTATCAGTTTTACAGGTTCAGTGCATTAATTCTGATTGTGATAATTATCCTTATGTCCTATACTGTGTTTCTACCAATAGGATTGAGTATTATTTCAGGTCTGTTTGTTCTGGCTTTAATGTATCTGATCAGAGTAACAAGGTTAGTGATATTATTTATAAACCGGAATATCTCAATATTCTATTTTATTTTATACATTTGTGCCTTGGAAATTCTGCCTGTTTTAGTGTTGGTGAAATATGTTTCAGGCCTTGTTTAGATCGGCAAGTATTACTTTGAAAGTAAAACCTAAACTATAAAGAGTTGAAAATAAGGAAGATTTTAGTATCGCAGCCAGAACCATCGAATCCGAAATCTCCATATTTCGAACTGGCAAGAAAATATAATCTGAAAGTTGAATTTAAACCCTTTAATCAGGTTGAGGGAATTCCCTCAAAAGACTTCCGACAACAAAAAATCAATATCCTTGACTTTTCCGCAGTAATCTTCACAAGTAAAACCGGTATTGATCACTTTTTCAGAATTTGCACTGAGCTTAGGACAGTAGTACCTGATACTATGAAGTATTTCTGTATTACAGAGAATGTTGCATTTTATCTGCAGAAATATATTGTTTACAGGAAGCGTAAAATATTTCATGGAAAAGCTAAATTTCAGGACCTCATTGATGTAATTGTCAAGCATAAGGAAGATTACTTCTTTGTACCGCTTTCCGAACCACATAATGCAGAAATTCCTGAATTACTAGAAAAGAATGATATAAGGCATACAATTGGAACACTCTATAAAACCATAAGTACTGATTTTTCGCATGAAAAGGCTTTCGATTATGATATTCTTGTCTTTTACAGTCCTTCTGGTATAAAATCACTTAAAGAGAATTTTCCGGAGTTTATTCAGGGAGATATAAAAATTGCAGCATTCGGACCAACAACAGCGTGCGCAGTTGAACTGGAAGGACTAAGGCTTGACATAAATGCTCCTAACTCCAAAGCACCTTCTATGACAATGGCTCTTGATGATTATCTAAAAGAGCATAATAGAATCTTAAAATAACCTTATTTTCACCACTCCAACTTACCAAATAGTTTCATAATGGTTTTTAGATCAGTCTATTATGATAAGTTGTATTGATATGAATAGTACAAAGGAAACATTTACTAAGTCTGAAAGACTTTGCAGCAGAAAAGTCATTTCCGAGTTGTTTGAAAGCGGAAATATTTTCTACACCTCCCTCTTTAAGATCGTCTGGGAAAAGAGTAATACTTCATTTTCAGAACCGGCTCAAGTCACTTTCAGTGTTTCAAAAAGGGGGTTCCGGCACGCTGTAACCAGAAACCTTATTAAAAGAAGACTGAGGGAAGCCTACAGAAAAAACAAACAAACTCTTTATGACCACCTTTCAGAAATGAACATTAGGATCGTCATCGTTGCAATACTTAAAGGGAATTCAGTTCCTGATTATCAAACTATTGAAAAAGGAATAAAAGAAGTCATCAATAAGCTAATAGCTTTAAATATTAAAAATTAAAAAGACGGAATTTTCTGCTTACTTTCGTCATTCTAATCTATAGTTGTTTTGGTTATGAAAAAGATACGCATCGGTCGGATAATATTAGTTTTATCTCTTTTGTTGTTTGCAGGTATTAGTACCGGGTTTCTAATAAATCAGGAAACCAGAGATTTCAGAATTGCCAAAAACCTGGACATTTTTTTCTCCCTTTTCAGAGAACTGAATACATTTTATGTTGATGAAATTGACCCTGATAAATTAATTAAATCAGGAATAGATAATATGCTTAAAACACTTGATCCTTATACAGTTTATTACCCCGAATCGGATGTCGGAGAATTTACATTTATGACGACTGGAAAATACGGAGGTATTGGATCAATGGTAAGGAACAGTGGCGATTATGTGGTTATAAATGAAGTCTATAAGGGATTTCCTGCCGACCTGGCTCAAATTAAAGCCGGAGACATTCTGAAAAAAGTGGACGGGGTTTCTCTTAAAGGGGTTTCTTCTGATAAAATCAGTGAAAAGCTGAAAGGAAATCCCGGAACAGAAATTACTCTTACAATTGAAAGAGACGGAAAGGAAAAAGACTATTCTCTCAAAAGGGAAAAAATTGTTGTCCCTCCTGTTCCGTATTTTGGCATGATTGATTCCAAAACAGGGTATATAAGGTTCACCAGTTTCACACAAGGTTGCATTGAGGATGTAAAAAAGGCACTAATAACACTAAAAAACAATAACCCTCAACAGATTATTCTCGACCTAAGGGGAAACCCAGGAGGGTTACTTACAGAAGCTGTGGATATCGTAAATCTTTTTGTCGCATCCGGAAGTGAAGTTGTGTCAACAAAAGGAAAGGTCAAACAATTTGATGAGATTTTCAAAACGACAAAACCGGCAATAGATGAAAATATACAACTTGCTGTAATTATAAACCGGGGATCAGCATCAGCCTCTGAAATTGTTGCAGGTGCAATCCAGGACCTTGACCGGGGAATTATTGTCGGACAGCGTTCCTACGGAAAAGGGCTTGTTCAAATAACACGCCCCTTAAGCTATAATACCCAACTAAAAGTAACAACAGCAAAATATTACATCCCTAGTGGCAGGTGCATCCAGGCGGTCGATTTCTCTCATCCAAATGAAGATGGTAGTGTCGGTGTCATCCCCGATTCCCTGATCCATGAATTTAAAACGAAAAATGGCAGGATTGTAAAAGACGGAGGAGGAATAACTCCCGATATAGAAATTTTACCTGAACAACTAAGCCAGATAGCCGCGGAATTATACGTTCGAAATTACATTTTCGACTATGCAACCAAATACTATTGGGCCCATCCTGATATCAAATCTCCCGAACAATTCATTTTCACAGATCAGGATTATGCTGATTTCAAAACGCTTCTGATTGATCGGAAATTCAGTTACAATACAGTTACTGAAGAGTCACTTAAAGAACTTATCTCCAACGCCAAAAAAGAAAAGTACTATGATATGCACAAGGATCTGTTTACTGACCTTGAGAAAGACATTGCTCATAGCCTTGATCAGGATCTTACAGTCTTCAGGAATGAAATAACGGCACTTATCGGGGATGAAATTATAAGTCGCTATTTCTATGAAGAAGGCGCAATAGCATGGACAATCAAAACTGATGAGCAGGTAAAAAAAACAATGGAAATACTGAATAATAAAGACGAATACAATTCTATTCTTAAGGGTAAAACCGGGTTAGTTCTGGTCCCGGATAAGATTGACCAAAACATCATAAAAGCATACTCTCCGGGAAACAGAAAAAAAGAGAAACCTGTGTAGATTTAAGTGTTTTGTCTCCACCCGAAAGAGGAATCTTCAAATATTTCCTTCTTCCAGATCGGTAGTTTTACTTTTATCAGTTCAACGGTTTTACTGCATGCCTCTATTGCATGCTTGCGGTGGCCTGCTGAAACAAGTACAAAAAGCGAAATCTCTCCTGCGTTTACAACACCTGTTGAATGAACAATATCTATCGATCTGGCATCTGCAAACTCCGATAAAATTGTATCTTTAATAGCATCTGCTTCAAGCTTAACCATCGCTTCGTATGCAGAATATTCGATAGCTCTGACTTTTTTACCATTAATTTCGTCGGCCCTTACCTGTCCCAGAAAAATCGAGTGACCTCCTGTATCTGTTCTTTCAGTCGTTTTCCCGATAAGCTTTGTAATAAAATCAGGAGTTATTGGTCCTTTTATAAGATAATTTATTGTCATAGAATAAATACTATTAATTAACTCATCTAACCCCCGGCAAAAGGAGGCAATAAAGCAATTTCATCTCCATCCTTCAAAATACGATCATTACTAACAATCTCATTATTAAGAGATATACAATAGCTGTAATGGACAATTTCCGGGAAGTCATCCTGAATCATGAACTTAAGAGCTCCCATTGTTTTGGCATCACTATAGAATTTAATGTTACTCCCTGTAACTTCAACCAGAACACCGAAGAACAATACTTTAACCTGCATAGTTTTATCTAGTTACAAATGTTATTTTTAGGATTTACCCACCCCCTTGTTTTTTGCCCCCCAACCCCCCTAAAGGGGGGCTAACTTTATGTGTATATGACTATTAACCCACCCCCTTCAGAGCTTGTCCCGCGCAGCGGGAGGGGCAAGGGGGCTAGTGTGCCTCGAACCAATTATTTCCTACTCCCGCATCAACCATGAGAGGAACATCAAGTTTTACAGCATTTGACATTTCGTAAACAACCATCTCCTTAAGTTTCTCAAGTTCAGACTTTACGACTTCAAAGATAAGTTCATCATGTACCTGAAGGATCATTTTTGATCTGTATTTTTCAGTTATCATCCTGTTGTAAATCCTTACCATAGCAATTTTTATAATGTCTGCCGCACTACCCTGCAGAGGTGCATTAATTGCATTTCTTTCAGCATTTCCCCTTACCACCTGATTATTTGACAGTATATCGCGGAGATATCTTCTTCGTCCAAACATAGTTGTAACATAACCTAGTTCTCTGGCCTTTCGGATACTCTCATCCATGTAGATTTTTACACCGGGATAAGAATTAAAATACCCGTCAATCAGCTCTTTTGCTTCTTTTCTTCCAATATTCAACCTTTCAGAAAGTCCATAAGAAGATATTCCGTAAATAATTCCAAAGTTGGCGGTTTTAGCCCTGCTTCGCATTTCGCGTGTAACGTCTTTAATATCTACGCCAAATATCTTCGAGGCCGTACCGGCATGAATATCGTTTCCTGACAAAAAATCGTCAATCATACTTTTATCCTTGCTAAGGTGAGCCATTAACCTGAGCTCTATCTGAGAATAGTCGACCGAAAGAAATACACATCCACTGTCAGGAACAAATGCTTTCCTGATTTCTCTTCCTCTGGCATCTCTTACGGGTATGTTCTGCAAATTTGGGTTATTTGAACTTAGCCTGCCTGTTGCTGCAACAGCCTGGTTGTAAGATGTATGTATTCTTCCGGTATTCTTATCGACCAGCAACGGAAGAGCCTCCACATATGTTGATAACAGTTTCCTGAGACCCCTGTATTCCAATACTTTTTCTACGATAGGGTGCTTACTCACCAGTCTTTGAAGAATCTCTTCGTTTGTGATAAACTGCTTGGTTTTTGTTACCCGCGCTTTCTCGTCAAGTTTAAGCCTGATAAAAAGGATGTCGCCGAGTTGCTTTGGTGAGGATATATTAAATTCGGTTTCCGCCAGGGCATAAATTTCCTTCTCCAGTGAAATTATATCTTCCCTGAGATTACTTGTTATCTCTTTCAGATCATCGAGGTTCAGTTTAACACCGTACCTTTCCATTGCAGCGAGTACATTGATAAGAGGCATCTCAATGTTTCGTGAGAGCTCCCCGAGTCCTTCCGATTTTATTTTGGGTTCAAAAACATTTTTAAGCTGGTATGTAACGTCTGCATCCTCAACTGCATATTCCATCAATTTATCGACAGCCACGGAGCGCATGTTTTTCTGATTGTTCCCTTTATCACCAATTAACGATTCGATATGAACCGGACTATATGAAAGATATGTTTCTGAGAGAAGATTCATGTTATGCCTCATATCCGGTTCAAGCAGATAATGAGCTATCATTGTATCGAATAATGGCCCCTTTACCTGAATACCATAATTTGCAAGTACCTGAATGTCGAATTTTATGTTTTGCCCTATTTTCAATGTGTCGGGATTTTCAAATACTGGTCTGAGAATCTCTAATATTGCTTTTGTTTCCTTTTCATTATCCGGGAAATGAATAAGGTATCCTTTCCCTTTCTCCCATGAAAATGTAAGGGCTACCAGTTCGGCATCGAGTGGATTAATGCTTGTAGTTTCAGAATCGAAACAAAATTCTTTCAGCCCTCCAATGAGTTTTACAAAATCTTTAAGTTCAGAATTAGAAGAAATGAGAGTGTAGTGGTGAACCACATTTTCGATTGATGAAATATTTGTTATTGGAGCAATTGCCTCATCTCCAAACAGGGTGCCCTGTTGAGAATCTTTTGGCGGGGAAGCCGGAGGTTTCGTTTCCCTCGGTTTTTCAGACTTATCAATTTCAGCAAGGATCTTTGCCGAGATTGTTTTAAACTCAAGCTCATCAAAAAGCGCCTTAAGCTTAACGGGATCGGGGACTTCCAAAACAAGAGCATTTTCATCCAGATCAACAGGAACATTCTGCTCAATCGTAGCAAGTATTTTTGAAAGTTCAATCTGTGCCTTATTGTTCTCAATTATCTCTCTAAGTTTTCCCTTTAATTTGTCAGTATTCCTAAAAAGCGCTTCAACACTTCCATATTCTGAGACAAGTTTCATTGCCGTTTTTGGACCAACTCCGGGGGCCCCGGGAATATTGTCAGCAGAATCACCCATAAGAGCAAGCACATCAATGACCTGTTCAGGACGTTGAACGGAGAATTCTTTTTTAATGTCATCAACACCCCACAAAATTGACTCGTTTCCGCTACGGGATGGCTTAAACATAAAAACATTAGGAGATACCAGTTGTGCGAAATCTTTGTCGGGGGTCATCATATAAGTTACAAAACCCCTTTCAGAAGCTTTCCTGGCAAGTGTTCCAATAACATCATCCGCTTCAAACCCGGGGTAATCTATAACAGGAATTTTATATGCTTCAATAAGTCGTTTTATATATGGAACTGCTTTAATAATATCTTCCGGTGTCTCGTCACGATGCGCTTTATATTCTTTGAACATTTCATGCCTGAAGGTGGGTGTCGGAGTATCGAATACAACTGCAATATGAGTTGGCTTCTGCTTCTGAAGAACCTCTTCAAGTGCAAGGAGGAATCCGAATATTGCCGACGTATTTAGACCTTTTGAAGTTATTCTCGGGTTTTTAATAAATGCATAATATGCCCTGAATATAAGGGCATAAGCATCGAGCAGGAAGAGTTTTTTAGGGTGAGAATCTGTCATATATATATTTTAAGTTTGAAGTGTACTTTATTTTGCATCCGAACCCTCTTGCCCCCTTCCCCCTAAAGGGGGTACGTTCCTGCAATTGTCTGAATTTCATCTGTATGTGTAGGTTTAGCCCCCCTTAGGGGGTTGGGTGGCCATTAAATATTATCAGAAGCATACCATTCTGCGAAAGAGCTGGCAGTTTCATATAGTTTTAATTTGTGAAGTTTTATTCCGGGTGGCAGAAGCTTTGAGATCCTTCCGGCAAAATCTGCAACAAGGTTTTCACAGGTTGGTTGATACTCTACAAGTACGGTGTTTCCAAACATTTTTGTAAACATCTCTGTTTTTCCCTTATCAAAGTGCTTGCTTATTACAACGGTGTGATCAAAAACATTCACAATATTTTTTTTTACGATACTTTTTATGTCGGTAAAATCCATTACCATACCGTTCTTTGGATGGTCCGGTTCATCAACAGGAATACCGGCAATAGTCACAAAAAGACGATATGAATGACCATGAACATTTCTGCAAGGTCCGTCATAATTCCAAAGTACATGAGACATTTCAAAGGGAAATTCCTTTGTTACTCTAATTACTGAAGCCATATTTGACCGATTGAATAATATTTTACAAATTTAACCATTCTGTTCGACAAAGGTTCAGTGTTGGTTTAGCTTTTGTTATATTAGGTTAATATATGACAATTATAAGCCTACGAAAGTAATAATTCAGTACCTTTGCCGATTATAACCAGCTTAATAATAGGGGATAATGGAAACAAAAGATATCAGGTTAACTTTCCCTGCAATGTTTAATGAAACATTAAGAAAGTTCGGAAAGCAGAGTGCTTGGGCCTTTGTTGGTGAAGAGCCAAAGAGCTATGAGACTGCCTACAAAGAGATCAGGGCACTGATAGCCATGCTAGAAAAGAATGGCGTTTGCCCCGGAGATAAGGTGGCGTTGCTGAGTTCAAATATGCCAAACTGGGGAGTTGCCTTTTTTGCAATAACTTTTATGGGTGTAATTGTTGTACCTATATTGCCCGATTTTTCGAACACAGAAGTAAGCAATGTTCTTGAGCATTCAGGAGCCAAAGTCATTTTTATTTCAAATTCTTTGTTATCCAGAATCGAAGGCTTTAAATCTGAAGATCTTAAAACCGGAATTATTATTGAAGATTTTTCATTATTTATGTCTGAGAAGGGAGCTGTTAACTATGATGTTTCTGCCATTCCTTCCAGAAATTATGATGTAGAAGAAGAAGATCTTGCATCTATTATTTATACTTCCGGAACTACGGGCCGTTCAAAAGGGGTTATGCTGACCCACAAAAATATTACTTTTAATGCTCTTAAGGGAAATGTTATTCATCCGATGAACGAAAATGATCGTTTTTTGTCCGTTTTACCATTGTCTCATACTTATGAAAATACTCTTGGCCTGATTTTGCCAATGATTTTCGGAAGTTGTGTATATTATCTGCGGAAACCTCCTACACCAGCTGTACTTATCCCTGCTTTGGCTGAAATAAAACCAACAGTGATGCTTACAGTTCCTCTGATTATTGAAAAAATCTATTTTAATAAGGTAATGCCGACATTCAGAGAGAAATTAATCCTTAAATTTCTGTATAAGATACCTTTTTTTAGAAAAATATTGAATAAAGCTGCAGGAAAAAAGTTGTTAAAAACTTTCGGTGGTCATCTTAAGTTTTATGGAATTGGTGGCGCCAAACTAAATAAAAGCGTTGAAAAATTTCTCATCGAAGCTAAATTCCCCTATGCAATTGGTTATGGTCTTACTGAGACAGCCCCACTTCTCGCAGGTACTAACGCTTCTAAATCAGTATTTGAGTCTACAGGGCCTAAAATTGAAGGTATTGAACTGATTATAAATAACCCTGACAAAAAAACAGGGGAAGGTGAAATATGGGCAAAAGGGCCAACTGTTATGAAAGGATATTATAAAGAGCCGGAAATGACAAAAGAAGTGCTTACGCCGGACGGATGGTTTAAAACCGGAGACCTCGGAACCCTGGATAGGAACAACAATCTTTACATTAAAGGTCGACTGAAAAATATGATCCTGAGTTCAAGCGGAGAAAATATTTATCCGGAAGAGATTGAATCAATTATTAACAATTTCCGTTTTGTTGTAGAGTCGCTTGTTGTTCAGAAAAAAGGAAAACTTGTCGCTCTCGTTCATATTAACATGGAGGAGCTTGAAAAGAAATACAATGATCTTAAGCAGGACATGAGTAAACAGTTTGATGAAAAAGTTGAGGAGGTTCTCCGTGAATTGCAGGAATATGTTAATACTCATGTTAATAAATTCAGCCAGATACAAAAGGTTGTTCTGCAACCTGTTCCTTTTCAGAAAACCGCAACCTTAAAGATTAAAAGATTTTTGTATACATAAATTAAACGATATGAGGCTGTCTCAACATCTGTTTTTTTGCCCCCTGCCCCTAAAGGGGGTTCTTTAAGGTGCTGATTATCTCTTAGTCCTATTTAGGGATTTAGTGGCTAATAAAAAATTAGGGCTTTTGAGACTACCTCATTTCTTTTGTAAAATCTTCAACATTCTGTCCATGAAAAAAATCACCACCCTCGGAAGAATTCTGTTCGCAATTCCTTTTTTACTTTTCGGGATAAATCATTTTCTGATGACGGATTATTACGTAGGAATGCTCACATCCTTCATCCCTCTGGGTGCATATACAATAATTCTGACAGGGTTAATGCTCATCGCTACAAGCATAAGTATAATTACAAAAAAATTTGTAAAACTCTCCACCTTTATGCTCGCGGGGCTGCTCTTCATCTTTATTGTAACAATTCATATTCCGCACCTTATAAGTGAAACTGATAAAACGATTACAATAATTGCACTGTTAAAAGACATCTCACTAATGGGAGGATCATTGATGATTGCCGGCATCTATTCTGATGAAGAAGAATCCGGAAAAGAATCTGCCACACAAAAGAAATGATAATTAACTTTGGGATTCCCTGAAATAAAAATAATTTATCTTTATACTTAATTTAATTCATTTCCAAAAGTACAGCAATGAGCCAATCTAAACTGTTTTTTGTGCTATTATTATATATGGCGGGCTTCAATTCATACTCTCAGACAACTCTCTTTGATAAACAAATGCAGGTCGGTTTCGCGGAGATGCAGGGTAAATATGCTGATCTGAACATTATGCTTGTTAATGAATCGGGAGATACTATTCATTTAAAGGACGTTATAAATAAACCCACAATTCTCAATATGGTTTATTTTGAGTGTCCGGGTACCTGCAGTCCGCTTATGTGGGGGATTTCTAAATTCATTGATGATGTCGATCTTCAATTGGGAAAAGATTACCAGGTTATTACAATCAGTTTTGACCCTACTGAGCGAATTGATCTGGGAATTAAAAAGAAAGCGAGTTATATCAGTACTATGAAGAAAAAAGAGGCTGCAGCCGGCTGGCTCTTTTTTGTTTCCGACAGTATCAATATTGCAAAATTAACTCAATCGGTAGGATTCAATTATGAGAAGATTAATAATCAGTATGTACATCCTACCGGCCTGATTGCACTTGGTTCCGACGGAAAAATAATACGGTATCTGCGTGGAATTGATTTTCTTCCTTTTGATATCAAAATCACAATGATTGAAGCTGGTGAGGGCAAGGTGGGTCCAAGCATCAACAGGCTGCTGGCTGTATGTTATTCATACGATGACAAAGGAAATCAGTTTGTATTTAACGTTACAAGAGTATCGGCAATAGTCATTTTATTTTTTGTAGTGTTGATTTTTTTGGTTCTGGCCTTATCCCGGGTTAAATTTAAAAAGAAGGAAATCAAATGAGTAGTCCAAAAGCCTTTGCAGAACCCAGTTATCTTGAATATAAAGGAAAATATACGGGCATATTCTCCTGGATACTCTCTACCGATCATAAAAGGATTGCCTTATTATACTTGTTCTCAATACTTACATTTTTTGCAGTTGGAGCTACACTTGGATTATTAATGAAATTTGAGCTGATTGCTCCGGGAAAAACCATAATGACGGCCCAGACCTATGATGCCTTTTTTACACTGCATGGCATAATAATGATTTTTGCTATTGTCATTCCCGGATTACCCGCAGTGTTTGGAAATTTCATGTTACCTATAATGATCGGAGCAAAAGATGTTGCTTTTCCAAGACTTAATCTTCTGTCGTGGTATTTCTATGTAGCTGGCGTTTCTTTAGTTTTGATCTCGCAATTTACAGGACAGGGACCACCTGATACCGGATGGACATTCTATGCGCCATATAGCTTCAGAACAGCAGGAAATATGCTACCTGCAGTGTTTGGTGCGTTTGTTCTGGGCTTTTCATCTATTCTTACCGGATTGAACTTCTTAGTTACGATACACCGGATGAGAGCCCCCGGAATGACCTGGTTAAAAATGCCATTATTCCCATGGACGCTTTATGCCACAGGATGGGTACAATTGCTTGCCACTCCGATAATTGGCATAACATTATTAATGATCGTTGCAGAAAGGACAATGCATATCGGGTTTTTTGATCCGACACTTGGTGGTGATCCGCTTTTATATCAGCATTTATTCTGGACATACAGTCATCCTGCAGTTTATATAATGATCCTGCCTGCAATGGGGGCAATATCCGAGATCATAACTACATTTTCTCACAAAACAATCTTTGGATATAAATTCATGGTTGCCTCAGTCCTGGCAATTGCCTTTGTAGGTTATTTTGTATGGGGGCATCATATGTTTACATCCGGTATGAGCGGTACAGCTCTCTATACCTTTTCCCTTCTTACTTTTCTTGTAGCCATCCCAAGTGCGATTAAGGTATTTAACTGGATATCCACCATGCATCAGGGGTCGATTGATCTTCAAACGCCTTTCTACTGGGCTATGGCATTCATATTTGTATTTATGGTTGGTGGATTCTCAGGTCTTATTCTTGGTTCTCTTGCTGCCAATGTTCATCTCCATAATACTCAGTTTGTAGTAGGCCATTTCCATTTTATAGTATTTGGGGGTACAGGATTTGCTTTTTTCGCAGCTGTGCATTACTGGTTTCCCAAAATAACAGGTAAAATGTATGACCAGCGATGGGCAAATATTGGTCTCATACTATTTTTCATTGGTTTCATAACATTATATTCTCCAATGTTTTACCTGGGGTTTAAAGGTGAGCCCAGAAGGTACTACGACTATGATGAAATCTTTCATGCAGGAAATATAATTTCCACGATGGGATCCTGGGTCCTTTATTCCGGTCTGGCTTTAATTATAACTAATTTGTTTATTGCGTTAAAAGCAGGAGTTAAAGCACTTCCAGATCCATGGGGCGGTAAGACTCTTGAATGGACAATTCCCTCACCTCCTGCTGTTGAAAATTTTACAGATATCCCAATTATTACCAAGGGTCCATACGACTATAAATGAGCATAGTAAAAGAAATACACCGCGACGATCTGGCATCGAAGACAGGAATGTGGTTGTTCCTTTTTACAGAAATGCTTTTATTCGGCGGATTATTTGTGGTTTATTCTGTTTACCGATTCAGAAATCCTGTCGCATTTCATCTTGCTGCTGAAGAGCTGAGTGTAGGCATCGGAACAATAAATACCATTATCCTTTTAATTAGTAGTACAACGATTGCGATGTCAGTCACAGCTATCCAGACGAAGAACAAAAAACTTGCTTTAGCGCTGCTGGGGATGACAATACTTCTTGGAATTGCTTTTCTCATAAATAAATACTTTGAGTGGGGCGGTCATATTAAAGAACATATTTACCCGGGCTCAGCCGTTCTGGCGCTTCGCGGCCATGGAGATGTGCTTTTCTATGGTTTATACTTTTTCATGACCGGGCTTCATGCTCTGCACATAGTAATCGGATTGGTTTTTATTACGGTTATAGCTGTAAAAATCAGTCGAAATAAAATTACTTTCGATAATTATGTTTTGCTTGAAAACAGTGGTTTATACTGGCACCTTGTTGACCTCATCTGGATATTCCTCTTCCCTTTGTTTTATCTCATTACCTGATTAATTTATGAAGAATGGAAAATGAAAATACCCATATAATTCCTTACAGAACGTTCCTTTTTGTACTATTAGGGTTAGTCTGCCTAACACTAACTTCCGTTGCAGTGACACAAATATCAGTTGGTACTTTTACCGTTGCTATTGCTCTTATAATAGCGACTGTCAAATCCACATTTGTTTTACGTATTTTTATGCATCTTAAGTTTGAAAACAAAATGTTTTCATTTATAGTTATAGCGGTTGTTTTGCTCATCACGGCGGTTATTTGTATTACTCTTCTGGACTACCTTAATAGATAAGCTTTATGTATTCAACCACTGGAATCGATGCCTCGAATTTTGTATCTACTTTCAATACATCATTTTATCTTATTGCAGGTATCTCGTTACTGCTCCTGACCGGGCTAACGTTTACTATGCTCTATTTTGTCTTCAGATATAATAAGAAAAAGAACAAAACCGCTATCCAGAATGAAGGAAACCTACCATTAGAGATTGTCTGGACAGTTGTACCGGTTATTCTTGCACTAACAATGTTTTTTTATGGGTGGAAAGGATGGAAGCCTACAACCCAGGCTCCCAAAGATGCCATGAATGTAGTGTGCATTGCAAGAATGTGGAATTTTATGTTTCTGTATGAAAATGGAAAGCAAAGTCCCGATCTGATTGTTCCATTGAATACTCCTGTCAAAATCAAACTTACTTCATTGGATGTCATTCACAGCCTGTACATTCCTGATTTCAGAATAAAGTCCGATATTGTACCCGGAAGAGAAAAATACATGTGGTTTCTTCCTCAGACTGAAGGGGAGTTCAAAATATACTGTGCCGAGTATTGTGGAGTGCAACACTCTTATATGCATTCAAAAGTTACAGTACTGCCAAAAGACAAATTCGATCATTGGTATATAGATACAACTAAGGTTATTACGACAACAGGTACAGGACCCGGTGCTGTGGGAGAAGCTATTATGAAATCACAGGGCTGTTTCGCATGCCATACTCCGGATGGAACTAAGCTTATCGGTCCAAGTTATTTAAATCTGTTCGGATCTCAGATGGTTGTGATAAAAGACGGCAAAGAGATGACTGTAAAAGCAGACGAAGCATATATTAAACAATGTATTATCGATCCTAATTATCAAGTGGTTAAGGGGTTTCAGAAAGGACTGATGCAGAGCTATAGAAATTCACTGAGTGATAATGACATTGAGAAAATAATTGTTTACCTGAAGTCGCTTCATGATTAAAAACACAACAAATAATCTTTCCCCTTATCTGGAACTTTGTAAACTTAACATTATGGTCCCGGTAAGTCTGACAGGATTTACGGGATATTTTATTTTCGATCCGCATCTGTCTGTTAGAATATTTTTAACCAGTTTAGGAGTTCTTTTAATGGCGGTTTCAGCTTCTGTTTTAAACCAGGTACAGGAAGTTGAGTTGGACAGAAAGATGAACCGAACATATTCCAGGCCAATTCCGGCAGGAAAAATAACCATTCAAAAGGCAATAATTTTCTTCTTTATAAATCTGGTTGCCGGTACGGTGCTTATTTATACGGCTGGAAATCTAAAAGCTGCCACAATAGGGCTTCTAACAGTTTTATGGTATAACGGGGTATATACTTATTCCAAGAGAATTACAGCCTTTGCAGTAGTCCCGGGGGCTTTAACAGGCGCTTTACCGCCTCTCATTGGCTGGGTCGCTGCTGGAGGTGGAATCTGGGACAAACCGATAATCTTTCTTGAATTTCTGTTTTTCATCGGGCAGATCCCTCACTTCTGGCTAATGATCCTGAAATATGGCGATGAGTATAAAAAAGCAGGGATCCCCACTCTTAAGGATATATTCAAATTAAGTCAGATAAACAGATTGACATTTACATGGATAATAGCTTCAGTAGTTGCCGCTCTTTTCCTATGCGTTTTCGAGATTATTCAAAACAGGCTTATTATCCTGATTCTAATGACTGGTTCAGCGTTTATGATATGGCAGTTTGTTGATTTATTAAAATCACAACCGGGGAAATATAGTTACAAAAAATATTCCATTTCCCTCGATCTTTACTTTTTACTTATAATGATTCTTTTGATCTCAGACCGAATACTAATCTGATACCCTTTTGCAGAAGCAAGGACTAATTTGTTTTCTTTAATCCAGCTATTGAGTCTCTTTCTATCTGTGCTTTGTTCTGCAGTACTCTGACATAAAGAACCAGCTTCCATCTGTCATCAGGTCTGATCTGTGCTCCATGAGCCCCCATTGAGCCAAATCCAAGAGTTATGGTATGATATATCTGACCATCCTTTAACAATGATGTTGGAACCCCAGAAATTTCTCTGGGCTTTAATGGGTAAAGGCCGCTGCTGTAAAGCTGACCATCGCCTTTACCAAGGGAACCATGGCAAACAATACAGAATGTTGTATAGACAAGTTTTCCCCTGCTTGTATTATCTTCTGTTGGCAAAAATGGATTAACCAATTCTTTCCCGGCTTTAGCACGTGACAAAGAATCAATCGTGTACCTGAAAGGTGTGTATCCTCTGGGTACAGTCCCGGCAACCGGATCTCTCATAGTAACACTGTCTTTAAAATTCGGATTCTCAGAATATGTTTCGTACGCCCTGGAATAGAACATATCAGGGATGAAGTCGTATCCTCTTATATTTCTTTGCCTGTCGCACGAAGAAAGAATACCTCCGGCAAGTATAATAAATGATATTCTAATTAATATCCGCAATAAACGTTGCATTTTCAGGTATGGTTTACTTTCACGATTCATAAGTAAGACTTTCTTCAAGATATGGATCATTTTTTACTATAATTGGCCCCTTTGACAAAGATCTGAGTACAATAAAAATGAAGAGGGATGCATAAATTATTGTCATGCAAATTTCAAGTACTCCAATGCCTGCCTTTTCTCCTGCAGCAGCCGGCATTATCATCAGCCAATAATCAAGCCAATGTCCTGCAAATACTATAGCTGCGATTATTGCGACCCAGCCCATTTTTCTTTTAGATTTAAAGGTTATGAGTCCAAAGAAAGGAACTAAAAAATTTATCCCCAGATTTATAAAGAAAATAGCTTTAAAATAGTGAACCCTTTCAATATAATAAGATGTTTCCTCAGGCAAATGACCGTACCAGATAAGTTCATATTGAGAAAACCATAAATAGGTCCAGAATATGCTAAACGAAAATAACAAAATAGCCATATCATGAATATGGTCGGTACGAATATATTTCAGATATCCCAGACGTTTAAGCAACCAAATGAGCAATATAATGAACGCCAGTGAAGTTACGAACATCCCTATCAGAACATACCAGCCAAATACAGTACTATACCAGCGTGCATCAAGTGACATAATCCAATCCCAGCTGCTTGTTGAGACGGTAATCGCATAAAAAACAAGAAAAAGTCCTGCAAATAATTTTCTGCGATTATCAAATTTCAGATCAGTTGAAGTCATCATGGCATTGGAATTTTTTCTCATTAACCATGTGAGTACTATCCATCCAATAAAATAAATTACCAATCTGATAAAGAAAAATGGAATGTTTAACCACATTTTCTTCCCTTCAATAACCTTGTCTGTTCCATTGTTATCAGACCAGATAAACAAATCGTGCATTCCAAAATATATCAGGAGCATCAGGATAAAGGCTAAGGGAAGAAAAGTTGTCATTGCATCAGGTAATCGTTGAAGCACAGTGTGCCAGCCTGAAAGTCCTAACCGGTGGACAGCCATGAAAAAAGCAGCACCAAGGGAGAGACCAAGAAAAAACTGATTATTAAGTAACACGTTAGCCCAAACTCTTGAAGCTCCGGAGTTGGATATTAGAATTGATGTCACTGCAACCATAACTGAGGCAGCTATTGCAATTAACAGGATAATCCGGTACTTTTTCTTAAAATTGAATTGTTCATCCATGGTTGCAATCGTCAATTTAACTTATTTCAATAGTCCGAATCCCCTCTAAAAGAGATTTGACCTTTTTCAAAGTTGATTCTACATCCTGTGCGGCTACAAGGATTACAAACCTGTCATCTGTAACTCTCTCATTAACTGATTCAAATCTAATTTCGGGTTTCAATCTGGACCTTATTAAAAATGCAGCTACCATTGCCAGTCCTGAGAATAGAACAGTCATTTCAAAAGTTATCGGAATAAAGGCAGGGGCAGAAAAGAATGGCTTCCCTCCGATTATCAGGGGATAACTGACAGTAAAGACCCATGCCTGAAAACCAAAAGCCAGTACTGCACCAAGAGCTCCAAAAATAAAACCAACAACAGGGATCCTGGATCTTTTTATTTCCAGCGCTTCATCGAGTCCATGAACAGGAAACGGAGACAGTACGTCAATGATAGACAAGTCATTCTCTCTGAGCTTGCCAACTGCCTGAAGTAAAGGAACCTCATCATCAAAAAATATTGATATGTAATTACTGGTTCTCATGGTCCCGCTCATTATTTTGTGTTTTTTCACCCGTTGTTTTCAGGATCGACTTTACCTCAAATATTGAAATCACGGGGAATATCCTTATGAAAAGAAAAAATGCAGAGAAGAAGATGCCCAGGGTCCCGATTAGTAACCCAAACTCAACTATTGTTGGTTTGTACATTGTCCAGCTTGATGTAAGATAGTCCCTGTGAAGTGAAGATACTATTATAACGAATCGTTCGAACCACATTCCGATATTTATCACAATTGACAGAAAAAAGGTAAATATAAGACTGGTCCGAAGTTTCTTAATCCATAATAGTTGAGATGATACTACATTACAGACGATCATTATTACATATGCCCACCAGTATTGTCCTGTCGCCCGGTTTAAAAATGCATAATGCTCATATTCATTACCTGAGTACCACGACATAAACATTTCCGTTCCATATGCCAGGGCTACAATAGATCCTGTTGCAATAAGAATTTTATTCATGTTTTCCACATGCCCAACAGTAATATAATCCTCAAGACCCATAGCTTTTCTTGTGATTATCAAAAGGGTTTGCACCATGGCAAATCCAGAGAATATTGCACCTGCAACAAAGTAGGGAGGGAAAATAGTGGTATGCCATCCCGGAACAATCGCAGAGGCAAAGTCCATACTTACAATACTATGCACTGACAGAACAAGAGGAGTAGCAATCGCTGCCAGCATAATGGAAGTAATTTCATGCCTGTGCCAGTCTCTTGCAGATCCTTTCCACCCGAAGCTTAGAAAATTGTATATATTCTTTTTTAGTCCTTTTTTGATTTTGTCGCGCACAGTACCAATATCAGGAATCAAGCCTACATACCAGAATACCAGTGAAATAGTAAAATAGGTTGAAATGGCAAAGACATCCCATACTAAAGGAGAATTAAAGTTAACCCAAAGTCCTCTTGTGTTCGGGTAGGGAAATATGAAAAATGTAAGCAACGGGCGCCCCAGATGGATAAGAGGGAATAATGCTGCACAGATGACAGCAAATATGGTCATTGCCTCTGCCGATCGGTTGATGCTGTTTCTCCATTTCTGTCTGAAAAGCAGAAGTATTGCAGAAATAAAGGTACCCGCATGGCCGATCCCAATCCACCAGACAAAAGTGGTTATCTCAAAAGCCCATCCTACAGTACGGTTTTCTCCCCATGTACCAATGCCCTGCCATACAGTCCAGAAAATCATATATAGTCCAAACAGCATAGCAAGAGTAGATATCGTCATCCCCAGGTACCAGAATTTACCTGCCTTCTGAATCATCGGGTTAATGATGTCGCTGGTAATGCTCTGGTATGTCTTGCGGCCTTCAATCAAGGGGGCCCGTAGAGGAGATTGATTCATACGAAATATAATTGGTCCTTATAAAATTTTGTTTTTAATTTTGGTCAGGTAATTTACTGAAGGCATGGTGAATAATTCCTCAAGAAGATTATAACGCCGTCCGTTGCTGATCAATCTGTTAAGTTCACTTTCCAGGTCATTCATATCGCCAAATACAATAGCGTTTGCAGGACAACTTTGCGAGCAGGCAGTCTGGATTTCATTTTCCAAAAGTGCTCTGTTTTCCACTTTAGCCTTCAGTTTAGCAGCCTGGATACGCTGAACACAGAACGAACATTTCTCTATGACTCCCTGGGGGCGAATTGTTACATCAGGGTTGAGAACCATTCGTCTGAGGTCTCCTGTCATTCCTTCCTTGTCCCTCAGATTACCTGCCAGAGTTCCTGATCCCGTATAATTGAACCAGTTAAATCTCCTTACCTTATAAGGACAGTTATTGTTGCAGTATCTGGTTCCAAAGCAGCGGTTGTAAATCATCTGATTCAAGCCTTCAGAGCTATGGTTTGTAGCAGCAACAGGACAAACATTTTCA
Organism: Bacteroidales bacterium; assembly: GCA_036508535.1. Taxonomy (GTDB): domain Bacteria; phylum Bacteroidota; class Bacteroidia; order Bacteroidales; family VadinHA17; genus LD21. Next base: position 11,671 of record DATCHE010000087.1, on the reverse strand, counting down.
CAGGGAGCATTCTGGCAATGCTGACATAAGACAGGCTGGAATACTACTTCAGGATTATTCTCGCTTCCAGTGTAATACCTGTCAATTCTTATCCATTGCATTTCGTGAACACGGTGTACTTCGTCTTTTCCGACCACGGGCACATTATTTTCAGCCTGGCAGGCAATAACGCAATTGGCACATCCTGTACATTTGCTCAAGTCTATTGCCATACCCCAATGATGATGAGGGTATTTCCTCTCTTTATACAGGCTCTTGTTATGTTCAGTATTATAGGCATGTAATTCATTACCTGCAGTCGGATTGGTCCTGAATTCTTTAAGTTCCGCTTCCCGGACAAACGCTCTTCCTTCCATGCTATGGTGTGTCTGTGTCTGAGCAAAAGGGTATGTCTTGCCGGTCTTCACAATATCATTCTGTTTGGCGTTAAATACTATATTACCATTTTGTAACGACAGCATCTGCCATACATCAGTTCCTGTACCTGCCCCTACCTTTCCTGAGGTTGTGCGTCCATAACCAAGTGCAATTCCGATTGTTCCGTAACACTGTCCTGGCTGAATATGCACTGGTAATTCAACTCCGCCTAAATTAATAACATCATTATCGCTCAAACTATACTCTTTTGCCTGAGCCGGGGAGATTGAAGCATAATTGTCCCAGCAGATCCTGGTTACCGGATCGGGCAATTCCTGAAGCCACGGATTATTTGATTGTCTGCCCTCTCCAACAGCAATATTTTCATACAATACAATTTCAAAGCTGCTTTTCACTTCCGGGGTACTTTTATTTAAAGAACCCGGGGTAAAAGAGTTAGTGCTCACTCCATTAGCAACCAGCTTATTTTCAATATGTCCCACTGCTGGTTCAAAAACGCCTTTTTGCAAAGCATGGTCAAAAAAACCAACTGCGTCAGAAAACTCGCGTTGCATCTTCATCTGGTTGTCAGTCCAATGCTCTTTGATAACATCATAAAAACCAGCCGGATTACCTGCCCATTTCAATAACGTGTCAGCCATCTGCCGCGTATTAAATATAGGGCTGATAGCAGGTTGCATGAGACTGTAGAGATTCTTTTTTGGTTCAGAATCATTCCAGCTTTCAAGATAGTGGTTATCGGGGCATGCATACTGAAGCAGGACACTCGTTTCATCAGGAGAACCGGAAAGGGACACTGTGAGATCAACCTTTTTAACACCTTCTTTAAAGGCAGTTCTGTTATACCAGGTATATGCAGGGTTTGTGTTCCATACGATGAGCGCCTTTACCTCGCCCCGGTTCATCCTGCCGACAAGTTTTTCCATATCATCATCAATAGCCGCATGGGTGCGCAGATACGAATCGAACAATATAGTGTTTCCGATATTTCCCAACAATCTGTTGATTTCGTTTACAAGTAGTTGAATCTCCTTAACATTTGAACCGGATATGACTATCGATTTCCCTACTGAGGAAATAAGTTTTTTTGATATTTCGCTTATAGCAACAGGTGAGACCGGCGCATCAAAATTGTAATTTTCGACATGTTGTATAACATCTTTATATATATTCAATAAAATTGATAGTTCATCAGAAGGTTTAATCTGAATTCTGTTGTCCGCATTGCTCCCGGCAAGACTCAGATTTGATTCCATCTGAATAAGCCAATTCATATCGCGTTCCGGATCTCTTCCCGAACTAAACTGTTTTGTATATTCGATTGGTGACAGCCAGGTGCCAAGAAAATCAGCACCAATACTTAAAACAAGATTGGCTTTGTCGAAGCGGTAGTCTGGAATAACCTGCTTCCCGAAGCTTATCTTGTTAGCTTCAAGAATTGCTGAATATGAAATTGCATCATATTGTACCCATTCTGATCCCTTGAATCTTTCAATAAACCCTGAAATAGCAGTTTCAGTAGAAGGGCTGAATATGGTAGGAGTAAGCAAGATAATTTTCCCCTTTTCTTCAGCAATTTTATTAAGCTTCTCTGTTATTTCTTTATCAATATCTTCCCATGTTGCAGCATTTTCCCCTTTCAAGGGCCCATGAAATCTGCTCGTATCGTAAAGGTCGAGCACCGAGGCCTGCACTCTGGCACTGGTACCACCTTTGGTAACACCCGATTCAGGATTACCTTCGATTTTAATTGGGCGGCCATCTCTGGTTTTTACAATTATACTGCAATAATCGCTTCCATTAATATAACTTGAAGCATAATAAAGAGCTTCGCCCGGAGTCATTTCTACCGGGGCTATAACATACGGTACCGCTTCCCCTATCTTTGACTGGCAAGCAGATAATGCGGATACTGCAAAACTGAATCCGCATAATTTCAGAAAGTCTCTCCGTGAAGCAGGCAAATCGTTTTTCAGATCATTAAAAAGGGAGAGAGACAGACTTCCTTCTGGAGGTATTTTTTTGATACCGTCGGTTTCTGTTTTACTTTTTATTGACTCAATATCTTTCCAATATTTTTTCATCCTGAGGAATTATATTGATTTTATTAATAATGACATTTACCGCAATCCCTGCCACCAATACCAGCTACCATTACACTATCTGTTTTTCCTGCTTTTACCGAGTCGTACAGAGAAGTGTAGTACTTTTTATAGTACTCGTTAGTGATATTTACTTTTCTTGAATCGTGACATTTTAGACACCAACCCATTGAAAGATCGGGTACCTGGATAAGTCTGTCCATTTCTTTCACATTACCATGACAGGTCTCGCATGCCAGTTCACCGGCAGTTACGTGTTGTTGATGGCTGAAAAAAACAAAATCCGGTAGCCTGTATATTCTTACCCATTCAACTGCTTTTTTATTCTCGTAGGCGTCTATTACTTTAGCAATCTCGGTAACACCTGACCTTGTTCCATTTCTAACCAGCAGGTGGCAATTCAAACAGATGCTACCGGGAGGAATTCCTGCAGTTTTACTTATTTTTGCGGTATAATGGCAGTAGTTACAATCCGTCTTATTCTGTCCGGCATGAACAGCATGCGAAAATTTTATTGGCTGATCGGGAGAATATCCTTTTGAACGTCCGAATGCAATTGCACTAACTGCCAGAATCCAGGTAATTATAATTCCTGTAACAGAGATTATAAACCAGTTAATTCGCTGGTTTACATAAATCTTTTTAATTATGAGATCTATAGTTGAAAGAAGGAACAAAACTGAGGCGATTATGAGCAACAAAAGATTAGTAATTAATAGTTTGCTCTGCTTAAGTCCAATGTTCTCGAATCTATTCATATAGACTTTAATCAATACGATATCTTCGGCACTTAACTGAAAGTCTTTATGAACAAGTTTCATCTTATTCCCGGTAGGCCTGAGCAACACCTTGCCCAAATCACTTGCACTTTTATTTAAGTATTTTCTGGAAATTACCTGCGCATCGGGGTTCCAGTTTAGAGTATCTGAGACGCTGGTATTATGGCAACCCGAACAATTTATTGCTTTATTTCCGAGATAAACCAAACCATAAAAAAGTCTTTCTCCTCTGGTAACCTCTTCAGAAGTGAATGTTGTCTTTTTATACAAAGCTGAATCCGATATTTGTTGATCAGAAATATTACTTGTTTTCAGTTTCAGGGTATCCTTCATCAAAAGTTTTGTTGAATCTTCTATACGAAGTTTAGAAGATTCAACTACCTTAAAAACAGCAGAATGACCACATACAAAAAGACCTGTCGAGAAAATGATCGTGAGTAAAGTTTTATTTTTACCTAAGAAGAATGATGCTAATTTCAAAAGTCTTTTATTGAATATTTTACTCATAATCACAAGAACCTGATCAACATTCCAGAATAGAATAAATAAATTTTAAAAATCTACAATTGGCCAATTTGGATTAAGCTTCAGTTGATTCTTCTTCAAATTTAAATAAAAAAATAATTACCTAAAGATAATTAAACCATTGAGTCTATCTTCAAGCATATTTATCAATTTTTTGTTCCACTACCATTATCTGAAAAAGTACGTCAAGAGTATCTTTGAATAATTGCAACAATAAAATCCTAATTCGCATTCAATTGCAACTGATAACAACAATTTTAAAATTAAGAAATGTTGTATCCATAGATGATTATTAGGTTCTAACTTCATATCTTTGCGTCAGATAAGTATTTTTTTATATCCTTCTCAGTTACTTTTACTAAATAAGGGATAACTCTATGAAAAAACTATTCTCTGTTTGCATGATGCTTGTCCTTTCGGCAGGGTTTTTTACGTCATGTAAAAAAAAGGATAACGGAGTAGCGCCGGTTTTACCACCACAGGAATCATTTACAATTGATTTCACCAATTTTGCAAGCCAGAAAAAATCTGCGGAGCTGATAACAGAACAGAAAGGTAACCCTAGCAGTAACTGGACATTTGCTGCCCTTATTGCCGGCTATTGGAGAGGAATTACTGCAACAACACTAGCTGTACCAATTTCGGCTTTTAAACTGGCGTTTGATAATAATCCTGTATTTCTGAGTGACAATACATGGCAATGGAGCTATAGTGTAAGTCCGGCAGACATTACTTATAAGGCCAGGCTAACAGGCCAGATAATTTCTAATGCTGTTTTGTGGAAAATGTATATTTCAAGAGAGGGCACTGGAGGATTTCCGGAATTTGTATGGTTTGAAGGAACTTCCAAATTAGATGGGACTGGCGGTAACTGGACATTTAACGAAAGTTCGGTAACACAAGAGCCTATTCTACAGATTGACTGGACAAAACCCAATGCCACAATAGGGACAATAACGTATACATATCTAAAAAATGATATTTATCTGAACAATTATATTGAATATGGAAAGGGAACAACAACCAATCCATTATATGACGCATATTATAAAATTAGTTTATCAAATATCCGCGGAACATTTATTGCCAATGTGGAGTGGAATACTTCAACAAAAAACGGCAGAGTAAAATGCCCCGATTATCTGGACGGGAAATGGTTTTGCTGGAATGAACAAAAGATAGATAACCTTATTAATTGTCCGCAATAACCGAATATAAATATTAAAAAGTTCCGGTCTGTTCCGGAACTTTTTTGTTTGGGGCTCCTCGGTTTATTTTATGAACCTCCGTTCTTCCGGAGATTATTAATGTGATCACTTTTTTTACTATTTTGCGCACACAAATTTAAATAGAATAAAATGTCGTTAGGAAAAAAAGCTGTTACCCTTATATTTCTCATTCTTTTAATTGATCAGGTTCTTAAAATCTGGATCAAAACGCATCTGCAAATCGGACAGGAAATACGGCTGTTTGGTAGCTGGGGCGTAATCCATTTCATTGAAAACAATGGTATGGCTTTTGGTATGGAAATGGGAGGAAAAGCGGGTAAGTTTATTCTAAGCATCTTCCGCATTCTTGCAATAACCGGTATCGGTTTTTTCCTCTCTTCACTTATCCGCAAAAGAGCGAACCTGGGATTAATTCTTGCTGTCAGCGCAATTATGGCCGGAGCAATCGGAAATATTATCGATAGTGCATTTTATGGTTTGATATTCAGCGAAAGTTATAATCAGACAGCCATTTTGTTTCCTCCGGGGGGCGGGTATTCATCATTTCTCCACGGAAGAGTTGTTGATATGTTTTACTTCCCGATAATTAACACACATTGGCCCAATTGGTCACCAATTAAACCGGGAGAGTCATTTGTGTTTTTCAGACCGGTTTTTAATGTTGCCGATTCAGCGATAACATGTGGAGTAATATCAATAATATTATTCCAAAAGAAAATGTTTAAGGATATTTCGTAACACATTTAAGGCAAGTTGGAAAATTAGATCCCTTCCTGGCAACATCCACTTACACAACTTAATAAAGTTTTAAGATTTTCGTGCTTTAAAAAGTACCAGGTATTCTTTCCATCTCTTTTTGAAGCTAAGACACCCCTGTCTTTTAAAATACCAAGATGATGTGATGCAGTAGATTGTTCTATTCCGAGTTGTTTATGAATTTCCGTGACCGTTCTTTTCTTTCCATCTTCAAGACACCCCACAATTGATAGACGCATAGGATGAGCTATTGCCTTTAACATATTTGCTGCTTTCTCAAGGCTTTCCGGAGTAAGTTCTTTAAATTCCATATCAAAAATATTTCATAAGACAAAGATATATAAATATGTTGATATGTTGCCTCCCAACCATTGCTATGAAGGAATTCAACCAATAGTTTATGATGAACACCTGATTTTACTATATTTGAACTAAATAACTTTTTATGCCCGTTCTCACCAGAATTAAGAAACCCGTTGAAAAGGAAATGGCTGAATTTGAAGCCTACTTTGGCAAAACTATGCACAGTGAGATCCCGTTACTAAATATTATTCTGAACTACATTCTTCGTCGCAAAGGCAAACAGATGAGACCATTACTTGTCTTTCTTACAGCAAAACTCAACGGGGAAATTGCGGAATCGACTTTTGTTGCGGCAACTTTTATTGAGCTTCTTCATACTGCATCGCTTGCCCATGATGATGTAGTAGATGATGCTCACGAAAGAAGGGGGGGATTATCTATTAATGCTCTCTGGAATTCGAAAATTGCTGTACTAGTTGGAGATTATATGCTTTCAAAGGGAATGCTGATTAGCGTAGAAAAGAATCGGTTTGATATGTTGGAAATTGTCTCAGATGCCGTTAAAAAGATGAGCGAAGGAGAGTTGCTTCAATTGCAAAAAGCCAGAAAACTTAATATCAAAGAAGAAGATTACTTTAAGATTATTATAAGTAAAACTGCGGCATTGCTTTCGGCTTGTACTGCCTGTGGGGCCAGATCGGTCACAAATGATCCCGGGACAATCCGGTTAATGAAAGATTTTGGAGAAAACATAGGAATTGCTTTTCAAATACGGGACGATCTTCTTGACTATGAAGGGACCGGGCTCACCGGAAAAACTCCCGGTAACGATATTAAAGAAAAAAAAATAACTCTTCCTTTAATTCACGCACTGGAACAAGCGCCATACTTAAAGAGACGACATATTCTTGGCATCGTTAAAAAGAAGAAAAAGTCAAAAGATGAAATAAATGAAGTGATCTGTTTTGTGTCAGAGTATGGAGGGATGCAATATGCAGATCTTAAAATGAATCTATACCGCGATAAAGCTCTTTCAATACTTAATTCCTACCCGGAATCCTCTGTAAAAGATTCCCTTAAAGAGTTTGTTCATTACACTACATCCCGTAAAAAATAAGGTCAACCAACTTCAAGGTTGATCTTTGCCACCTTCTCAAGATCCTTAATATAATATTTTGATCCTATCCAGAAAAGCATTGCACCGATTAACAAAACAAACGGAAGCGACGATAATGCTGTCTGAATGTTGGTAAGATCATATATTTTACCCATTACAATGGGAGCTGTTGACGCTCCCAGAAGATTCTGAACTACAACTGCAATCGCATAAGAAGTGGCCCTTAATCCGGGATGTATTACATCCTGAGTTACAGCAGCAGCGCCCGAAATAAAGGAAAGTATCAGCAGGCCAAAAAACAAAAGACAGATATATTGAACTGTCCCTTTTAATAATGCCAATGCGATAAACAGAACAATGGCGGACGATAATGTTGAGATTGCCGGGAAAACCAACCTTGCATTAGCTCTTGTTTTCCTCCATCTGTCTGTTAAGAAGCCTCCCAGAGGCGCTCCAATGAGGGCAAGCAACATAACAGAACTTGCCATTTGTCCTGCTGTTTGCTGAGGAATCCCTCTTACTTTTTCAAAATATGTCGGCAACCATGTTAACATTGAAGTTGTAACAAAGACAACAGCTGCCATACCAAAGTAGGTAAGAATCACAGACGGCCTGGAAACAAACTCTCTGATGATATCCCTGCTCTCCATCTTTACCCGGTTTTGGGCTTTATCGATAAATGAAAGATCAACAGTTTTATAATCCTTTACAAAAAGAAAAAGTATTGCAACAATTAATCCTGGTATAGCAACAATTCCAAACGCGTGCTTCCATCCCAGTTTTACAGCAATAAAGCCTCCAAGAAGAACACCTATACCTGACCCAAGCGGAATTGCTGCATTCCAAATACCCATCATTTTTGCTCTTTTATCAATGGGATATAAGCCCGAAATCATAGCGCTTCCTCCAGGAGCATACCCGGCCTCTCCTACTCCTATTAACATACGGGCCATAAACAGTTGAACAAAATTTCCGGTCAGAGCACAAAGAGCTGTTGCCATACTCCACATAATTGCCATTACACCAATTGTCTTGGTTCTGCTCCACCGGTCAACAAGGATAGATACAGGAAATGTGAGCAAAACAATTGCCCAATATACCGCAGATACCAGAAGTCCACTCTGGGTATGTGTAATTCCCCAGTCCCTTTCAATTGATGTAAACATTGAGGTAACAACCATTCTGTCGATATAGTCGAACATATATAACAGAAACAGCAGTATAAAAATATAATTTGAATACCCTTTTGAAAACAGATACCCTGAACGATCTTCCGATTTTTTCATATTGCGTTAGCCTAAGTTAAACCCCAATACCAAGTAAATAAAAAATAACGTCAAATGTTATTTTTTTCATATTTTTAAGTCTTTATACTTAGTTATGAATTCCAACCCAAATTATTACTTTCATTTATAAATTATTTAACACGAATGAACCATGGCCTCTTTAAAACAAATTAATGAATTTCTTGATAGTCAGCCCATTGCTTTGGTGGGTGTTTCCCGTAATCCAAAAAAATTCGGGTATACGGCTTTCAAAGAATTAAAAGAAAAAGGAATGAACCTTGTTCCGGTTAACCCGGAAGCTGTTGAAATAATGGGAGAAAAATCATATCAAAATGTAAAAATGCTTCCTTCAAATGTTCAGGGAATAATTGTGTTGACTAAAAAGGAAATTACAGCCTCAGTAATAAGGGAAGCAAAGGAAAAAGGGATAAAACAAATCTGGATCCAACAGATGGCTGAGAGTAAAGAGGCTCTCGATGAACTCAAAGGATCAGATATCAATTTTATTACCGGAGAATGTATCCTTATGCATTACAAACCGAATGGTATTCATAAATTTCATGGAGGTATTAAAAAGTTTTTTGGTAGTTTTCCAAAATAATATGTTCTGAATTCATTTTTTATGTCCGAAACTAATTATCCATACAGCCTTGAATTTACTGTCAGGGATTACGAATGCGATCTCCAGGGTGTAGTAAATAATGCTAATTATCATCACTATCTTGAACACGCAAGACACGAATTTCTTCTTTCAAAAGGAATCAGTTTTGTTGAGCTTCATGAAGAAGGTATAGATTTGATTGTGACCAAAGTTGAAATCGATTATAAGTATCCGCTCCGTAGCAGGGACAAATTTAAGGTAAGTGTTAGTATTCAACGTGAAGGAAATGCCAGACTTAATTTTATTCAGGATATATACAGGCTACCTGATGATAAGCATATTGTGCATGCTATAGTTACCGGAGTAGCTACTAAAAAAGGAAGACCAATACCTCCGGGGAATCTGGTTGATCAACTAGGGTTGGTATAAAGCACAGGACGCAGGGCACAGAGTATAGAGCTATGGTTAATTTAGAAAGTGGAGGGCCTTAAGAATATCTTTTGTTAAAAATATTTTATAACAATAATCACAAAGTATGATAGTGGGCTTATTTTTTATTTATTATTGTAATCTGATTTACCTAAAATAAAGTGATGATGGAAGGAACCCGCAGAGCTAATGTTAAGCCAGGTATTAGTGTTATGGTTGAATTGACAGTAGACAAAAGGACCGGAAGGCTTACCGGAGGAAAGGTAAAAGAAGTTTTAACTTCGTCGCCAACGCATCCTCATGGAATTAAAGTTATGCTCGAAAACGGTGCCGTTGGTAGAATAAAACAGATAATCTGATTCCTCTTATTCTACAATCAATCAAATTTTTATCTAATTTTGGAGCCGGTGAAAACAAAATTTCTCACCCGGACTTTATTTATGTAATCTTAAGAAAATGAAATACGAAGATTTTCTGGTTACTTCTCTTGGAAAGGGGAGTGTTGTTTCACCTCTGAAACAGAATCAAAGAGAAGACAGCCCAATTTATAAATTTGTGAACGACACCGAAAGAATTCTTTATGATGTTTCCCTTGAAAATTTCAACAAGTGCAGAGAGACAGGAGAGACGCCCATCTCTTTTGAAAAAGCAGGTCCGAGAGAAACCATTTTTTTTGAACCGGCAAAAACCAAAGTTGGAATTATTACATGCGGGGGTCTATGCCCCGGATTAAATAATGTTATTCGTAGCATCGTAAATGAACTACATTACAGATATGGTATAAACCGCGTACTGGGAATTAAATACGGATATGAAGGATTAATTTCAAAGTATAACCATCCGGTAATTGATCTCACTCCTGAAATAGTAAACAACATTCACCTCACAGGAGGGACATTTCTGGGATCATCGCGAGGAGATCAGGATGTTGAAAAAATGGTTGACACTTTAGAGATAATGAATATCAACGTCTTGATTTGTATTGGCGGGGACGGCACTTTGCGGGGAGCTCACGCTATTCATAAAGAGATTGAAAAAAGAAAATTAAAAATCTGCATTGCCGGTATCCCAAAAACTATAGATAATGATATTGATTTAATTCAGAAATCGTTCGGTTTTGAAACAGCCTTTTCTATCGCCAACGATATCATCAGAAATGCTCATAATGAAGCCGAAGGAGCGTATAACGGAATTGCTCTGGTAAAGTTAATGGGACGCGATTCGGGATTTATTGCTGCTAATGCAGCCCTGTCTATTCAGGAAGTTAATTTTGTCTTAATACCGGAAATAACTTTTGACCTTTACGGACAGAGAGGATTCTTAAAGGTGCTTCGAAAACGTCTTGAAGAACGCCATCATTCTGTAATTGTAGTGGCGGAGGGGGCCGGACAAGAGTTTTTCGAAAACGCTGAAAGCACAAAAGATGCTTCAGGAAACGTAAAACATAAAGACATTGGTATTTATCTAAAGGAAAAAATATCGGAAGAATTTAAAACCAAGAACTTCACTCATTCAATAAAATATATCGACCCCAGCTATATTATCAGAAGCGCCCCGGCCAATGCCAACGACAGTAAATTCTGCAATCTTCTCGCACAGAATGCTGTTCATGGTGTTCTGTCCGGAAAAACTGATTTTGTAATTGGTTTCTGGAATAACCAATTTACTCTCATGCCCATACCAATGGTTGTTGCAAAGCGCAAAAAAATTGATGTCGAAAGTGAACTGTGGTGGAACGTACTTGAGTCCACAGGTCAGCCAATAAGTATGAAGAATCCCTGATATGATAAAAAATATTGTTTTTGACCTTGGTAATGTCCTTTTAAGTTTCAGACCCTCTGAATTTTTTGACAAGAAAAATTATCCCGAAAACATTAAAACCACAATTCTTTCTGACATTTTCGGCAGTAAAGAGTGGGGGATGCTTGATAATGGCGATCTTACTACCGAAGAGGTAATTGATATTATAGCTTCGAAATCATCCCTTAATAAGGAAGAAATTGCCCATGTTTTCAATTTACGTGTCAGCCTCTTGTTCCCTCTTGACCAAAACGTAAGACTCCTTCCGGAGTTAAAAAAACAGGGGTTTAAACTCTACTTTCTGTCGAACTTTCCAAAAGATGTTTATGATGAGATAAAAACAGGATATTATTTCTTTAAATATTT